>NZ_JBSGVS010000010.1:0-156097 GCF_053608565.1 Streptomyces sp. NPDC055025
GGGAGTCCACGCGGAGCGTAGGCGACCGACGACAACGCGGCGAGGCGCGGTGCCAGGGCACGCGAGCCCAGCAAGATCCAAACGAGAGGCCCTAGATGGCGTTCCGCGACGGTGGCGATGCCGAACAGGAGGCTCACCGTCTCGAACCGGTGCCGCGGCGGGACTCGGTCGTCCGTGGCGAGGGCGGAAAGCAGGGCGACGCCGTCGGCGGTGTCCGCTTGGCAGGTGTCCTGGTGGAGGATCTCGCTGTAGAAGTCGCGCAGGAAGCCCCTGTCGTTCCAGGACGGGTCCGCCGAAGGACTGAACAACATCGCCGATTGCGGAGGCCGAAGGCCCCGCAGGCGATCGACGACGACGTCCCGGAAGATCCGCCGGATCGGCGGACCGAAGACATGACCGGCCTCCGACGCCTCCTGAAGGCCGGTGCCGGTCGCGTCGTCCGTCAAATCGGTCTCCCGCCATGCCCGCCATCGCCCAGCCGTACCATCTTGCTCCGAGCCGGTGACCGAGGGATTCACTCCAGCTCGGCCGCGTCGGAGTCAGCGGGCTTCGGAGGCCTCTGGTGACCGCACTCCAGCCGGGTGCCGTTGGCATCCGCGACCGCGTACTCCAGGACAATCTTGTGAGGGTCGCCGTCCTCATAGAGCCACACCGTGATGCCCTCCCGCCAGATAGAGGTGGAGAACCAGACATCGATTCCCTCGGCGTCGGGTGCGACCGTGAAGACCTCCCCGGGTTTCAGCCAGTAGTCCTCACCGTACGGCTCGATGAAGAGACACAGGTCGCCGTCGCCCGCGTTCTCCACAGGCAGCCTGCCGCGTCCCCACTGGCCCCCCGGAGCCTTCGCCATTCCTGCGAACCTCAGCCTCCGCACAGTATCGGTGTGGCCCCGCCGCGCCCTTTTCAAGGCCCTCAAGCCGGACAGGTCCTTGCGGGACAGGCCTCGGTGGCGTGGTGCGTGGTGGCCTGGTGCGTGGTGGCTGGGGATGGGCCGGGCACCGGCGGGACCTGTGTCCAGGTGCCGCCCGTGGTCGCCACGACGATGATCGCGGCCGGTATCCCCCGGTCTGCGTACCGGCGCCGGCCACCACCCCGGGGCGCTTCCGCGCCCCCCGCCACCAGCCGGCGGTTACGCCCTGCCCGTCACCTTCTTGACCAGCTTGGCGAGACCAGAGGATCCGCCGCTGGGCTTGGCCTCCTTCAGCGCCTTCTCCAGCTGGGCGAAGTGGTCCTTGCGGGTCCGGCTCAGGTATTCGTCCGAGGTCAGCGGCTTGGCTATCTTCCAGGCGCGGCGGTGGTCACCCTCGTAGTGGGCGACATAGGCCTTGGCGAGTTCGATCACGGCCTTGAACGGGATCCCCTTGGTGTAATCCCGGTCGACGACGTCCTGGACGGCCGACATCAGCTTCAGCTTCTCGTCGATGTCGAAGGCGTCCTCGGCTATGGCCTGGAGCACATCCTGCGGGATGGGCTTGACCACCTCGAAGGCCAGTGTGGAGCGGATGGGCGGCCCGGCGATCTCGATGTACGGGAGCAGCAGACCTGTGCTGTAGTGCAGCCACGGCAGCCGGGGGCTGGCGAAGTCCTGGTGCAGCAGCACGGAGCCCGGCTCCAGGCGGGGCAGGAAGCGCTCGGCCACACAGCGGAAGACCCGTGAGGTCTTGGCGATGTCGACGTGCAGGAACTCGATGGGGCTGTGGTCCTCGGGGTCCGACGTCTGCCAGATGTCGCCGGGGTGCAGCTCGATGAAGTCGATGAACGGGTTCAGCTTGTCCTTGAAGTCGTCGAGGAAGGAGTTGCTGTCTTCGGGCGCGACCCCGGCGGAGAAGAATTTCTCGGAGGCGAAGGTGCCCTTGCCGACCCGGAAGAAGTCGTACGCGTGCAGCTTGTTCTTTCTCTCGTCGAAGGCGGGGTTCTCCTTCAGACCGAGCGCGAACGCGTACGTCGAGCCGCCGCCGCCCGACCCCAGCTCGATCACCTTGCCCTCTCCCGTCAGCCGATGGCGTCCCAACAGGTAGAGAAAACGCAATTCCCACGCGCTCACCTGGGAGTAAGGGATCGCGTCCGGAAGCACAACGTCGTTGATCTGTTGGTAGAGCTTGCTGAGCGGCGCCACGGGTACCTCGGGGTCTCAGTCGGTTGGACGGGTCGCGATATTAAACGTCATTTCGTGGGAGATTCGTCGATGAAAACCAGCGATGGATTCGAAGATTTCCTCACCCTTCATGTTCCGGACGCACAGTGTTGCGCCGATGTTCCCTTTATGGATCCGAGCGGGTTGATCTTGGCGTCGGGGTGACCGCGCGGCGAACGCCGTACGCGCCGCCCCCGGCGGCAGCTCGTGCACAGACGGTTCACCGCTCCTCACCAGGCATTACCTGTCGTGTCCCGGTTCACCGACCGAGACCAGGGGGTGAGGCCTGGCTGAGGTGGTGCTTCGGAGTGGGTACTCCAGATGATTGATTCTGAAGGGGTTTGATCGGAGTCGGGCATCATGCACGGGTGAGCATCATCGTTGAGTTCTTCGTCGCCCCGGATGACGCGTCAGCCGCTCTCGCGCTGGGGACCGGGCCGGGACGTGTCTTCGAAGCGCTTTCGTGCGGCAACTTCGATCCTGAGGAAGCTGTGGTCGAGTGGGAGTGCCTCTTTGATGGTGGCGACTTCGAGGACCGCGTCGACACCGGTGAGCCGCGCGTCATCGCTGGGGAGGCCGATGACGGCTGTGTCGTTTTTGTGGTCTCTCACGTCCTGTTCACGGCCCTCGTCCGGGCGGAGCGGTTGCGGTTGCACGAGATCGCGGCCTCGTGGGTCGGGCGGCGAGCGGAGGACGGAGAGGTCATCGAGGCGGATGTGGCTGGTCAGATCCTGAGCGATCTGGCCGCACTCGCCCGCAGCGCCGCGAGGCAGCACCAGGGGCTGTACTGCTGGGTCGCGTAAGAATCATGCGCGGAGCCGGACGACCAGGTGACGGTCGAGGGTGACACGGCCAGTGCGCCCCGGCTCCCTGCCCGGCCGCCGGGGTGCGGGCAGTGTCGGGTGGTGTCAGGTATCAGATGACGAAAGACTGAGCGCATGACTATACGAAAGACGCTCGGTTCGTCCGATCTCAAGGTTCACCCGCTCTGCCTCGGCGGCAATGTCTTCGGCTGGGGCGCCGACGAGGCAGAGTCCTTCGCGATCCTTGACGCCTACGTCGCCGCCGGCGGGAACTTCGTCGACACCGCCGACACCTACACCGCGGGTGCCGCGGGCAATGTGGGCGGCGAGTCCGAGACCATCATCGGCAAGTGGATGGCCGCGCGCGGCAACCGCTCCGATGTCGTCGTCGCCACCAAGGTGGGCATCCACCCGCAGTTCAAGGGCCTGGCGCCCGCCAACATCAGGGCAGCGGCCGAGGCCTCGCTGCGCAGGCTCGACACGGACTACATCGACCTCTACTTCACACACTTCGACGACACGTCCGTGCCGGTCGAGGAGATCATCACCACCCTCGACGCCCTGGTGAAGGAGGGCAAGGTCCGTGCGATAGCCGCCTCCAACATCAGCCCTGAGCGTCTGTCCGCCTCCCTCGCGTTCTCCGAACGCGAGGGTCTGGCACGCTATGCCGCGCTCCAGCCGCACTACAACCTGGTCTCGCGGGACAGCTACGAGGGCGAGCTGCAGGACATCGTCGAGCGCCACGGTATGGGCTGCCTCCCCTACTTCTCGCTCGCCGCGGGCTTCCTGACCGGCAAGTACCGCCCCGGCACGTCCGTGGACAGCGTCCGGCTCAACCGGGTCGCCCCGTATCTGGAGTCCGAGAGCGCCGCCAGGGTCCTCGCCACGCTCGACAAGATCGTCGAGGCGCGCGGGGCGGAGATGGCGACGGTCGCACTGGCCTGGCTGGCGCAACGGCCCACCGTGGTCGCGCCGATCGCGTCCGCGCGTACGGTCGGACAGCTCCCCCCGCTGCTCGCGATGAGCGACTTCCGGCTGACGGACGCGGAGATGACCGAGCTGACGGAGGCGTCCGCCTGAATCCGGCGCCGTGACGCCCGTGTCAGGGTGTCAGGGGGGACGGGCGTCCTGTTGGTGGTGGGGGGCGGCGGGGGCGGTGAGCCGGGCGCGCGCCGCCCCCTCACCCCGGTCACGGCGGACGGCACAAGACCCGCGCCCGTGGAACGGGCGGTGTTGTGACGGGCCGTCGTGCTGCCGGAGGACCGGACCCGGAAGCGGGAAGGGACGTCTGTCCCGTCGGATCAGAAAGCGCGGATCAGAAAGCGCGGATCAGAGGGCGCGGCCCAGCAGGTCCAGGAGTGCCTTCCAGTGGCGGTCCGCGGCCCCGGCGTCGTACGCCGCGGTGTCGGCCTGTGTGAAGCCGTGGTGGGCGCCGTCGTAGACCTCGGTGTGGTGCACGACACCCGCGGCGGTGAGAGCGTCCTCAAGGCGGTCGATCTGCTCCGGGGGCATCGCGGAGTCCTGGTCGGCGTGGCCGAAGTAGACCTCGGCGGTGATGCGGTCGGCGAGCAGATGGGGACTGTCCGGCGCCTCGCTCGCCAGGTACGCGCCATGGAAGCCCGCGATGGCGGCGACCCGGTCCGGATAGGTGCCGGCGGTGCGCAGGGCCAGGCCGGCGCCCATGCAGTAGCCGGTGATACCCACCGGTCCGTCCATGGTCAGAGGCGAGGCGCTCAGCCACGCGAGGTAGGAACCGGCGTCACGCATGGCCGCCTCCGGTGTCAGCGACTGCATGGCCGGGCGGAGGTTCTGGAAGATCTCCGGGCGCTCGGCCGGGTTGATGAACTCGGGGAGTTCCACCACGGGAGCCCGTCCGTGGCGGTACATCACGTTGGGTACCAGGACGGTGTAGCCCGCCGCGGCCACACGGTCCGCCATCTTCGTCAAGTGCGGGCGCAGTCCGAAGGCGTCCATGTAGAACAGGACGGCGGGGTGCGGGACGCCGTCGTCGGGGTGGGTCAGATAGGCGTCGGCGATGCCGTCCTGGGTGGGGATGTCGATGGTCGATCCGTGCACGGTGGTCATGCGGCTGGCTCTCTTCGTCATGTGTGGTGGGTGTGACACCCGTCCATGACCTCGGTCATGGGGTGACCGGGACCGGTCCCGTCGGAAGCTCACGTTACGGAGCATCGCGACGAGGAGATCACCCGGCCTCCGGTGAAGCGGAAAGGGCTGGAAGGAGCTGGAAAGAGCCGGAAGGGGCTGGAAGCGGCTTGCGGGCGATGCCTTCACCGGTCCGGCGGGCGTCTCCAGGTGCGGGAGGCCGGTCAGATGGCGGCCCAGCCGTCATCGACCGGCAGAATGGCGCCGTTGATGAAGGCCGCCGCTTCGGAGGCGAGGAAGACGATGGCCGCGGCCTGCTCCTCGGCGCTGCCCATCCGGCCGATGGTGGCGCCTATGAGCTGCCCGACCGTCGCGGGGCCATGGGCTCCGGGGACCGCGTCGACCTTGACGTTCGTCGCGGTCGGACCGGGCGCGATGGCGTTGGCGCGGATGCCCTGCTTCCGGTACATCACCGCGAGGTTCTTGACGAGGCCTATGACGCCGTGTTTCGAGGCGGTGTACGCGGCACCGGCCGCGCTGCCGCGGAGACCGGCTTCGGAGGCGGTGAAGATGATGGAGCCGCGCCCCGCCGCCAGCATGTGCGGCAAGGCCGCCCGTGTGAGCATGAACGGTGCGGTCAGGTTGACGCGCAGTGTGCGCTGCCACTCGGCGTCGTCGGTGTCGCCGACGGCTGACATACGGTCCATGACACCGGCGTTGTTCACGAGGACGTCCACACCGCCGAAGGCCTCGACGGTCCTGCCCACGACCTCGTCGACCACCCGCTGTTCGCCGAGATCACCGACGACGGCCAGGGCGGTGCCCTTCGCCCGCTCGATCTCCTCGACGGTCGAGGCGGCGCCTTCCTGGTCGAGGTCGGCGACGAGAACTCTCGCGCCCTCGTCCGCGAACCTGAGTGCGGCGGCCCGCCCGATACCGGACGCCGCCCCGGTGACGATGACAGCGCGTCCTGCCAGATCGGTGCTGATCATGATGTGTTCCTTCCCGGCTGCCCGGCTGCCCGGCTGCCCGGCTCCCTGGCTCCCTGGCTTTCCGACTGGTCGGCTTGCTGACGAGCGGGGCAACGGTCAGTCGGGAGTGGTGCTCCCGCTGCCGGTGGTGGCGCCGTGAGCCCGGGACGGCGACAGCCTCAGTACGGTGCCCTCGCCGTCGGCCGAGAGGAGGAGCGAGCCGTCGGGCGAGGCGGCGAGGCCGGCGAACCGGATGGGCAAGCCCGGCATACCGTGGGTGAAGAGCGCCGGTTCGGTTCGGGCGGTGAGGCCGGGGGGCGCTCCGACCGCCAAGTTCTCGGCGTCGATCCTGCTCTCCCCCGTGGTGAGGGAGATCGCCCGCAGCCGGCGCGGCGCGGTCTCCACCGTGAACAACTCCTCGCCCAGGACGGCCAGTCCCTGCGGCGCGCCGAGACCCTCCGCGACGGCCGTCGTCTCCCCGTCGCCGATCCGGAACACCGCCCCGGTCCGGTCGTCACTGACATAACAGCGCCCCTCGGCGTCGAAGGCTATGTCCACGGGGTGTTCGAGCCCGTCGGCGAGTACGGTGACGGTGTCGTGCTCATCGATGGCCAGGACCCGGCCCGCGTCCGACTCGGCGACGACGAGCCGGCCGCCAGGGTCCACCGCGATCCCCATGGGCCGGTTCAGTCCTCTGGCCCGTACCCGCGTCGTCCGGTGCTCGGAGTCGTAGGTCCGGACCTCGCCGTACTGCGATGTGAGGTGCAGGAGTGTGCCCTCCGACGCGATCCCGTGGGCGAAGGGCATGAGGGCGTGTGTCGTCACACCGCTCCCGTCGCCCTCCACCGGACTCTCGGGGCCGGCCAGCCGGTAGTGGTCGGCCGCGTAGACCGTGCCCGCCAGATCGACCGTCACCCCGAAGGGGCCGTCGAGTCCGCGGGGAACGATCTCCCGGGTCCGCCCGTCGGGGTGCATCTCGGTGACGCCGCCGCTCGCGAAACTGGAGACGAACATGCGGTTCTCCGCGTCGAAGGCCGCGTTGTCCAGACCCACGACACCGCTGGTGACGATCGAACGGGAGCCGGTTCCGTGCAGGTCGATCCGGGTGACGATGCCGGCCGCGCCGCGTGACAGGACGGTCATGACGCCACCCCGGTCGAAGCGTACGGCGACCGGTTCGTGCACGTCCTCCGCGACCAGTTCTGGTGTACCGCCGTCGGGGGACAGACGCCAGACCTGACCGCTGATCATGTGCGGGTAGTACAGACAACCGTCCGGACCGAGTTGCATCGCGTTGCCCAGGGCCAGTCCGTCGGTCAGCACCACCGGGTCACGGCCGTCGGGGAACAGCTCCATCAGCCGGCCGTTCATCCTCATCTCGTTGACGAAGAGCCGGTCTCCGACACAGGTGATGCCGTTGGGGACCTTCATCCGATCGGACACGAGGCTGTATTCGCCGTGCGGAGTACGCCGCCACACCCTGCCGGGCACCAGGTCGGCGATATACATCGAGCCGTCCGTCCCGAAGGCGAGGTCGTCGGGCGACCGGACCGGACCGTCCATCGGCACCACCACCTCGACGTCCCCGCTGACCGGGTCCACGGCGCTGATCCGGCCGGCGAGGAACTGTGCCACGTAAAGGCGCCCGTCGGGCCCGAAGGCGACACCGTTCGAACCCCACAGCGGATTCGGCGGATTGAGCCTCTTCACCTTCCAGCGGCTGCTCGTGGGCCGCTCACGGCCGGTCTTGTCATATCGGCTGGGATACGCGGTCCCCGACTCCGTCACCTTCTCGCGCCCTCTCACTCGGACCCGACGAGGACGTCCGTCATCCCGCCGTCCTCGCGCCAGTGCCTGAGGAGTTCATGGAACGCGACGGGCCCGTCCCCGTAGGACTGGCCGCGCTCCCGTGGCATGCCCTCGTTGTTGTAGTAGCCGGGGGTGCACTCGGCCTGGAAGCTGTAGAGGTCGGCGCTCTTCTGGCGGATCGTGGCCACCCAGGCCGCCTCCGCCTCACCGGAAGGCTCCACATAACGGGCCCGCCTCCTGCGCGCCTGGGCGACGACTTCGGCCACATGGATCGCCTGTTCGTCGAGGACATGGGCGAAGTTGACGGCACTGGCGTTCTGCAGCGGACCGAGCTGGAAGAGATTGGGGAAGCCGTGGCTGTAGAAGCCGTGCAGCGTCCTCGGACCGTTCTTCCACGCCTCAGCCAGGGTGACGCCTCCTCTGCCGTGCACCGGCAGGGATCCGTTGAGGATCGCGGAGGCACCGACCTCGAAGCCGGTCGCGAAGATGACGCAGTCGACCTCGTAGGCGACCCCGCCCACCACCACGGCGTTCTCGGTGACGCGTTCCACACCGTGGCTGTCGGCCGTGTCGACCAGGGTGACGTTCGGCCGGTTGAACGTCTGCAGATAGGTGTCGCTGAACGTGGGCCGCTTGCACATGTAGCGGTACCAGGGCTTGAGCGTCTCCGCCGCCGACGGATCCTCGACGACGGCGTCGACCCGGGCGCGGATCTCGTTCATCTTCTGGAAGTCGGCCATTTCGTACGCGTGTTCCCGCTCGTCCGCCGGAACGTCCGCGTAGCTGTTGGTCGGGATGAGTTTCTGCTGGAGCCGGGCGCTGCTGGTCCAGCCGTCGTCGACCAGGTCCTCGTCCGCCCGGCCGCCCGTGACCAGTGTGAGGAAGTTGTCCATGCGGCGGCGCTGCCAGCCGGGGGTCAGTGAGGCGGCCCAGTTCTCGTCCGTGGGGCGGTTGCCGCGCGTGTCGACCGAGGAGGGCGTGCGCTGGAACACGTACAACCGCTCCGCGCCGGCCCCGAGATGGGGTACGCACTGGATGGCGGTGGCGCCGGTGCCGATCAGGCCGACGCGTTTGTCGGCGAGCCGGTGCAGATTCCCGTCGGCGTCACCGCCGGTGTACGCGAAGTCCCAGCGGCTGGTGTGGAACGTGTGTCCCTTGAAGGTCTCGATGCCGGGGATGCCGGGGAGTTTCGCCTGGCTGAGCGTTCCGCCGGCCACCACCACGTAGCGTGCCCGCATCCGGTCGCCCCGGTCGGTGCCGACGATCCACTCCGACTCGTTCTCGTCCCAGCGTAATTCGGTCGCCCGGGTCTGGAAACAGGCGTCGCGGTACAGATCGAAGGTCCGTCCGACGGCCCGCGCGTGCTGCCGTATCTCCTCGCCGGGCGCGTACTTCCACTTCGGTAGGTAGCCGACCTCTTCGAGCAGCGGCATATAGACGTACGACTCGATGTCGCAGTGGATGCCGGGGTACCGGTTCCAGTACCAGGTCCCGCCGAAGTCCGCGCCTTGCTCGATCACCCGGATCGAGTCCACGCCCGCCTGGCGCAGGCGTGCGCCGGCGAGCAGTCCGCCGAGTCCGCCACCGATGACGACGGCCTCGACCCGGTCGTGCAACGGGTCGCGGGAGAACGACGGATCGGCGTGCGGGTCGTCGGCGTAGTAGCCGAACCGCCCGGCCGTGCGCTGGTATTGCCCGGTGCCCTCGGGCCGGATCCTGCGGTCCCGTTCGGCGCGGTAGCGGGCCCGGAGCGCCTCGGGGTCGAATCCGGGATCCCGCGGGCCGGTGGGGGAGGGCGAGGTGTGGGGGGCGGACATAGGGGTGTCCTGTTCCTCTCTGCGGACCGTGGTGGTGAGCCACTGGAGCGGCCTCCGTAGCCTCACAAAAATCTTCCCATCGCGCAAGATTGCCCTGTGTGCATGTTTGCGCTCCGGGGCTATGCTCACCGGGTGATGTCCGCAGGTCTGCGTGAACGGAAGAAGGCGGCGACCCGTCAGGCACTCCATGACGCGGCCGTACGGCTCGCCATGGAGCACGGGGTGGAGAACCTCACGGTCGAGGCGATCGCCGACGCGGCCTTCGTCTCCCGGCGCACGTTCTCCAACTACTTCTCCAGCAAGGAACAGGCGCTGTTCCACCGTGACCGGACACAAGTGGCGCGGCTGGTCGAACTCGTCCACGCCCGCCCCGAGCTCGAATCCCCCCTGGAGGCGCTGACCCGGGCCGCCGAGCAGATGAGCGGTGAACGGCCGGGGAGCGCCGCCGATGAGCGACGCTACCGAACGCTGCGCACGCATCCCTCGCTGCTTCCCGAACTGGTCGCCACCTACACCGCGTTCGAACGGGATCTGGCCACCGTGGTGGAGCGGCGCTTCCGTGCCGGACCGGACGCCGGTCTTCAGGCGCGGTTCCTGGCCGCGGCCTTTCTGGCGGTACTCCGCGTCGTCGGCCAGGCGGCTCTTGAGCAGCCCGACCGGAACGTCGTCGACCTCATCCGCCTGGCCACCCCGTTGACCTGGCAGAACCCCCGCTGAGAGAGCGCGCTCCGCCGGCACGGGACTCAGTCCCGGCAGGCCTTCGTCACACGCTGTCCCGGTAGGCCTTCATCAGGTTCAGCCAGACCTCGCTGATCGAGGGGAAGCAGGGCACGGCGTGCCAGAGCCGTTCGACGGGGACCTGCCCGGCGACGGCGACGGTGGCGGAGTGGAGGAGCTCACTGACACCGGGGCCGGCGAAGGTCACCCCGAGCAGATGGCCTCGGTCGAGGTCGACCACCATACGGGCCCGGCCCTGGTAGCCGTCGGCGTACAGACTCGCGCCGACGACCTCGCCGAGGTCGACATCGACCACCTTCACACGGTGACCGGCCCGCTCGGCCTGTTCGGCGGAGAGGCCGACCGCCGCCGCCTCCGGGTCGGAGAAGAAGACCTGCGGTACCGCGTGCCGGTCCGCGGTGGCGGCGTGGGCACCCCAGGGCGAGGTGTCGACCGGCTGTCCGGTGGCGCGGGCGCCGATGGCGTCGCCGGCGATCCGTGCCTGGTACTTGCCCTGATGTGTGAGGAGGGCGTGGTGGTTCACATCGCCCATCGCGTACAGCCAGCCGGCCTCGACGTCCCGTACTCGGCAGGTCTCGTCGGTCTCCAGCCAGGACCCGGGGGTGAGGCCCACCGTCTCCAGGCCGATGTCGTCCGTGCGCGGGGTCCTGCCGATGGCGAACAGCACCTCGTCGGCCTCCAGTTCGCCGCCGTCGTCCAGCGTCAGGGTGACCGGTCCGGTGCCGTCCGGACGGCTGAGCCGGGTGACGGAGACATTGACGCGCACGTCCACCCCGGCCTCCTTGAGCCCGTTGGCGACCACCTCACCGGCGAAGGGCTCCATCCGGGGCAGCAGACCGGGGCGGCGGGAGAGCAGGGTGACCGCGGCTCCCAGGCCCTGCCAGGCGCTGGCCATCTCCACACCGACACCGCCGGCGCCGACGACGGCGAGCCGCCCGGGGACCGTGCTGGAGTCGGTGGCCTCGCGATTGCTCCAGGGCCGGGCCTCGGTGACACCGGGCAGGTCGGGCAGTACGGCGTCGCTGCCGGTGGTCACGGCCACGGCGTGCCGGGCGGCCAGTACCACCGGCGCGCCGTCGGAGGGGGTGACGGCGACCCGGCGTGGCCCGTCCAGCCGCCCATGGCCGCGGACCAGCTCGGCGCCGACGCCAGCGAGCCGGTCGGCCTGTCCGCCGTCGTCCCAGTTGTGCACAAAACGGTTGCGGCGGGCGAACACACCCGGCGCGTCGAGCGGACCGGAGACCGCCTCCCGCGCGCCTTCGACACGGCGGGCGTCCCCGACGGCGACGACCGGGCGCAGCAGTGCCTTGCTCGGGATGCACGCCCAGTAGGAACACTCGCCGCCGACCAGTTCCTTCTCCACCACCGCGACACTCAGTCCGGCGGCGCGGGCCCGTTCGGCGGCGATCTGGCCGACAGGGCCCGCGCCGATGACGATCACGTCATACGTGTTCTCCGCCGGGACTCCTGCTGCTTCGCTCATGATCCGCTCCCATCCTTCGCATCTTCCGCCGCGGGGCCGCGCCCGCCATCGGATCACACGGTGCGAGGGGGTGAGCGTGCGCGACATGCCAGGACGGAGGAAGACCACCGCGAAGAAGACCTCCCCGCTTCGGCCGGTTGCCCGTCCGCTTCCACCGGTCGCCCGCCCGGCGTGCGTCAGAGCGCGTCAGGGCGCGTCAGTGCGCCTCGGCCGTGGTCGGGAAGCTCCTCGTACGGCGCTCCGTCAGGAGGGCGTCACGTATCTCGCCCGCCCTCACCGCCGTATTGGACAGCAGGGTCGAGGTGATCCCGTGGGTGTGCTCGGTGCCGCCCTGGAGGTAGACGCCCGCCGTCACATTCGGGGCGGTCACGACCCGGTGGTCCCGGCCGACCAGGAGCGCGTCCTCCTCGTCGCGCAGACAGAGCTTGCCGATCCCGCCGAGGCGTTCACCGAGATCCTGCGGCCGGTAGCCGGTGGCGTGGACGAGGATGTCGGCGGCGAGCACTTCCCGCTCGCCGGTCGGCAGGTACTCCACGGTGACGTCGAGCCGGTCGTCGTGTGTTTCGACCTCGCGGATCCGGGAGACGTTCAGCATGCGCAGCCGGGGCCTGCCCCGCACCTTCTCCTGGTACATGGTCCGGGACAGGGACTCGATCAGGTCCATGTCCACCACGGAGTAGTTGGTGGAGCGGTGGTAGTCGAAGAGCGACCGCTTCACCCCGCGCGGCGCGTTGTAGTAGATGTCGACTGCCTCGGGGTCGAAGATCCGGTTGGCCATGGGGCTGTCGTCGGCCGGGGTGTAGCCGTACTTGGCGAATACCGAACAGATCTCCGCGTCGGGGAAGTTGCGGTGCAGATAGTCGACGGCCTCCGCCGCGCTCTGCCCGGCGCCGAGCACCACGGCGCGCCGCACCGGGGTGTGACGGCCGGTCAGCCCGGCCACCCTGGGGATCAGTTCGCTGTTGTGCCAGATACGGTCCGACAGGGCGGTGTCCGGCGGCAGATGGGGCTCCATACCGGTGGCGACCACGACATTGCGGGCCCGGCGCACGATCAGCCGCTCGGGGTCGGCCGGATCGCGGGTGCCGATGTCCAGCCAGCGCACCTCGCCCCCGGCCGTCACCGGTTCCACCGAGACGACCTCGGAACCGTAGGTCACGAGATCGCCGACCCGGGCCGCGGCCCATTCGAAGTAGTCGTGGAACTCGATGCGCAGCGGGAACAGCGTCTTCTGGTTGAGGAAGTCCACCAGCCTGCCCCGGTCGCTCAGATACGACAGGAAGCTGAAGTCGCTCGTCGGATCCCGCATCGTGACCAGGTCCTTGAGGAAGGAGACCTGCATCGTGGCGTCGTCGATCAGCATGCCCCGGTGCCAGCCGAAACGGGGTTGCTTCTCCAGGAATCCGGCACTTATCCGTTCATTGTCCGGATTCCGTGCGTTGTGCTCCTGGACTGCTATCGCGAGAGCCAGGTTCGACGGCCCGAAGCCGATACCCAGTACGTCATGGATGAAGTCCGGCCCGCTCTGCAGTGGGTTCACCGCGTCATCGCCTCCCTAAGTGATTACATATTAGGTAAGGTAAGGCTTACCTTGCAATGTTTGAGGAAGGATTCACCATGCGGGTCGTCATGTTCGGCTACCAAACCTGGGGTCACCGGACCCTCCAAGCGTTGCTGGACTCCGAGCACGAAGTGGTCCTGGTCGTGACCCATCCCAAGAGCGATCACGTCTACGAGAAGATCTGGGACGACTCGGTGGCCGAACTGGCCGAGAAGCACGGCGTACCCGTACTTCTGCGGAACAGGCCCGACGACGAGGAACTGCTGCGGACACTGCGCGAGGCGGCCCCCGACATCATCGTGGCGAACAACTGGCGTACGTGGCTGCCCCCGGAGATCTTCGACCTGCCCCCGCACGGCACGCTCAATGTCCACGATTCGCTGCTGCCGGCCTACGCGGGCTTCTCCCCGCTGATCTGGGCGCTGATCAACGGAGAGCCGGAGGTCGGGGTCACCGCTCACCGGATGGACGCTGAACTCGACGCCGGTGACGTCGTGTTCCAGCGGTCCGTGCCGGTCGGAGCCACCGACACCGCCACGGATCTCTTCCACAGGACGGTCGACCTCATCGGCCCGATCGTGACGGACTCCCTCGACGCCATCGCCTCCGGCACCGCCCGATGGGTCCCGCAGGACCGCTCCAGGGCCAGCTTCTTCCACAAGCGTTCCATCGAGGACAGCCGGATCGACTGGTCCTGGCCCGCCGAGGACCTGGAGCGGCTGATCCGCGCGCAGTCGGACCCCTACCCCAACGCCTTCACCCATCACCGCGGCCGGCGCATACGGATCGTCTCGGCGGCGCTCTCGCAGGCGCGTTACGGTGGCACCCCGGGCCGGATCTTCATCCGCGAGGGCGACGGTGTGGTCATCGTCGCCGGTCCCGACGCGCGTACGGGCCGGAGCAAGGGCCTTGTCATCAGGCGCCTGCGGACCGAGGACGGCACCGAACACGCCGCCACGGACTACTTCCGCACGATGGGCGGCTACCTGACCGCCCGCCCGTGAACGGGTTCCCCGCCCCGGCGGCGCTGGAGCGGCTGCGCGGCCGGACCGTCGTCGTCAAGTTCGGTGGCAGCGCGATGGTGGACGAGGAGCTGACGCGCGCCTTCGCGGACGATGTCGTGAGGCTGCGCCGCGCCGGTGTGCGGATGGTCGTCGTGCACGGCGGCGGGCCTCAGATCAGTGCCCAGCTCAAGCGTCTCGGGATCGGTTCACGGTTCGCGGCCGGCCTTCGGGTGACCACCCCGGAGACGATGGACGTCGTACGGATGGTGCTCTCCGGCAAAGTGCAGCGCGAACTCGTCGGCCTGCTCAACGAGCACGGACCGTACGCCGTCGGTCTCACCGGCGAGGACGCGCACACCCTCGTCGCCGAGCGGCGGTACGGCGAGGCGGGCGGCGAGGCCGTCGACATCGGCCTGGTGGGGAACATCACCAAGGTCGACACCACATTCGTGCGGATGCTGCTGGACCACGGTCATATCCCCGTCATCTCGCCGGTGGCCCGCGGGGAGTCCGGGGAGGTCTACAACATCAACGCCGACACGGCCGCGGGGGCGATCGCGGTCGCCCTGGAGGCCTGGACACTGGTGGTCCTCACCGATGTCGCGGGTCTGTACGCCCACTGGCCTCAGAGCGACCGGATCGTCGAGCGGCTCACCGCGGGCGACTTGGACCTGCTGCTGCCGGGGCTGGACGGGGGCATGCTGCCGAAGATGGAGGCGTGCGGGAACGCCGTCCGGGCCGGAGTCCGTACGGCGCGGGTCCTCGACGGCAGGGTCGCCCATGCCCTGCTGACCGGTCTGCTCCACCCGGGGCGCGGCGGTACGACGGTCCTGCCGGATACGGCGCCGGAGGACGAGGAGACGGGGAGCCTGCCTCCGTTCCGCCCGGCGAGCACGGTGCCGGTGCCCTGATCCGGACGGCGGCGCGGGGCCCGGGTACGAACGGGCCCCGGGCCGCCACCGTCTCAGAGCGACGCGGAGGCGGCGGGCCGTTCCGTGGTGTCGGTGTCGGTGTCGGTGTCGGCGTTGGCGGCGGTGTCGGCCGCGGGCCGGTCCGGTGTCTCGGCGGCCGGCCCCGGGGGCGTGTCGTGGTGGCGGCTCACCGGGATGACCATCGGCGTTCCGCTGACCGGATCGGTGACCACCTGGCAGCGCAGCCCGAAGACGTCCTCGACCGTCTGAGCGGTGATCACCTCGGCCGGAGCGCCCTCCGCCGCGATCGCGCCCGCCTTCATCGCGATGACGTGATCGGCGTAACGGCAGGCCTGGTTGAGATCGTGCAGCACCATGACGACCGTGCGCTTCTCGTGCCGGTTGAGGTCCTTGACCAGATCCAGCACGTCGATCTGGTGTGCCAGGTCGAGATAGGTCGTCGGCTCGTCCAGCAGCAGTACGGGCGTGCCCTGGGCGACCGCCATCGCGATCCACGCGCGCTGCCGCTGTCCGCCGGAGAGTTCGTCCACGGGACGGTCCGCGAGGTCCGTCATGGCGGTGGCGCGCAGCGCGTCGTGGACGGCCTGCTCGTCGCTCTTCGACCACTGCCGCCACCAGGTCTGGTGCGGTGAACGGCCGCGGCCGACCAGGTCGACGACCGTCAGCCCCTCCGGCGCGACCGGGCTCTGCGGCAGTATGCCGAGCCGCTGGGCCAGCTCCCGGGTCGGGATGGAGTGCAGGGCGAGACCGTCCAGTCGTACGGAACCGGCGCGCGGCGACAGCAGCCGGGCGAGCGCCCGCAGCAGGGTGGACTTCCCGCACGCGTTGGCCCCGACGATCGCGGTGATCCGGCCCGGTGGTATCGCCACATCGAGGCCGTCGACGACCACACGGTTGTCGTACGCCAGCCGCAGGCCCTCGGCCCGCAGATCCGGACCGGCGTGAGGTACGGGATTCGATGACACGGGTTCAGCCTCCTGAGCCGACGCGGTTGGCACGGACGAGCAGCCAGAGCAGGACCGGGGCGCCGAGCACTCCGGTGACGACGCCGACCGGGAGTTCGGTGCCCGGGATCACCTCGCGCGCGAGCAGATCGGCGGAGAGCACCATCAGAGCGCCGGTGAGACCGGCCGCGAGCGGCGGGGGCCAGGCGGTACCGGCCAGCCGCTGGGCGACCTGGGGCGCGGCCAGCGCCACGAAGGCGACCGGGCCGGCCGCGGCCGTGCCGAACGCGATCAGTCCGACTCCCGCGAGCAGGGTGGCCAGACGGACCGCCTGTACGGGCGTTCCCAGCCCCTTCGCCACGTCGTCGCCGAGCTGGAGCGTTCTCATCCAGCGGCCGAGCAGCAGCGCGACCGGTACCAGTACGGCCAGCGCGGTCGCCAGCGGCCCGACGGCGTTCCAGTCACGCCCGTTGAGGTTGCCGACGAGCCAGCCGAGCGATGCCTGTGCCTCGAACTGGCCGCCGTGCGCCATCAGATAGTCCGTGAGACTGGTGCAGATCCAGGAGACGCCGATGCCGACGAGCACGATCCGGTAGCCGGTCGTGCCGCGCTTCCAGGCCAGGACGTACACCAGCAGTGCGGTGGCCAACGCGCCGAGCAGGCCCAGCGACTGGGTGCTCAGACCCGCGTCCCAGCCGAGGACGATACCGGCCACCACGGCGGCACCGGCGCCCTGGGTGATACCGATCATGTCCGGGCTGGCGAGCGGATTGAGCGTCATGGTCTGGAAGAGGGCGCCGGAGACTCCGAACGCGATGCCGACGAGCAGCCCGGCCAGCGCCCTCGGCAGCCGCAGCTCATGAACGATGAGATCGGTGCCCGGATCGCCGGACCCGGCCAGGGACCGCATCACCTCGGTGATGCCGATCGGGACCTCGCCCACGGATATGCCGAGGCAGAACACCAGGAAGCCGACGAGCGCCAGACAGCCGGCGACGACGACCAGCCGGGGCCGTATCACACCGGAGACCGGCGGGCGGGCCAGCCGGAACGCGACACGGGCGGGGAGCCGGGGCGCGGTACGGGCGGGGGCGGAGGCGGGGGTACGGGGGGACAGCAGACCGGTCATGTTCACAGCTCCGCGAGTCGGCGGCGGCGGACCATCGCGATGAAGAACGGGCCGCCGATGAAGGCGACGAGGACACCGGCCTGGATCTCGACCGGCCGCGCGACGAGACGTCCGGCGATGTCGGCGAGGAGCAGCAGGCATGGGGCGAGCACGGCCGACAGCGGAAGGAGCCACCGGTGGTCGGGGCCGATCCCGGCCGCCTGGGTGAGGATACGCGCGATGTGCGGGACGACGAGACCGACGAAGACCACGGGCCCGATGACCGCCACCGCCCCGCCGGTGAGCAGTGTGACCGCGAGCACCCCCACCACCCGGATCAGACCGAGACGCGTTCCCAGCGAGGCCGCCACATCGTCGCCGAGGGCGAGGCTGTTGAGCGCGGGAGCCATCGACAGGGCGAGTACGGCACCGACGGCGAGGAACGGCAGCACCTGGACGAGGCTGTCGCCGTTCTGGGAGGCGAGCGAGCCCGCCTCCCAGAAGCGGAACCGGTTCAGGGCGTCGGGATCGGTGAGGACGATGGCGCTGGTGAGGGAGGAGAGCAGGGAGGTGATGGCGACGCCGGCCAGCGCCAGCTTCACCGGCGTCGTACCGGACCGGCCCAGTCCGCCCAGCAGATACACCAGCACACTGGCGAACAGCGCGCCCGCGAAGGCGAACCAGATGTATCCGTGGACGGTGCTCAGTCCGAACACCCCGATGGAGACCACGATGGCGAAGGCCGCGCCCGCGCTGACGCCGAGCACACCCGGGTCGGCCAGCGGGTTGCGCGTCAGGGCCTGCATCAGACAGCCGGACAGCCCGAGGGCCGCTCCCGCCGCCAGCCCGAGCGCGGTACGCGGCAGGCGGACGGACCAGATGACAGTGTCGATCCGGGAGTTCGGGGGATTCCCGAAGAGGGTCGACACCACCTGGTCGAGGGGAACGCTCAGGGCGCCGAACGCGATGGACAGCAGGCACAGGGTGATCAGGACGGTGCCGGGCAGCGCCACCAGCAGCACCGCGCGAGGCGCCCTGGGCACTGCGCGAGGGGCATTCGCCCCGGTCACCGGGCTCTCTCCACGTCAACGTCCTTACTTCGGGGCCGGGCCCTCACCTTAGCCAGCGCCTCAGCGCCCCGAAGATGAGTACCTCTATGTGATTAGGTAACCCTTACCTTAGTATGACGGCGACTCGGGCTCGACCCGGGGACTGATCTGCTTGGGGAGGCGCGGCCAACGTGTCGGGTATCGAAGAAGTCATCGGGTACTGGCGTGACTTGCCGGCAGTGTCCTCGGCCGAGACAGCGCTGCCGACCGATCGTCCGTATCCCGCGGTGTGCTCGGGGAACCGGGCCGTACGGACCAGGAGCATGGCCGTACGGACGACGAGCGAGACCTCTCTCGCCGCCTTCTTCGCGCTCCTGCACCGCTACGGCGGCGCGGCCGGCATCACCGTCGGACACGAGGCACTGCCGATCCATGTCCAGCTCGGCGACGCTCCGTCGTTCCGTGAGCTGGTGGAGCGGGTGACCGAGGCGCGGGCCGCCGCCGGGGAGCACCGGCTTCCGCTGTCCGTCCTCGTCGACGAGCTGCGGCCCGAGCCCACACGCGCGGGCGGACACTTCTTCAACACCGCCTTCGACATCGCCGCCGCCGTCGCGCCCGACGCGGACGCCGACGCGGAGCCCGGGACGGACCCGGCCACGGACACCGGCTCCGGGACTCCCGTCGGCGGCGCTCGGACGGAGGAGCTGACCGGCCCTCTGGATCTGGCGCTGAGCGTCGCGCCGGGGTCGGTCTGGGTGACATACCGTCAGGACCTCTTCGACGAAACGACCATCGACCGGCTGCTGGGCCACTACGAGACCCTGCTGACGGACGGACTCGCCCGCCCCGGCACGGCGGTCGCCGAGCTGGAACTGACCACCGCGCCGGAACGGCATCGACTGCTCGTCGAGCGGAACGCCACCGAGCACTCCGTCCCGGCCGCCACCTGGCCCGCCATGTTCGCGGAGCGGGTCGAGCGGCACCCCGACGCGATCGCGCTCGTCTTCGAGGACGAGCGGTACACCTACGCCGAGCTGGACGAGCGGGCCAACCGGCTCGCCCACGCGCTGATCGCCCGCGGTGCGGGCCCCGAGCGGGTCGTGGCCCTCGCCCTGCCCCGCTCCGCCGAACTGATCGTCGCCGAGGTCGCCGTACTGAAGTCCGGCGCCGCGTATCTGCCCGTCGACCTCGACTACCCGGCGGACCGGATCGCGTACATGCTGGCGGACGCCGAGCCCGTCTGCCTGCTGACCACGGCGGGGTCCGTCGGCGACCTCCCGTCGGAGGACGGAGTCGCCCGCCTCCTCCTCGACCTCCCGGAAACCGTCGCCGAGCTGGCCGGGAATCCCGCGCACGATCCCACCGACGCCGACCGCGGCGGCGCGCTGTCCGTCCTGAACGCCGCCTACGTCATCTACACCTCGGGATCCACCGGCCGGCCCAAGGGCGTCGTCCTCGCCCACACCGGTGTCGCCAAACTCGTCGCCACACAGAGCGAACGCTTCGGCATCGGGCCGCGCAGCCGCGTGCTGCAATTCGCCTCGCCCAGCTTCGACGTGGCCTTCTGGGACCTGTGTCTCGGGCTGCTCTCCGGCGGACGTCTCGTCGTCGTACCGAGCGAGCTCCGTGTCCCCGGTGCGCCCCTCGCCGACTACGCGAACGCGCACGGGATCACCTTCATGATCCTGCCGCCCGCCCTGCTCGCGGCGATGCCCGAGGACGCCCGGCTGCCCGCCACCGCGACCCTGCTGGCCGGTACCGAGCGGGTCTCGCCCGAGCTGGTGGGCCGGTACGCGCGCACCCGGATGATGTTCAACGCGTACGGTCCGACCGAGGCCACCACCAACTCCACCCTCGGTCTGTGCGACCCCGACACCCCGGCCGGCGCGGTCGTGCCCATCGGCGTCCCCGACCCCGGCACCCGGGCCTATGTACTCGACGCACGCCTGCGGCCCGTCCCGGACGGTGTGCCCGGTGAGCTGTACCTCGGCGGCGCGGGACTCGCCCGCGGCTATCTCGGCAGGCCCGGCCTCACCGCAGAGCGGTTTGTCGCCGACCCCTTCGGCGCGCCCGGCGAGCGGCTCTACCGCACGGGCGACCTGGTCCGCTGGAAGGCCGACGGACGGCTGGAGTTCCTCGGCCGCGCCGACACCCAGATCAAGATCCGCGGCTTCCGTGTCGAACCGGGCGAGATCGAGTCGGTGCTGCGCGGGCACCCCGCCGTGGACCAGGTCTCGGTCGTCGCCCGCGAGGACCGGCCGGGGGAGCGCAGGCTCGCCGCGTACATCGTCCCCTCGCTCGACAGCGGGCCCGGCGACGGGACCGCGCAGGTCGAGGAGTGGAAGGACCTCCACGAACTGTTCTACGGCGCCGCCGGATCCGAGGGCCGCAGCGAGGGCACGTCCGTCCGCGAGAACTTCGCGGGCTGGAACAGCATGTACGACGGCACCCCCATCCCCGTCGACGAGATGCGGGAGTGGCGCGACGCCACGATCGACCGCATCCGTGAACCGGGCACCCCCCGAAGGGTTCTGGAGATCGGCGTCGGCAGCGGACTGATCCTGTCCCGCCTCGCACCGGACTGCGAGACGTACTGGGGTACGGATGTCTCGCACGAAGCGGTACGGGCGCTGCGCGCCCAGGTGGACGCGGTGCCCGGCCTGGCCTCCCGGGTGGAGCTGAGCGCCCGGCCCGCCCATGACACCGACGGCCTGCCCGAGAGCTTCTTCGACACGGTCGTCATCAACTCGGTGGCCCAGTACTTCCCGAGCGCGGACTATCTGTCCGACGTGCTGCGCAAGGCCGCGGCGCTGCTGGCGCCCGGCGGCAGGATCTTCGTGGGCGACATCCGCAACCTCCGGCTGCTGCGCACCCTGCGCGCCGCCGTGGAGAGCCGCCGGCCGGCCGCCTCCGAGGACCCGGACAAGACGGCCCCGCGGGCGGCGGTGGAGCGCTCGGTGAGCTGGGAGGGCGAACTGCTCCTGGACCCCGACTACTTCACCGATCTGCCGGGGCTGCCGGACTTCGAGGCGGACGTGCTCGTCAAGCGCGCCACGCACCACAACGAACTGAGCCGCTACCGCTACGACGTGGTGCTGCGCGCGCGGGAGACGGCTCAGGCCGGCCCGGTCCGCACCGCTCCGTCGGTCCCAGGGGAGAGCGAGGTGCGCTGGTCCGGGATCGAGGGCCTCGCCGCGCTGGACGAGCTGCTGATCACCCGGCCCGTCCGGGTCCGTGTCACGGGCGTGCCCAACGGGCGCCTCGGGGAGGACCTCTCGGCGCTGCGCGCCCTGGAGGACAGCAGCACCCCCGCCCCCGACGGCATCGACCCGGAGGCCTTCCACGCGCTCGCGGGCCGGCACGGCTACCGCTGCGCGGTCACCTGGAACGGACACGCCGACGACGGCCGCCTCGATGTCGTGCTCACCGAGGGCCGGACGCCTCCCGGCCCGTCGTACCGGCCGGGCGGGACCTTCCCGTACGCCAACCGGCCCGCGCCCTTCCGCGACATCACCGCGCTGATGAGGACCCTGCGCGCCCACAGCGCGGAACGGCTCCCCGAGTACATGGTGCCGTCGGCCTTCGTACCGCTCGACCGGCTGCCCGTCACCCCCAGCGGAAAGCTCGACGAGAAGGCGCTGCCCGCACCGGACTACGGGGCCCTCAGCTCGGGCCGGCCCCCGCGCGACGCCCGCGAGGAACTGCTCTGCCGGCTCTACGCCGAGGTGCTCGGACTGCGGTCGGTCACCATCGACGACGACTTCCTCGCGGTCGGCGGCGACAGCATCAACGCCATCCAACTGCTCGTCCGGGCCCGCGAGGCGGGTGTCCGGCTCACCACGCGGGATGTCTTCCGGCACCGTACGGTCGCCGCTCTCGCGGCCGTCGCCGTCGACCGTACGGAGGGAGGCACCGAGGCCGCCGACGGTCCCCTCCTCGCCCTCACCCCGGACGAGATCGCCGAGATCCAGGGCGCGGAACCCCTGCTCATCGAGGAACTGCTGCCGCTCGCCCCGCTCCAGCAGGGCTTCCTCTACCACGCCCTCGCCGACGGCTCCGACGCCGACGCGTACACCGTCCAGCAGATCATCGAGCTCGCCGGACCGGTGGACGGCGAAGCCCTGCGCGCCGCGGCGCGGACCCTGCTCGACCGCCACGCCCCGCTGCGCGCGGCCTTCCGGCAGTACGGCCCCGACGGCGCCGCCGCGCAGATCATCGCGGGCGGTCTCACACTGCCGTGGCGCGAGGTCGATCTGTCGGCCCAGGACGCCTCCGTCAGGAAGTCGCTCGCCGAGGCCGTCGCCGCCGACGAACGGTCCCACCGCTTCGATCCGGCCCGGCCGCCGCTGCTGCGCTGCGCTTTCGTACGGTACGGTCCCGAGCGTGGCGCGCTCGTCCTGACGTTCCATCACATCATCGCGGACGGCTGGTCGTTGCCGGTCCTGCACCGTGAGCTGATGGCCGCGTACGGCGGCGGTGCCTCCGCACTGCCCGAGGTCGCCCCGTACCGCGACCATCTGCGGCGCGTCGCCGCTCTCGACCGCGAGGCCGCCCGTGCGACCTGGCGCACCGCGCTGTCCGGTCTCGACGAGCCGACCCGGCTGGTGCGGACCCCGGCCGGCGGCGCGCCGATCCGGCCCGGACAGATCCGGATCGAACTCTCCGAGCGGACCACCGGGCGGCTGGCCGCGCGGGCGCGTGAACTCGGGGTCACCCTCGGTACCGTCGTCCAGGGCGCGTGGGGCCTGCTGCTCGGCAGGCTCACCGGCCGGCAGGACGTGGTGTTCGGCACGACCGTCTCCGGACGCGACGGCGAGGTCGACGGCATCGAGTCGATGGTGGGCCTGTTCATCAACACCCTGCCGACCCGGTTCGGCTGGCAGCCGGCCGACACGCTCGCGGCGCTGCTCGGCCGCCTCCAGGACGAGCAGGCCCAACTGCTGAACCACCAGCACCTCGGACTGGCGGAGATCCAGCGGATCGCGGGCCTCGGGGGCAGCGGCGAACTCTTCGACACACTCCTCGTGTTCGAGAACTATCCGGCCGACACCGATCTGCGGGACCCGTCGGACACGGTCCGTATCACCGGCCACGAGTTCCACGACGCCGTCCACTACCCCCTGGCCCTCATCGTCAAGCCGGGCCGACGGCTCGATCTGCGCCTCAAGCACCACGCCGAGCGGCTGAGCGGTGACGCCGTACAGGCCATGGCCGGCCGGCTCTCCCTGATCCTGGAGACACTCGCCGACGATCCCGCGCGGCCGGTCGCGCGGATCGGTCTGTTCTCGCCGCGGGAGCTGGCCGAGGCGGAGACGCAGCTCACCGGAGCGGAGCGCGAGGTCCGCCCGGTCACCCTGTCCGCCGCCTTCGAGGAGCAGGCGGCGCGTACCCCGGCCGCGACGGCCGTCGTCTTCGGCGACGAGCGTCTGACCTACGCCGAGCTGGACGCCCGCGCCGAATCCCTGGCGCGGCGGCTGCGCGCCCGTGGCGCCGGTCCCGACCGGGTCGTCGGGGTCGCCGTCCCGCGCTCCACCGAGCTGATGGTCGCGCTCCTCGGCGTCCTCAAGTCCGGCGCCGCCTATCTGCCGGTCGATCCGGACTACCCCGCCGAGCGGGTCGCCCACATGCTGGCCGACTCGGGTGCCCGTACGGTCGTCACCGTCGCGGACTCCGTTTCCCGGCTGCCGGAGACCGAGGGGCTCACGGCGCTCGTCCTGGACGCACCGGGGGACGGTCCCGACACGCCGAAGGACGAGTCCCCCGAAGGGACTTCCGGTGCCCAGGCAGGTCCGGACGACCCCGCCTATCTCATCTACACCTCCGGCTCCACGGGCCGCCCCAAGGGCGTCGTCGTCACCCATCGCGCCGTCCGCAACCGGCTGGCCTGGATGCAGGGGGAGTACGGCCTCCGGCCCGACGACCGGGTCCTCCAGAAGACACCGTCCAGCTTCGACGTCTCCGTGTGGGAGTTCTTCTGGCCGCTGACCGAGGGCGCGGCCGTCGTCCTCGCCAGGCCCGACGGACACCGGGACCCGTCCTATCTCGCCGGGCTCGTCCGCGAACAGGGCGTCACCACCCTGCATTTCGTACCGTCGATGCTCGAAGCGTTCCTCGGCTCGGAGGACGTCACCGGCGATCCCGGCTGGGCCGCGACCCTGCGCCGCGTCTTCAGCAGCGGCGAGGCCCTCACCGCCTCCGCCGCGAGCCGCTGGCACGCGCTCACCGGGGTGCCGCTGCACAACCTCTACGGACCCACCGAGGCGGCCGTCGACGTCACCCACCACACCTACCGCCCCGGCGGCGGATCCCGGGACAGCACCGCCGTCCCCATCGGACGGCCGGTCTGGAACACCGGACTGCGGGTGCTCGACGCCTGTCTGCGGCCGGTCCCCGCCGATGTCCCCGGCGAGCTGTATCTCACCGGCGTCCAGTTGGCGCGCGGCTACCACGCCCGGCCCTCGCTGACCGCCGAGCGCTTCACGGCGGACCCGTACGGCCCGCCCGGCAGCCGGATGTACCGCACCGGCGACCTGGTACGGCGGCGCCCCGACGGTACGGTCGAATACCTCGGCCGCACCGACCGGCAGGTCAAACTCCGCGGCAACCGGATCGAACTCGGTGAGATCGAGGCCGCTCTCGTCCGCCGGCCGTCCGTCGCCCAGGCCGCCGTCACCGTCCGCGAGAACGCCCTCGTCGCCTATGTCGTCGGTACGGGGAACGAGGCGCCGGACGCGGCCGGGCTCCGGGCCGCACTCACCGGAGTCCTGCCCGCCCACGCGGTGCCCACGGCCTATGTCGTCCTGGACGCCCTGCCCCTCACCCCGAGCGGCAAGCTCGACCGGGCGGCCCTGCCCGCACCACAGGCCGTACGGGCCGAGGCGCGCGCCCCCCGCGACGCACGCGAACGTGTCCTCACCGACATCTTCGCGGCCGTGCTGAAGCTGACGGACGTCTCCATCGACGACGACTTCTTCCTGCTCGGCGGCGACAGCATCAGCTCCATCGGTGTCGCCGGCCGGGCCCGCCGCGCGGGCCTGGACATCGGCCCCCGTGACATCTTCGAACACCGCACCCCGGCCGCCCTCGCCGCCGCCGCGACGCCCACCGCTCCGCGCGAGCCGGACCGGCCGGCCGGGTCCTCCTTCGTGCTCACCGCCGAGGAGACCGCCCGGGTGGAGCGGCTCGCCCCGGGCGGAATCGAGGACATCTGGCCGCTCGCGCCCCTCCAGGAAGGGCTGTTCTTCCACTCCACGTACGACGAGAACGCCCTGGACGTGTACACCGTCCACGAGTCGTTCGACTTCGCGCGCCGGATCGACACCGGCCGGCTGCGCGCCGCCGTACGGACCCTGCTCGCCCGCAACCCCGCCCTGCGCGCCGGATTCACCAGCGAGGGGCTGCGCCAGCCGGTGCAGTTCATCGTCCGCGACCCCGGGATCCCGCTCGAAGAGACCGACCTCACCGGCGTCCCCGCCGCCGAGCAGGACGAGCGGCTCCGCGCGCTGATGGACGAGGAGCGGACCCGCCGCTTCGATCTCACCGAGCCGCTGCTCTTCCGTATCCTGCTCATCCGGCTCGGTGAGGAGCGCGGCGACCGTCTGGTCATCGGCCGCCACCTCATCCTCTGGGACGGCTGGTCCGCCTGGCTCTTCCTCGACGAACTCTTCGCCCTGTACGAGAGCGGCGGCGACCCGGCGGAGCTGCCGCGCCCCGGCTCGTACCGCGACTATCTGACCTGGCTGGAGCGACAGGACACCGACGAGGCCACCCGTGCCTGGCACACCGCTCTCGACGGGCTGGACGAGCCCACCCTGCTCGTCCCGGCCGCCGCCGACCGGGGGCTCGAACCCGTGGTCCCGGAGAGCCTCGACTCCGTACTGACCACCGAGGCGAGCGAGCGGCTGCGCGACACCGCGCGCCGCCACGGCCTGACCCTCAACACCGTCCTCAACGCGGCCTGGGGACTCACCCTCGCGAGCGCCACCGGCCGTACCGATGTGGTCTTCGGCACGACCGTCGCGGGCCGGCCGAGCGAGGTGCCCGACGTGGCCGACATCATCGGGATGTTCCTCAACACCGTGCCCGCGCGGATCGCCTTCGACCCGGCCGAACCGGTCGTCGACCTGCTGCGGCGGGTGCAGACCGAGCGCCTGGAGCTGCTGCCGTACGAGTATCTGGGCCTGGGGGTCCTCCAGGCGGAGAGCGGCCACCGCCGCCTCTTCGACACCCTCTTCGTCCTGCGGAACGCCGACACCGAGGACCGGCTCGCCGTGCTGCGCGACCGGCACGGCGCCACCGCCGTCGCCAATGTGGACGCCACCCACTACCCCGTGAACCTGGTCGTCACCCCGGGCCGGCGCATCCGTGTCACCCTCTCCCACCGGCCCGATGTGATCGAGAGCGGCCAGGCGCACGACCTGCTGGCCCGGTTCACCCTCCTGCTGGACGGACTGACCGCCGACCCCGCCGCTCCCGTCGGCGCCCTCGACCCGCTGCTGCCCGCCGAACGAGCGGCTGTGGAACGGGAGAACACCGCCACCAGGGAGCCCGTCCCGGACGAGACGGTCGCCGATCTGCTCGCGGCCCAGGCCGCCCGCACCCCCGACGCGACCGCCCTCGTCTTCGGCGCCCGGACGCTCACCTACGCCGAGCTCGACGCGCGCTGCGACCGGCTGGCCCGGCTGCTGATCTCACGCGGCGCGGAGCCCGAGCGGGTGGTGGCCCTCGGACTGCCGCGCTCCATCGA
Source organism: Streptomyces sp. NPDC055025 (assembly GCF_053608565.1). NCBI lineage: Bacteria > Bacillati > Actinomycetota > Actinomycetes > Kitasatosporales > Streptomycetaceae > Streptomyces > Streptomyces sp. NPDC055025. The sequence goes on from NZ_JBSGVS010000010.1 coordinate 27,203, forward strand.
CATGGTCGTGGCGCTCTTCGCCGTCCTGCGCACCGGCGCCGCCTATCTGCCGCTGGAACTCGACTACCCCGCCGACCGTCTCGCCCTGATGCTCGACGACGCGAAGCCGGTGCTCCTGCTCTCCACCGCCGAGGTCTCGGACACACTCGAAGGAGACGTCCCGCGCGTCCTGCTGGACGACCCGGCCGTCGAGGCGGAACTCACCGCGCTGCCCGCGGGCCCGGTGCGCGTCGGCTTCGGCCTGGACCACCCCGCCTACGTCATCTACACCTCCGGCTCCACCGGCCACCCCAAGGGCGTCGTCACCCCGTACCGCGGTCTGACGAACATGCAGCTCAACCATCAGAAGGAGATCTTCGGCCCGGCCATCGCCTCGGCGGGCGGCAGGCGCCTGCGCGTCGCGCACACCGTCTCCTTCGCCTTCGACATGTCCTGGGAGGAGCTGCTCTGGCTCGTCGAGGGACACGAGGTGCACATCTGCGACGAAGAGCTGCGCCGTGACGCCGAGGCACTGGTGGCGTACTGCGAGACCCACCGGATCGACGTCGTCAACGTCACCCCGACCTATGCCCATCTCCTCATCGAGGAAGGGCTGCTGGAGGGACACCGGCCGCCGCTCGTGCTGCTCGGCGGCGAGGCCGTCACCGAGACCGTCTGGAACCGGCTCCGCGACACCGACGGCACCTACGGCTACAACCTCTACGGGCCCACCGAATACACCATCAACACCCTCGGCGGCGGAACGGACGACAGCGCCACCCCGACCGTCGGGCGCCCGATCCGCGCCACCCGGGCACACATCCTGGACTCCTGGCTCCGTCCGCTCCCCGACGGGGTTCCCGGCGAGCTGTACATCGCGGGCGTCGGTCTGGCCCGCGGCTATCTCGGCCGGCCGGGGCTGACCGCCGAGCGCTTCGTGGCCGACCCGTTCGGTGAGCCCGGCGAGCGGATGTACCGCACGGGCGACCTCGTACGGCGGCGGGCGGACGGCAATCTGGACTTCCTGGGCCGCACCGACGACCAGGTCAAGGTGCGCGGATACCGGGTCGAGCTCGGCGAGATCGAGACCGCGCTCAGCCGGCACCCGCGGGTCGCCCAGGCCGCCGTCATCGCGCGTGACGACCCGTCCGCGCCCGGTACCCAGCGCCTGGTCGGCTATGTCGTCCCGGCCGAACTCGACGACGAGAGGCGCGAGGAGGCCGAGCGCGCGCAGATCGGTGAGTGGCAGGAGATCTACTCCGCCGAGTACACCGAGATCAGCACCGCCGTCTTCACGGAGGACTTCGCCGGCTGGGACAGCTCGTACGACGGCACGCCCATCCCGCTGGAGCACATGCGCGAGTGGCGGGCCGCCACGGTCGAGCGGATCCGTGAGCTGCGGCCACGCCGGATCCTGGAGATCGGCGTCGGCTCGGGGCTGCTGCTCTCGCAGCTCGCCCCGGCGGCCGAGGCGTACTGGGCCACCGACTTCGCCGAGCCCGTCATCCGCAAGATCGGCGAGGATCTGCGACAGGACCCCGAGCTCGCGGCCAAGGTCGAGCTGCGGGCCCGGCCCGCCCATGACGTCGACGGTCTTCCCACCGGATTCTTCGACACCGTCGTCATCAACTCGGTGATCCAGTACTTCCCGAGCGTCGGCTATCTGACCGATGTCATCAACAGCGCGATGGACCTGCTCGCCCCGGGCGGAGCGCTGTTCGTCGGCGATGTGAGAAACCTCCGGCTGGCCCGTGCCTTCCAGACGGCCATCCAGCTCACCAAGGCCGAGAAGGGCACGGATCCGGCGACCGTCCGGCGGGCCGTGGACCGGGGCATCGCGCTGGAGAAGGAACTCCTCGTCGATCCGGACTACTTCACCACCCTGGGCTTCGGCGTCGACCTGCGGACCAAGGCCGGACGTCACCAGAACGAACTGACGCGGCACCGCTACGACGTCGTCCTGCACCGGGGTCACGACGACGCCCTGGAGCTCGCCGACGCTCCGGTGACCGACTGGGCGGGGCACGAGTCGCTCGCTGGGCTCCTCGAAGAGCGGCGTCCCGAGCGGCTGCGCGTCGTCGGGGTGCCCGACGCCCGGACGATCGGCGAACTGGCCGCCGTACGCTCCCTGGACGAGGGCCGTCCGCACGGCGTCGCGCGGGAAGGCGTCGAGCCCGACACACTGCGCGAGCTGGGCTCCCGCCTCGGCTACCGGGTGCTCACCACCTGGTCCGCGCGACTCGGCGCGTACGAGGCCGTGCTGATCCGGGAGACGGACACCGGCACCGGATTCCGGGTGACCACCGGTCTCTACCGCCGCGCGGACGGTGACGCGCCGTACGCCAACGCGCCCACCACCGCGCGCGGTGCCAGCGGTCTCGTACGGCAGCTCCGCGACGACCTCAGGGAGCGGCTGCCCGACTACATGGTGCCGGCCGCCTTCGCCGTCCTGCCCCGGCTGCCGATGAACGACAACGGAAAGCTCGACGTACGGGCGCTGCCCGAGCCCGAGCCGGCCGTCGCACAGGGCGCGGGGCGCGGTCCGCGCACCCCGCAGGAGGAGATCCTGTGCCGGCTGTTCGCCGAGGTGCTCGGCCTGCCCGGGGTCGGCGCCGAGGACGACTTCTTCGATCTCGGCGGACATTCCCTGCTCGCCACCCGGCTCATCAGCCGCGCCCGTAACGAGCTGGGCGCCGAACTCGCCATCCGCGATCTCTTCGAGGCCCCGACCCCGGAGCTGCTCGCGGACCGCACCGGCGGCGCCCGTCCCGCGCGCCCCGCCCTGGCACCCGGGGCGGTCCGGCCCGAGCGGCTCCCGCTCTCGGCCGCGCAGCGCCGGCTGTGGCTGGTGCGGCACATCACCGACGACAGCGGGGTCGCGTACAACTTCCCGCTGGTCTTCCGGCTGCGCGGCACACTCGACCTGGCCGCGCTCCGGGCCGCGCTGCGCGATGTCGCGGGCCGCCACGAAGCCCTCCGTACCCGGTTCGAGGAGCACGAGGGCGAGCCGTACCAGCGGATCGTCCCGGCCGACGAGGCCGACCCCTCGTTCACCGTGACCGACTGCGCCGAGGCGGACCTGCCCGCGCGGATCGAGGAGGCCCAGCGCCGCCCGTTCGATCTGAGCACCGAACTGCCCCTGCGGGCCGAGGTGCTCCGGCTCGCTCCCGCCGACCAGGTGGTGGCCCTCGTACTGCACCACATCACCACCGACGAGTGGTCCGACCGGCCCTTCCTCGCCGATCTCGGCGTCGCCTACGCGGCACGGGCCGCCGGCCGGGTCCCGGAGTGGGAGCGGGATCTTCCGGCGCAGTACGCCGACTACACGCTCTGGCAGAACCGCCTCCTGGAGGAGGTGGGGGAGCGGCAGCTCGCCTACTGGACCGAGACCCTGCGCGAGCTGCCCGAGAAACTGGCACTGCCGCTGGACCGCGAACGGCCCGCCCGGTTCACCGGCCGCGCGGGAGTGGTACGGGCGCAGCTCCCGGCCGGGACCGGCAGCGCGCTGCGCGAGCTGTCCGGCGCCCAGGGCGTCAGCCTGTTCATGCTGTTCCAGGCCGCGACCGCGACCCTGCTGCACCGGCTCGGCGCCGGGGACGACATCCCGCTCGGCGCGCCCATAGCCGGGCGCACGGACTCCGCCCTGGACGATCTGGTCGGATTCTTCGTCAACACGCTCGTCCTGCGCACCGACCTGTCGGGCGATCCGGCCTTCACCGAACTGCTCTCCCGGGTGAGGGAGTCCGCCCTGGCGGCCTTCGAGCACCAGGACCTGCCCTTCGACCGGGTCGTCGAGGCCGTCAACCCGGTCCGGGCGGCGGGCCGCAACCCGCTGTTCCAGGTGATGATCGGCTACCACTACCGACCCGACGGAGACCCGGACCTCTTCGGCCTGGACACCGAGTGGTTCGACATGGACACCGGCATGGCCAAGTTCGATCTGGACTTCACCTTCGTCGACCACGGCGGCGACCGGCCCCTGACCCTGCTCCTGGAGTACGCCACCGACCTGGTGGACCCCCCGACCGCGGACGGGCTCGTCGAGCGGCTGGTGGCTTTGCTGGAACAGGTCGTACGGGCCCCCGAACAGCCCGTGGGGGCGCTGCGGATCCTCACCGACGCCGAGGCCCTGGCCGCACGGACCACCTGGAACGACACCGACCGGCCGGTCGAACCCCGCACGGTCCCCGAACTCTTCGCCGAGACGGTACGCGCGAGGCCCGACGCCACCGCCCTGGTCACCGCCGGCGGCCGGCTCACCTTCGCCCAACTGGCCGAGCGCGCCGAGGACATCACCCGCGCGCTGCTGCGCCGGGGAGCCGGTCCCGAGACGGTCATCGGTCTGGCGCTGCCCCGCGACGAGATGGTGCCCGCGATCCTCGGCGTACTCGCGTCGGGCGCCGCGTATCTGCCGCTCGATCCCGACCATCCCGCGCACCGGCTGGAGTTCATGCTCGCCGACGCGGCGCCCCGGTGTGTGCTCACGACCGCCGCCCTCGCGCCGAGACTGCCGGAAGGGCGGGAACTCGTCCTGCTGGAGACCCTCGGGGACGAACTCCCGGACGTCTCCGAGGAGCGGGAGCCCGGGGGGACCGGCCGCGCCCCGCGTCCCGCGTCGGCCGCGTACGTCATCTTCACCTCCGGGTCCACCGGCACCCCCAAGGGAGTGATCGGCACCCACCGGGGCCTCAGCAACCTCTTCGGCTCGCACCGCCAGGACCTGATCGAGCCCGCGGAACGGGCCGCGGGCCGGTCCGCCCTGCGCGCCCTGCACGCCGCCTCGTTCAGCTTCGACGGCTCCTGGGAGCCGATGCTGTGGCTGCTCGCGGGCCATGAGCTGCATGTCGTGGACGAGGCCACCATGACCGATCCGGCCGCGCTGCTCGGGCATCTGGTGGCCGAGCGGATGGACTTCGTCGATGTCACTCCCACCTATCTGCGCGAGTTGACCCACCACGGCTTCCTCGACCCCGGCGGCTATGTGCCCGGTGTCGTGGCGGTCGGCGGCGAGGCCACCCCCGCCCCGGTGTGGGAACGGCTCCGCGCGCTGCCCGGTACGGCGGTCCACGATCTGTACGGACCCACCGAGTGCGCCGTCGACTCCTACGGCTGGCACGGGGAGGCGGACGGTCGCACCTGGGCCGCGCCGCTCGCCAACATCCGTGCCCATGTCCTGGACGCGGCGCTCCGGCCGGTCCCGGCCGGAGTGGCCGGTGAGCTGTATCTCGCGGGAGAGGGCCTGGCCCGCGGCTATCTGAACCGGCCCACGCTGACCGCGGAACGGTTCACCGCCGATCCGTTCGGCCCTCCCGGCGGGCGGATGTACCGCACCGGTGACCTCGCCAGGCGCCGTGCGGACGGCACCCTGGAGTTCCTGGGCCGGGCGGACGACCAGGTCAAGCTGCGCGGTCTGCGGATCGAGCCGGGCGAGATCGAGTCCCTCGTCGGCGCGCACCCCGGGGTGGCGACGGCAGCCGTGGTCGTACGGGAGGACACCCCGGGCGTACCGCGTCTGGTCGCCTACGCCGTACCCGCGCCGGGACACACCCTGGACCCCGACGAGCTGCGGACCCACACGGCCGCCGCGCTGCCGGCGTACATGGTTCCGGCGGCGTTCGTCACCCTGGAGGCGCTGCCGCGGACCGTCAGCGGGAAGCTCGACCGTGCCGCCCTTCCCGCGCCGGACTTCTCCGCCGGCCCGGCGGGCCGGCGCCCGCGCACCCCCGCCGAGGAGATCCTCTGCGGGCAGTTCGCCGAGGTGCTCGGTGTTGAACGGGTCGGTATCGACGACGACTTCTTCGCACTCGGCGGCCACTCGCTGCTGGCGATGCGTCTGGTGGCGAAGGTCCGTGCCTCGCTCGGCGCGCACCTCTCGCTGCGTACGGTCTTCGACGCGCCGACCGTGGCCCGGCTGGCCACGGCCCTCACCGGAGAGGGGGGGACCGGCGGGCAGCGGCCCCCGCTCATCGCGCTCACCGAGGGGGAGCGTCCCGAGCGGCTGCCCCTGTCGTCCGCGCAGCGGCGGCTCTGGGTCCTGTACCAGGTCGAGGGCGCGGGCCCCACGTACAACATCCCGTCCGCCTGGCGGCTGTCCGGCGCGCTCGACACCGACGCGCTGCGTGCTGCCGTGGGCGATCTGGCGGAGCGCCACGAGACCCTGCGTACGGTGTTCCCGGAGGAGTCCGGCACCGCGTACCAGCGGATCCTGCGCCAGGGCGAGTACGAGATCCCCGTGGACGTCGTGCCCGCCGACGAGGGAGGCCTCGCCGGACTGCTGGCCGAAGCGGCGGCGTACGGCTTCGAGCTGGACCGTGAACCGCCCCTGCGCGTACGGGTGTTCCGGCTGGCCGAGGACGAGCACGTCCTGCTGGTCCTGGTGCACCACATCGCCGGGGACGAGTGGTCCGAGCAGGCCCTGACCCGGGACCTGGCCACCGCCTACACCGCGCGCGCGGCGGGCCGGGCGCCCGGCTGGGCACCCCTGCCCGTGCGGTACGCCGACTACACCCTGTGGCAGCGGGCCGTACTGGGCGACGAGAAGGACCCGGACAGCGTGGCGTCCCGGCAGCTCGCGTACTGGAAGGAGACCCTGTCCGGTCTCCCCGAAGAGCTGGCGCTGCCCACCGACCGGCCGCGCCCTGCGGAGAGCAGCTACCGGGGCGGCGCCGTCGACCTGTCCCTCGGCCAGGAGCTGGCGGACTCGCTGCGCGAACTGGCACGCGGCGCCGGCGTCAGTATGTTCATGCTGATGCAGTCCGCTGTCGCCGCCCTGCTGACCCGGCTCGGGGCCGGTACGGCCATCCCCATCGGCAGCCCCATCGCGGGGCGCCCGGACGAGGCGCTGGAGGACCTGGTCGGGTTCTTCCTCAACACCCTGGTCCTGCGCACGGACACCTCCGGTGATCCGGGTTTCCGTGAACTGCTGGCCCGGGTCAGGGACGCCGACCTCGCCGCGTACGACCATCAGGACGTGCCCTTCGAGCGGGTGGTGGAGGTGCTCAACCCGCCGCGCTCACTGGCCCGCCATCCGCTGTTCCAGGTGATGGTCGTCTATCTCGCGGCGGGAGCGACGGGTCCGGCGCTGCCGGGACTTCTCGCGCGCGAGGAGGAGGTCGGCCAGGACACCGCGAAGTTCGACCTGTCCTTCGACTTCGTGGAGCACGCGGACGGCGGCGGCGTCCACGGCGTCCTCGAATACAGCACCGATCTGTACGACCGGGCCACCGCGGAAGCGATCGCGGAGCGCCTGCGCCGCGTCCTGCGCGCGGTGGCGGCGGAGCCGGATCTGTCCATCGGCCGGATCGACATCCTGGGCGAGGACGAGCGGGAGCGGATACTGCGGCGGTGGAACGCCCGGGAGCTGCCCGCCGCACCGACCACCGTGCCCGCGCTGTTCGAACGGCAGGTACGGCGCACCCCCGACGCCCCCGCCGTCGCCTCCGACGGTGTCGAACTGACCTACGCCGAACTCGACGCGGGTGCCAACCGGCTGGCCCGGCTGCTGATCGAGCGGGGAGCCGGTCCCGAGCGGATCGTCGCGCTGGCGCTGCCCCGCACCGCCCACACCCTGCTGGCGATCCTCGCCGTGCAGAAGGCGGGCGCCGCGTATCTGCCGGTCGACCCCGATGTCCCGGCGGCACGCACCGCCGGGATGCTGGCCGACGCACGCCCCGTACTGACCCTGACCACCCGCGCGCTCGCCCCGCTGCTGCCGGACTCCGGGGTGCCGGTCCTGGTGCTCGACGCCCCGGAGACCGTGGCCGGGCTCGCCGCGTACGACCCCCGGGATGTGACGGACACGGACCGCGCGAACGCGCTGCTGCCGGGCCACCCGGCCTATGTGATCTACACCTCCGGATCGACCGGCCGCCCGAAGGGGGTCGTCATCACCCATGAGACGGTCGGCAATCTCTTCCACAGCCACCGGGAGACACTGTACGAACCGGCTGTCGCGCTGACCGGCAGGCGGCGGCTGCGGGCCGGGCACGCCTGGTCGTTCTCGTTCGACGCGTCCTGGCAGCCCCAGTTGTGGCTGCTCGACGGACACTGCGTCCATGTCGTCTCCGAGGAGACACGGCGCGACCCCGAGCTGCTCGCGGCGGCCGTCGTCGAGCACGGTTTCGACTTCCTCGAAGTGACACCGTCGTTCTTCGCGCAGATGGCCGACACCGGGCTCGTCGCGGACGGCGCCTGCCCCCTCGCCGTGATCGGCGTCGGCGGTGAGGCCGTACCGCAGGCGCTGTGGGAGCGACTGCGCGGGCTGCGCGGCACGGAGGCGTTCAATCTGTACGGGCCCACCGAGTCGACCGTCGACGCGCTCGTGGCGCGTGTACGCGACAGTGACCGGCCCCTGGTCGGCCGCCCCGTGGCGGGCACCCGGGCCTATGTGCTCGACGACTTCCTGCGGCCCGTGCCGCCAGGGGTGCCCGGCGAGCTGTATCTCGCGGGCGGCGGGCTCGCCCGCGGCTATCTGGACCGGCCGGCGCTGACCGCGGAACGATTCGTCGCCGACCCCTTCGGTCCCCCCGGCTCCCGGCTCTACCGCACGGGTGACCTCGCCCGCTGGACGGCGGAGGGGATGCTCGACTATCTGGGCCGGGCTGACGACCAGGTCAAGATCCGCGGATTCCGTGTCGAGCTGGCGGAGATCGAGGACGTGCTGGCCGCGCACCCGGAGACCGCGCGGGTCGTGGTGAGCGCCCGGCAGGACGGGCCCCGCAAGCAGCTGGTGGCGTATGTGGTGGCCGCCGCCGGGCAGTCGCCCGACCCGAGCGGACTGCGCGCGCATGTCGCCCGGCATCTGCCGGACTACATGGTCCCGGCGGCGGTGGTCCTCCTGGAGCGGCTGCCGGAACTCGCCAACGGCAAGCTCGACCGGAAGGCGCTGCCCGCGCCCGACTTCACGGCGGTCTCCTCGGGACGCGCACCGCGTACCCCCGAGGAGAAGGTCCTCTGCGGTGTCCTCGCCGATGTCCTGGGGCTGGCACGGGTGGGCGTGGACGACGACTTCTTCACGCTCGGCGGCGACAGCATCATGGCGATGCGGCTCGTCAGCCAGGCACGGGCGGCCGGGGTACGGATCACTCCGCGTCAGGTCTTCCTGCACCGCACGGTGGCGGGCCTGTGCTCCGTCGCCGTCGAGCGGACCGCCGTCGCACCGGGCGCGGCACGCACCCCGTACGACGGCACGGGCCATGTCCCGCTGACCCCGGTCATGCACTGGCTGCGCGAACTGGGCGGTCCCTTCAAGGGCTACCACCAGGCGGCACTCGTCCGGACCCCGGCGGCGCTCGACCTCCCGAAGCTGCTGAGCGTGGTGCGGGCGCTGGCCGACCGGCACGACATGCTGCGGGCGGGACTGGTGCGCACGGGCCAGGACGACTGGTCCCTGGAGGTCCCGCCCGCCGGCACCATCGACATCGGCACCTGGGTCGAACGGGTCGACGCCACCGGCCTGGACGACGACGCCCTGCGCGAGTGCGTCGCGGAACGGGCCCGTGCGGCCCGGGGGGCGCTCGACCCGGAGACCGGCGCGGGGGTCAGGGCGGTGTGGTTCGACACGGGCGACCGGCCGGGCCGACTGCTGCTGATGGCCCATCACCTGCTGGTCGACGGTGTCTCCTGGCGGGTGCTGCTGCCTGATCTGGCGGTGGCGTGGCAGGACGTCTCCGAGGGCCGTCCGGCCCAACTCGCCCCGGTCGACACGCCGTTCCGGCAGTGGGCGCACCGGCTCACCGAACTGGCACAGGAGCCGTCCCGTGAGGCCGAGCTGCCCCTGTGGACGGCCGTTCTCGACGGCGCGGAACCGCTCCCGCCGATCCGGCCGCTGATCCCGGAACGGGACACGGCGGACACCGTACGGGAGGTGGAGCTGCGACTGGACCCGGAGCGCACCGGCCCCCTGCTGTCCACCGTGCCCTCCGTCCTCGGCGGAAGCGTCAACGACGTCCTGCTGACAGGGCTCGCTCTCGCGCTGGCCGACTGGCTGCGGCGCCGCGGCGCGAGCGCGAGCGGCGGGGTGCTGGTCGATCTGGAGGGCCACGGCCGCGAGGAGGAGCTGACCGACGACGCCGATCTGTCCCGTACGGTCGGCTGGTTCACCAGCGTCTTCCCCGTCCGGCTCGACCCGGGGCCGGTCGATCTGGCCGACGCCCTCGCCGGCGGCCCGGCCGCGGACGAGGCACTGCGGCGGGTGAGGGAGCACCTCGCCGCACTGCCCGCCAATGGCGTCGGCTACGGCATGCTGCGCCATCTCAACCCCCGTACGGCACCCGTCCTCGCGGCACTGGAAGCGCCGCGGATCGAGTTCAACTACCTGGGCCGCTTCGACGTTCCCGAGGCGACCGACTGGTCCTACGCCCCCGAGGAGGACGCGGCGGACATCGGCTCGGAGCCGGCGATGCGGGAGGGCCACGCACTGGGCATCAACGTCGTCACGGAGGACCGCCCCGACGGGCCGGTCCTGGCCGCCAACTGGTCCTGGCCGGCGGCCGTGCTGGAGGAGAAGGACGTCAGGGACCTCGCGCAGACCTGGTTCCGGGCGCTGGAAGCGCTGGTGGCTCGCGCCGCCGCGCGTATCGAGGAGAAGTGAACATGAGCAGCAACCCGTTCGAGAACCCAGACGGCGTCTACTCGGTGCTGGTCAACGACGAGGGACAGCACAGCCTGTGGCCGGACTTCGTGGACATCCCGGCCGGATGGACGCGCGTCCACGGTCCCGGGGAGCGCCAGGGGTGCCTGGACTACATCGAGTCCCACTGGACGGATCTGCGCCCCAGGAGCCTTCACCACCAGTGAGCTGAGGTCCCGGCGGACGGAGCACGGGGGCACCGTCCGCCGGGGGAGGACAGCGAGAAGGGCCCGGACCGGGGAGAGTTCCCCGAGGTCCGGGCCCTTCGCGCTGCCGCGTTCCGCTGCTATGAGGCCGAGTCGTTGGGCCGAGTGGGGCCGCGTTACGAGGCGGGCTGCTCCACCTTCGTCGCCGGGTCTCCGTCCACGGCCGCCGCGAGCATCGGAGCCAGCCTGTCCAGCGCGTACGGCAGGCTGAGGACCGTCCCCATGGACAGCGCGTTCCCGAAGTCACTCGTCTCGGCGACGAAGACCTCGCGGCCCTGCTTCACCACGTCGAGATCCCCGTACGTCGGGTCCTGGTGCAGCTTCTCCGCGTTCTTCTCGACGTCCTCCACGAACCACACCGCGACCTTCTGATTCAGCAGATCGGTGCGCTCCTTGCTGATGTTCGCGCCGAACTTGTCGCCGATCGCCTTGTCGAGACCGTCCGGCAGCGCGAAGCCGTACGACGTCAGGATCCGTGACCGCGGGTCCTGGCTGCCGAAGACGAACATGCCCTCGTACGGTGTGGCCATCACGCCCGACGCGCCGTCGAACGCGGGGTTCTCCTCGCGGGCCTTCGTGAAGCTCGCCTCCACTCCGTCGATCAGCTTCTTCGCCTCCGCCTCCTTGCCGAGCGCCTTGCCTATCGTCTCCGTCTGGAGTTCCCAGGGGATGCCGTAGTCGTTGTACTGCTTCGGCTGCGCGAGGACCGGCGCGAACTTCGAGAGCGTCGTGTACTGCTCCTTGGTGAGACCGGAGTACAGCGCGATGATCAGGTCCGGCTTGAGCGCGGCGATCCGCTCGGTCTGCGGTCCGGTGCCGGTGTCCTTCAGCAGGGTGGGGGTCGCGCCGCCGTTCAGTTCGGCCTCGGCCCAGGGCCCCAGCGCGCCCTTGTACGCGCCCAGCCACTCCGTCGTCCCGACCGGGACCTTGCCCAGCGCCAGCACGGCGTCCTGGTCGGTGAGGCCGACCGTGACGATCCGCTGTGGCTCGGAGTCGACCGTCGTACTGCCGAACTTGTGGGCGATCGTGACGGGGTACGACCCGGCCGCCGCCGTGTCCTTCCCCTGTTCCGCCGAGTCCTGCTTCGCGCCCGTGTCCGAGTCGGAACCGCACGCGGAGACGGTGGCGAACAGCAGGAGTACGGACGCGGACGCGGCGACGAGCCGGTCGGTGCGGAGGGTGCGGGCCATCTCAAGGGGTCCTTCGGGTTCGGTGCTTCTCTGGTGGGTGGATGCGGGGGGTGAGGTGGAGGCGAGTACGGGGGAGCCACGGGCTGCGAGATTCGGGGCTCATGGCGCGGTGTCACCTGACGGGGCGTCACCTGGTGCCGTCTCGCACGGTGTGGCGTCACCTGACGTGGTCTCGCGCGATGTGGTGTCACCTGGTGTGTCGTCGCGTGGCGCGGTGTCACCTGGCGCGGTGTCACCCGGGGTGGCGTCACCCGGTGTTGTTTCGCGGCTGTACGACCACGCTTCCCACAGTGCCGCGTAGCGGCCGTTCGCCGCGCGCAGTTCGTCGTGCGTACCGGATTCCACCGTCCGTCCGGCCTCCATGACCACGATCCGGTCCGCGCTCGCGGCCTGGGTCAGCCGGTGGGCGACGATCAGAGCCGTACGGCCGTCCACCGCGCGGGCGGCGGCCTTCTCCAGGGCGCGCGCCCCGGCACTGCCCGCTTCCGCGGTGGCCTCGTCGAGGATCGCGACCGGCGGATCGGCCAGCACCAGCCGCGCCAGGGCGAGTTGCTGCGCCTGCGCGCTGGTGAGCCGGTGCCCGCCCTCGCCGACGACCGTGGCCAGACCGTCCGGCAGAAGATCGGCCCAGCTCAGCGCGGACACGAGGTCGAGCGCCTCGCGCAGTTCGGCGTCGGTGGCGTCGGGGCGGGCCAGCCGCAGGTCGTCGGCGAGCGGTCCGGCGAAGACATGCACGTCCTGGGTGATCAGGGCGACGGTCCGGTGGAGCGTGGCCCTGTCGAGCGAGTCCAGTTCCGCGCCGCCGATCCGGACCGTGCCCTCGGACGGCCGGTGGATACCGGCGGCGATCTTCGCCAGGGTGGTCTTGCCGGCGCCGCTCGCCCCGACCAGCGCGACCCGCTCCCTCGGCGCGATCGTCAGATCCACCCCGTGCAGTACGGGATGGCCCGGTCGGTACGCGTGGGCGATCCCGCCGAGGGCGACGGACGCGTTGCGCGGCACGGCGGGCCGCTCCACCCGTACGGCGGGCGGCAGATCGGCCACCCCGACGAGCCGGGCCAGGCCCGCGGTCGCCGACTGCGCGTCGTCGATCAGCATCAGCGCCGAGTTGACCGGGGTGAAGAGACTGTGGAAGTAGAGCGCGGCGGCCGTCGCCGTACCGATCGACACGGCGTCGGCACGCACCAGCGCGAAGCCCGCCACCAGCACGGCCGCGAGTCCGGTGAACTCGGCCAGATGCAGCCGGCTGTAGAAGCGCAGCACCAGCTGGACACCGCGCATCGTCAGCGCCACCACCGACCAGGACCGCTCGGTGACCCGCTCCGTGTGCTCCTTCTCCAGCCGGAAGGCACGCACCGTCGGCGCCCCGCCGATACTGTCCAGAAGCTGCTGCTGCTGTGCTCCGTACGCGATGCGCTGCTCGGCGTAGAGCGGCGCCGCGTTGCGTATGTACCAGCGCGCGGTGTGCGCCTGGACGGGGACGGCGAGCAGCGCGGCGAGGAAGAACCGCCAGTCGAGCAGGGCCAGCGCGCCCAGGGTGAGGACGATCGCCAGCACCGAACGGGTCAGCTCCGGCAGCGCGTTGCGGACCGCGTCGGCGATCAGCGACACATCGCCGGTGACGCGCGCCGTCAGATCTCCCGAGCCGGCGCCCTCCACCTGCTCCAGGGGAAGATTCAGGGCCCGGTCCACGAACCGCTCGCGCAGCCGGGCGAGTACGGTCTCGCCGAGCCGGGAGACGAGCGAGAGCCCGAGGCCGGTGGCGGCGCCCTGGACGACGGCGACCGCGGCCAGCAGCATCACGGGTACGGTGATCGCGCCGACCGGGCGCGCCTCGGTGACCACGTCCACGATATGGCCCAGTACCGGCTGGACCACCAGTCCGACGGCCGTCGCGGCGACCGTGGTGACCAGGGCGGCGAGGGCCAGCGGGCGGTGAGGGCGCAGCAGTTCGCGGACGGCGGCGCGGGTGCGACGTGCGGAGGCGGTGGGGAGCAGCGCCCGTTCGTCGGCCGCTGTGCCGGGGTCGGGTTCCGCCGTGGTGTGGGCGGCGGCCGGGTCGGGCACGGTGTGCTCGTGCTTCACGCGAAGACCGCCGTCCGGTAGCTCTCGTGACGCCGTACGAGTTCGGCGTGGGGCGCCGCTCCGGTGACGCGCCCGCCCTGGACGAGCACCACCCGGTCGGTCATCGCGAGCAGCGCCGGACTCGTGGTGACCATGATCGTCGTACGCCCCCGCCGGAAGTCCCTGACGGCGTCGGCCAACCGGGCCTCGGTGACCGTGTCGACCGCCGTCGTCGGGTCATGCAGCACCAGCACCGGAGCGTCGGCCGCCAGTGCGCGGGCGAGGGCCACACGCTGGCGCTGGCCACCGGACAGGGACCGTCCGCGCTCGGTGACCGTCGTACCGGCGCCGTGCGGGAGAGCCTCGGCGACCTCGTCCGCGCCGGCCGCGGCCATCGCCGCCGTCACGATGTCACCGGCCGGGCCCGCGGCGGCGGGCACCTCGGTGGTCCGGCCCGCGGCGGCCGACACATTGCTGGTCAGGGTGCCCTCGAACAGATCGGCGTCATGGCCCGCGACCAGGAGCACCTTCCGGATCTCCGCCGGGTCCAGCGCCGTCAGGGCCGTACCGTCCAGTTCCACGGTCCCGGAGTCCGGATCGGCCACGCGCCCCAGACAGCCCAGCAGCGCCAGCGCGTCGGCCGGATCGGTGGCGACCACCCCGAGCAACTCGCCGGGCGCGGCCTCCAGATCGACGTCACGGAGCGTCGCGTACGAGACACCGCGCAGCCGTACATGGCCGCGTACCGGCACCGGCAGCGGGTCAGGACCCGGCTCCACCGCCGGGGGAGCGGCGAGCACCTTCGCGATACGGGCGGCGGAGGAACGGCCCTGGGCGAACTCGGAGTTCACCCAGCCGACCACTTCGAGCGGCCCGAGCAGGAACAGCGCCAGCCCGACCGCCGAGACCAGTCCGCCCAGACTGATGTCACCCGCGGCGGCCAGCCGGCCGCCTATCAGGGCGACCAGGGCGATGAACACACCCGTCAGCGTGAGCGTCATCCCCTTCTGCCAGGCCTGCGCCCGGGTCGCGCGCAACGTGGCGCCCAGTGAGGCACGGCTGGCGGAACGGTAGCGGGCGACGGCCGCCGACTCGGCGCCGATGCCCTTGAGCACCCGCAGACCGGCCACGAGATCCGCGGCGACTCCCGAGGCGTGCCCGGCCCGTTCCTGCTCGGCCTCGCTGCGCCGCTCCAGCGGCTTGCTCAGCAGATGGCCCAGCCACAGCAACAGGGGGGTGCCCAGCAGGACGACCAGACCGAGCGGTACGGAGATCCAGAGCAGGGCCGCGGCGCTGACACCCAGCGCGGCCAGCGCCGCCGCCGCCTCCATCACCGCGACGTTCACGGCGCCGACCCGCTTGGCGTCCTCGGTGGCGGTGTTCACCAGGGCCCCGGGGAGCCCCAGCGCCTCCGCGCCGCCCGCCGGATTCAGCACCCGTCCCACCAATGCGGTCCGCAGCTCGTGCGCCGCCGCCACGGCGGCCCGCTCCGACAGCCGGGCACCGTGACGGAAACTGAAGGAGAGTCCGACATACACGACGGCCAGCACGGCGATCCACAGCCACAGCGCGGCGCCGTCGGCCTTGGCGACGGCCTGGTCGATCACCAGGCCGATCAGCACAGGAACGAGCGCCTCTCCGGCCTGGTGCCCGGCCGCGAGGAGCGACGCGAGGACGACATCGCGCCGCTGTCCCCCCACCACACGCCTCAGGACGTCCCGCCCCGCCGGGCCTTCAGCCCCCACCGCACTCCTCCGGCTCCTGAGATCTCGGCCCGTCGATCAGGGCGAAAACTTAGGTAAGGCTATACTAAGTCGATACTGGCTGGCCACCCCCGAACAGGGCAGCGCACCCCGGCAGGACCGCTCGGACGAGCAGGCGCGGGAACGTACGCGGTCAGGACGTCGACGCCGGTCGCCCGTGCCCCGATCCGGCCCCTCGACGGACAGAATTCGCGAGCCCCGCGCACCCTGACGCGGAGCCTGCGCAGGGTTCCGCCGCTGTCCAGGCGCACGTCCCGCCCCGCGATGTGGTGGATTCCGGCGTGATCGGAGGACGCGAGTTCGAGAATCGCGCCCCGCGTGAACCCCGTGATACGGATCGGCTCCCGCTTGTCCGTCTCCGCCGCCGGATGTGTTCCACCCGGCGGCGGGCAGTGGCCGATACCTCACGCGTTCGCTTACGGCTTGGTCAACCGCAGGTACCACCACGGCCGACTCGGCGGGTCGAACCACTCACCGCAGAGCCGTTCGGACGCGAATGGGTCCGGCAACGTACGCCGCTCGAACTCCGCGTCGAGCTTGGCCACGATCCGATTCAGATCACGGCGTGCGGCCGGTGGCAACGCCTCAAGCATGGCTTGCACATGGTCCCGGCCCCCCAACACGTCATGGCACGGGCAATCCGCCAAAGGCACGTAGAGCAACCGGCCAGGCCGGCGCAAGAACCGCTCGTACTGGCCGAGCGCCTCGCTCAGGTACCCGGGCCCAAACCGCTGAGCCTCCAGGCGCCTGACAGCGGCCTGGGCTCCTTGTCGCAAGCCTCGGACCTGACTGAACCGACCTCGAATCAACCGCGTCTGGGCGCGCACCGCGCCGGGCGGCCTACGCGGCACTGCCCCCTTGGATCAATGTCATGGCGCCACCCTGCCACGCCATGAGCAGGGTCGCCGCTACTTTTCCTCCGGAACGGACCCGCTACCAGATGAGTACACCGCCCGCGACGCCCCGCGCACGCTCGCACGCGTCCTCGATGTTCCTCAGCCGCTGCGAGATCTGCCGTACGTACTCCGCGTGCGACGTCGCCGGATCGGCGCTGGGAGCTACGAGGCCGAGGTTGCTTCGGATCAAGGCACATTCAGCCAGGAAGTCCGCCGCCTGGTTCGGGGCGACTGTCAGATCACCGCCGGCCAGGACCGGAAAGAACGTCGCGCCCAGTGACCGAACCGCCTCGGAACCCCACACGACGGTGCGCCAGCTCTCGAAGCCCGCGAGGTCGGAACTGCCCGCCGGGACATCCAGCACATTCATCTGGTCGTCTTCACCGACGACGAACACATGCACCGACAAACTCATGGCCTCAGTCGATCATGGCCACGAAGCACTGGTCTACAAGGTTTCACGCCCAACGGCACGGAGGTCGTCGAAGACGCCGCTCGCCCGATCGAGTGAAGTGCGGAGAAGCACTGGTTTGAGTGAGGCCGGCGGGTCGGGTGTTCGCGTGAGGGGGCAGGGGCGCCACGATCTGGCAGCCGGTAGGCAGATCAGGGATGGACGGGACGCGCCACGTCGCCGAAAACGCCGCGGAGCACCCGGATGAAGGCCGCCACCGCGACCGGTACCGTCACGAGGCCGTCCAGCATCAGGACTGCGGACACAAGCCCCCTGAGGAGGAGGAGCCTGCCGTCTCCCGCGTCCTCCTCGGCACCCGCGGCCGTCCCTATGAGCCAGAGGAAGTTCGCGATCACGGTCCCCGTCAACAGGAGCCAGAAGCACCCGATGGCCACATTCCAGGTCCGGGTGACGGCCACCGGATACTGCTCGAGCCGGGCGCGGAAGTACTGCAGCACGATCAGCATGACGATGAGGATCAGTGTCAACGGCAGCCGCCATCCGTCGTCCGTCATCGCCCACTCGGTCAGGTCCTTCCAGCCCCCCAGCTCCAGCGAACTACTCGTGTGATCACGAGCGATCGCCTTCAGGCTGGACCCGGTCACCAGCAGAACGGTCGCGGGCGCCAGTCCGAACAGGCTCAGCAGCGGGTGGCTCAGGGGTCCGCGCCGCACCCACGGGTTCACCCACACTTGTTGCCGTGGCCCGGGACGAGCCGGCACGGTCCTCGGTCCTGCCGGGCGGGGCTGTGCGGGCGGCTGGTACGCGGGAGGCCCGTACGAGTGCGGTGTGGCGGAGCCCGGGTACGCGCTCCGCCCGGATGGGGGCGGGATGGACGGGGGCGGGGCGGACGACGGCGGAGTCCAGGGCCGGGAACCGGAGTCGGCCTCGGTGATCACTGCTGTACGAGGCGGTGGCCCGCCGCCTGTCCCCGCCCTTGTGGCGTCGTCCTCAGCCTCGACGCTGAGGAGCTGCTCTGCTTTCCGGGCGATCGCCAGGACAAGAGGGCCGGGCAGCCAGGGCTCGTCTGTACGGTGTTCCTCTGCCCGGGACAGCAGGTCTTCCGGAGAGGGACGGTCCGCCGGCCTCTTGGCCAGACAGTCGCCCACCACTGCGGCGTAGTCCTCCGGCATGCCGTTCAGGTTCGGTTCATTGTGGACAGCCCGGTACAGCAGTTCCGGTGGCGAGCCGTTCCCAAACGGGCCGCTCCCCAAGGCCGCGAAGGTCAGCACCGCCCCGAGCGAGAAGATGTCACTCGCGGGGCCCACCTGCTCCCCATGTGCCTGTTCTGGTGACATGTAGCCGGCGGAACCCACCACCGAGCCTGTTGCGGTGAAGGCAGTGTCGTCGGCTGTCCGGGCGATCCCGAAATCGATCAGCAACGGCCCGTCCGAGGACAGCAGCACGTTCGTCGGCTTGAGATCGCGGTGTACCAGAGCGCACCCGTGCACCGTGCTCAGGGCTCGGGCCAGCCCGGCAAGCAGCCGCCAAAGGGACGGTTCGGGTAGCGGTCCGTGGTCGTGGACGGCTTCGGCGAGGGACGGACCTGGAACATAGGCGGAGGCCAGCCACGGAATCGGGGCATCCGCGGCGGCGGCCAGCAACGGCACCGTTCCTGGCCCGGAGACCTCCCGGGACACACGGACCTCCCGCGCGAACCTCTCCCTGAAACCCGGCGCACTGGCCATCCCCGCATGCACCATCTTGACCGCCACCGTCTGACCGCCCGGCGACCGGCCGAGGTACACCCGCCCCATGCCGCCCTCACCAAGGCGGTACAGCAGCCGGTACGCACCTACCCGCCGCGGATCCTCAGCCGTCAGCGACTGCACCCAACACCCCCACTGAATAATGCACTTGGACGGTCAGAGAATTTTGGCAGTTGCGGGCCCACGCGGCCACAGGTATACAGCCGCCTGTGCGAGGCGTCGCGGTACCAGGCGCCGCCGCATGATCCGTGACGAGAACCACCAACAACCAGCCCCCTGGATGACCGTCCTACGGGGCCACCGGATACTCACCGGCATGTCCCTTGCTCCAGATGACGAGATCCACAGCCGCGAGGAGCTGGCCGCTTTCGTCCGCGCGCTGCACCAGGACTTCCTGCGGCAAGGCGATACGTGGGAGAACAACACACTCGCCACTTTCTTGGAAGCCCTCGCCACGTGGGTGCAAGCCTCTCCGGGCTTCTATCGGAACGTCGGCAAAGAGCTTCCAGCAGGCGGTGACTGGACCTTCATCGCCCGCGCGCTCCAAGCAGCCACGGTTTACGAGTAACCGGGGCCCGGCTTTCATCGGCTCTCCTCGCACCATTCCGGAGAGGCGACCGGGGTTCCTCGCGAAGGTCCCGGCAACGGCGTGACCGGAAGCTGTCGCCTGTCCTGCCGGTTCCCCGTCGAGGAAACCGCTGGCGCCGATGATGAGCAAGGTCATGCCCCGGCACGCGGTGCGGGGAGCTGAGCCGGATTTATGAAGTGGTCGGCCGGGCCGGCGAAAAATGCGGCGACAGGGCGGTTATCCGCCTCGGACTACACTTAAATGTCAGGAGGTTGTATGACGCACAGTAACCGCCCGATGTCGGGTGGTGTGCCATCTGATCCACTCGGAGACGGACTGCGAGCGGATCTGTCGAGAGCGATGGAATTGAACGGCATCGGCGGATTCGTGTGGGATCTGGAATCCGCGCGGGTCATGCTCGATCCGAGCGCACTTGCGATATTCGATCTGGCGCCCGATGAGTTCGACGGGAAGATATCCACGCTCTATGACCGGATCGTACCTGAGGAGCGGTCCGGTATCAGGGTGCGGACCGCTGAGATTATCGCGGATCCCGGGCGTTCGGCAAGTTGTGGGAATTATTTCCGTGTTCGTCAATCGGATGGCACCGCTCGGTGGGCACACTCACAGGCGGCCGTTGTGCGTGATGATGCCGGAAATCCCGTCCGGGTGATCGGTGTCCTCCGCGCCGAGCTGCATTATGCCGAGGAGCGGTCCGTCCTGGAGTCCGAGCGCCGTCACCAGGCAGGCGTTGTCCAGGCGACCACGACGGCTCTCTCCCAGGCGCTCGGTGTCGAAGATGTGCTGACGGCTCTGACCAGTCATGAGATTCTGGGCCCGGTGGGCGCCGTGGGAATATCGCTGACCGTTCTTGAGCAGAACAGACTGCGCAGACTGGCCACCGTCGGTATGCCTCCTAAATATGTACGGGAAGTGGAGTATGGTCGCCTTGACGACGACCGGCCGATCGCCGAGGTTTTCCAGACACAGAAAGCGCTGTTCGTCACGCGGGAAGACATACGGGCCAATTACTCGATGCTATGGCCTTATATCAAAGGGACAGGTTTTACCGCGTCCGCGGTCCTGCCTCTCATGGCACAGGCGCGGCTCACCGGCGTGCTCGCGATTCTCTACGAGGGAAAGAAAGGCTTCTCGCCCGAGGAGCGCAATCTGCTGACGGCTCTGTCGGCCACCGTCGCCCAGGCCTTCCAGCGGGCGCTGCTCTACGACGAGGAACACGCGATGGCGGTCGGTCTTCAGCAGGCCATGCTCCCGGCCAGGATCGAGGCGGTGCCGGGAGTGAGCGTCGCCGCGCGGTACCGGCCCGCGCGGGCCGGTCATCAGATAGGCGGGGACTGGTACGACGTGATGCCGCTGCCCGAAGGACGGGTGGGCCTCGTCGTGGGTGACGTACAGGGACATGACATTCAGGCCGCCGCTGTCATGGGACAGTTGCGGACGGCTCTTCGCGCGTATGCCACCGAGGGGCATTCGCCCGCCGCCCTCATGTCCAGGGCCTCGGCGTTTCTGCGCGACCTGGACACCGAGCGCCTCGCCACCTGTATCTATGTCAGCCTCGGCCCCGCCACCGGCCGCGCGGAGGTCGTCCGCGCCGGACACCCCAGTCCGCATGTCCGCACCGCCCGCGGAAGTACCCAACTGGCCGTGGACGGCGGGCCGCCGCTCGGCCTTCCGCCCGGACTCCCGCTCAGCCTGTCCGACCCCAGCGACGCTCCTTACCCCGTTCACCACTTTCACCTCGGCCGGCAGGAGACGCTCCTGCTCTGCACCGACGGACTGCTGGAGTTCCACGACACCGACATGGCCGCCGGTGAGCACCAGATACAGATGCTTCTCGACAGCGGTCCCGGCCCCGGCGAACTCGACCGGCTGGCGGAGCACATCGTCGCCAGCATCGAGGACCGGCAGGGCCAGGAAGACGATGTGGCCCTGCTGCTGGCGTCCCGGATCACCCCCGGCCCGTCACGGTGAGCGGCGTGGTACGCGCGCGGCGCGGAGGTCTGGACAGGGAGCACAAGCTTTCACTACCGGGTCAGCGGCTCCAGGGCGGGCACGGCTGAGGGGACAGTGGGCAGGCCGAGGGCCACATTGCCCACATGGATCAGCCGCTCCCGGTGTGGAGCCAGGAACGGGGCCGTCAACGGTGTCTCCATCGCACCGGTCAGACAGGACGCCAGACCCAGATCGGTCGCGGTCAGACACATGGTCTGCATCAGACAGCCGGTGTCGCGATAGACGAGACTCAGCGACATCCCTTCGTACTTCCAGGTGGTTCGGCCGGCGCAGGACGCCAGATAGATCCCGGCGGGTGGCGCCTCGGCCATGGCGGCGGCGTCGATGACGGTCCGCCGTTGCAGGACGGCGAGTTCATCGGTCCACGCGGAGAGCCGGTGCAGTGTGTGGGTGAACGGATCGTAGTGATAGGCCCCGCCCGCCAGCCCCTCCACCTCGCGCGCCAGCAGATACACCTCCAGACTGTGGCGTCCCCCGCCGGAGGGAGCCGCGCGGTGGGTCTGTTCGTACGCGCGCGGTGGGAGGTAGCCGCGCACCCGGGCGGTCCGGTCGAGGAACGCGCCGATGAGCGGGAGCGGCACCGGGGACGGGGCGAAAGCGCGGACGCTGCGGCGCTCGGCCAGCACCTCGGCCAGCGGGCGGCTCGGGATGTCACGGCCGTCGGGAAGCACGATGACCTCGGTGGCCTCGGGGTGGCTGAGGCGCGCGGGTGGCGGGGCGCCGCGCCGGGCATACGGGACGGGACCCCTCCCGGCCTGTGCGTGTACGGCGAGTTCATAGGGCGTCCAGCCGTCGCCGCCGGAGGCGACTCCTGTTCCCGTGGTGTTGTCACCGCGGTCGGCACCGCATTCGTCACCGCCCTCGGTGGTGCCTTCGGCCGGTGTGCGGGCCGGTGCGCACCGCTGGACGATCCCGGCCGAGGCAAGCCGGTCCAGAAGTCCGCGCGCCTCCTCGGCATGGCCGGAGTCCTGCCAGCGCTCGTGGAGTTCTTCCGCCGTCAGCGGGCGGTCGAGCTGGTGGAGCAGCCCGACGAGCACGGGCTTGACGGAGAACTTCCGCCATCGACGGCAGTCGACCAGGACGGGTCCCGCGCCCTCTCCCCACTCCAGCAGAATGTCGGGGTTGCGTCGGTAGCGGTGCTGGTTGTCCATGGGGCCACCCCTTTCTCTCGCTGATCGGGTGTCTTCCGTCGCACAGGCCGTGGACCGGGCGCCGTCACAGGAACGGCAGCGGGAACGGGTTCAGCTCGTCCTCGGTGAGGCTCCTCTCGCGTACGCCCATGGCGACCGGGGCCGTGAAGACACGGGGGCCGCCCCGTCGGTGGAAGTCGCTGCGCAGGGTGAGCGGGCACAGGCCGGGCACCACCGTCCTGACCACCGATACGCCGCACTCGGCCACATCGACCGGGGTGATGTCGACCGTGATGGTCTCGTACCCCCGGCCGGCCAGCCGGCGGACCGCCTCGTCCACGTCGGCCCGGAGTCCGCCGGCGGGTCTGGCGGGCGGGACCGGGTGCAGCGGGCCCTCGTCCCAGAAGCCCAGATGGTGCCGGCGCTCGGGGGAGCAGTAGTAGAGGGAGAATTCGCTGAGGCTGCTCAAGATGGCGTCGGGGCCGGGGATCTCCTCCTCCGCGAGCCAGATACCGGCGCCCGTCCGGCACAGACACGCTTCTTCCAGCGCTCCGAGGAGTGCCGCGTGCGGGTCGAGGTCGGCGCGGGCGGTGTGGACGACCACGGGCCGGTCGGGGGTGCCTTCGGCGAAACGGACGGCCACGGCCGGGATGCCGAGGTCGGTGGTCAGGTCCTTGCAGATGACCGTGGCGCCGTCCGCCGTGACCCGGTCGATGATCCGGCGGGCCGGGCCGTCCGCGAGCCGCGCGAGATCCAGGCTCGGCAGGGTGAGGCGGTTCTCCCAGAAGACGATGGCCGAGTCACGCTCGACGATCTCCAGCAGACCGCCGAGCACGGCGTGGTGGTATGTGCCGCCGGCCGCCAGGCCTGTGGAGATGGGGTCGAACCAGGGCTTGTGGCCCCGCGGGAAGCGGTACGGCAGATAGACCGCGCAGGCCGGTACATACCGCGTCCTACCGGTGGTCAGGGAGCGGCCCCGGACCCAGTCGATCTCCACCTCCGGGTCGAAGGGTCCGTACCGTGGCCGCTCGGTGTACTCCCTGGCCGAACCGAGAGGGAGCGTGCGCGGGTCGACGGCCTTGTCGCCGAGCGCGGCGAAGGTGGCGCGGATGAGCTGCTCCGGATCGTAGACGCCCGCGGCATAGCGCTCCATGGTCTCGCCGACGGCACAGACCCGGGCCCCGGTCGGGTCGCTCTTGACGGCGCCGCCGCGCGCCTCCGCCTTCACCGGGGAGAACCAGGTCGTGGTGGTCACCCCGGCGGTGCGCGCGTAGGTGGTGCTGTCCCGCCGGCCGTCGCTCCCGTCCACGCGCAGCTCCGGCACGAGCCCGGTCAGCGGATCGACCGCGCCGCGCATGAGCTCCCAACTGGTGTGCGCGTCAACGGTGTCCGCCTCGGGCCGCGTCGGCGGGACAACGGCCTGGGCGCACGCCGGGCAGTTCGGGGTGTGGAACAGTGCGTGGCGCGTACGCTCCAGCGAATCGTGGTCGATGTCGGTCAGGACCGGGGGACCGGTGCGCGGCTGCGTGGTGAGGGCCGTCAGCAACTCGTGGGCGAGGATTCCCGCGGCGATGGCGGTGGTGGGCCATGCCTCGCTCTCCGCCGCGCCCAGCAGCACATCGAAGGGCAGGCCGGCGACCGCCTGCCAGGTGTGGTTGGCGCGGATGCGCCGTACGAGGCAGACGGGGCAGGCGGTACGGGGCGGGGTGAGGGTGGCGAGGAGCAGACGGGTCGGCGTGCTCAGATACGTCACCAGCGGTGTGCCGCCGGCGAGGGAGAAGCGGGTCCAGCGGTGGAGTTCGGACTCTGCCAGACCGAGCGGCAGCAGTACGGCGTCGGCGCCCGGCGGTGGCGGTACGGCGTCGGCGTCCAGGGGCGGGAGTGCGGCGTCGGCGCGCAGGGGCAGGGCGTCGGCATTCAGGGGCGGGAGTACGGCGTCGGCGTCCGCGCTCCGCCCGGCGACCACCACCCTGACTCCGGCCCGGCTCAGATGCGTGGCTGTCTCGGCCGAAAGTAGCCCGTCGGCGGCCAGGACGACCGTGAGGTCGCCGCGCTCCTGCTCCCGTCCGTAGAGGGGATGGGGGCGCCGTCCGTCGCCGGGGTGGACAAGGCCGCGGTCACGCATTCCCTCGACGACGCGATCCGGTACGGCGTCGAGCGCGAGGAGGCCGTGCTCGCCACCACGCGGGGCGGGCACTCCGGCCGGGACGCGGAGGGTCCCCGTACTCGCGCAGATATAGAGGTGATCGTCGCGGCTGACGAGCCGTACATCGCGCCGGGGCACGAGGGCGGCGGAGCGGGGGGTGGCCGACGGGTCCGGGCTCGATTCCAATGCTGTCCGCCTTCTGGAGACTGGTCGGGGGCCGGGAGCAAGAAGGTGTCTCCCTGCCCGTCACGAGACAGGAAGACACCTGGCGCGCTACTCCGTCGGCCCGGTCTCCCGCTCCGTCACATCCGACACAGCGCTGAAGCAGCTGTGCCCGGCGAAAGCCGCCTCGGTCTCCGGGATCGACATTTCTTCGAAGAGTTCATCGTTTTCGAGCATGACGGTTGATTCCTTTCTCGGAACGGCACTCCTGAACAGCGCTGCCGTTATGGCTCGACGGAGCCTCGATGGCGCTTTCTTCATTGCATGGCACGTTCGAATAAACCGTCAAGGGAAAGCCGGAGAGTTTGCTGCGAATCGCCAGCGTGTAATTGTATTACCGGCAGGGGTGTTCCTTTCCTTTCGGTCCCCACCTCGTCCCTGCATCCCCACGCACCACCGTGCCGCACAGCAGCTCGGTCGTCGTCCCGTCGCCGCCGCCCCGCAGCACCGCGAGCAGCTTGTCCTCCGTCAGCCGTCCCCCGCCCGCCGCGCCGTGCGCGTCCATACGGCCGGTGGCCCCGTCGAAACCCCCGCCGCCCAGACCTTGGTGGAGCACCCCTTGCAGCAGTCCGCGGTCGAGGCGGTCGTCATGTCCGCCGGTGGTCCGCCAGGCCTGGTCGATGGTCTCGGCGAGCAGATGGGTCAGATGCTCGAAGAGTTCGAGCGGCGGCGGGTCGGTGCCGTCGGGGAGCCGCGGGATGTACGCGTGCGGGGCGAGGACCTCGCTGCGCCCGCGCATCCGCGACCGGAGCCCTGTGACGATCCGGCGCCCCGCATTACCGCCGTCCTGCTCGTTGAGCAGGACGACCGGCACCCTGCTGCGGCTGCGCCACCAGTTTGTCGAACGCGTCGATAAAACGCCCGACGCCCGGATGAGCCGGCATGCGGCTTTGTGGATCCCCCGAAGTCACCAATTGTTTCCGTTGACTCTCGTACAGAAACGTGGAGTCGGCCCATCGGTGCGCGGGCGATGGACCGCCCCGGCGCGGCGTGGGGCGGACAGGGTCCGGGTCCGCGCCCGGTCCAGCCGGTCGTCCGGTCTAACCGGTACCGCCCAGGGCGGCGCGGTGGGCCACGAGGGCCGCGAGATCGTCGGCGCGGGTGCCCGAGACATACGCGAGAATGTCCTGCTCAAGGAGGTCCAGGAACTGGCGGGGCGCGGTGAAGGCCCAAGGCCGGACACGTTGGGCGAGGGGATAGAAGGTCCCGGCGTGATCGCGGGTCTCGCTGACACCGTCGGTGTAGAGCAGCAGACTGTCGCCGACGGCGAAGGGGATCGTGTCCACGCGGTAGTGATCGCCGAGCAGGGCGGCCATGTTGATGGGTGCCGACGGCGCGCTGGGTTCAACCTCGCGCACATCGCCGTCGTGCAGCAGCAGCGGTGGCGGGTGCCCGCAGTTGACCAGCCGTGCGACGGGCTCATCGGTGGGAATCTCGACCAGCACGATCGTGACGAAACGCTCCAGTACGTCCTCGCTGGGGACGACCTCGCAGTACCCGTTGATACCGCTCTCCAGCCGGCCCGCCAGGGACGGCAGGTCGGGGCTGTCCTTGACGAACACCCGGAACGAGCTGAGGACGACGGAGGCGGCCTCGACGGCGGGCAGCCCCTTGCCGCGCACATCACCGATGATCAGCCGTACCCCGTACGGGGTCTGTAGCGCCTCGTAGAAGTCACCGCCGATACGGGCGTGCGCGGCGGCGGCCCGGTAGAGCACCTCGATGTCGACCTGCCCGAGATGATTCGGCAGCGGGCGTTGCAGTACCCGCTGCGCGGTCTCCGCCACGGCGCAGACCTGGGCGAGCGTGCGCTCCCGGTTCTGCCGTACGCGGCTGGCGTAGGCGGCGGCCAGGGTGATCGTCGCGATCGCGAGCAGTGTGAAGTAACCGGGTGTTCGGTTCAGGTCGTGCTCGACGACGAGACCGAGGGCCGTGTCGGCCGTCAGGGCCAGCAGCCCGACGCCCAGCGTGCCGGCTACGGGGAACATGGCGGCGGCCAGCGCCGGTGCCACCCCGAGCAGCCGGTTGAACTGCAGATG
The DNA here is from genome assembly GCF_053608565.1 of Streptomyces sp. NPDC055025. Taxonomy (NCBI): domain Bacteria; kingdom Bacillati; phylum Actinomycetota; class Actinomycetes; order Kitasatosporales; family Streptomycetaceae; genus Streptomyces; species Streptomyces sp. NPDC055025. The sequence goes on from NZ_JBSGVS010000010.1 coordinate 54,230, forward strand.
GGGTGTGAAGGCCGCCGCCACCGAGACCACGACGATCACCAGCAGAGGAGTGAGGAGCGCCGTCTCGAACGGACGGCCCTGGTCCCGCATCCGCTGGGAGAGCCGCTTCGGGGCGGTCACGGTCACCTGACTGAGCGTGCTGATTGCAGAAATGGAACATTCCCCTCATATCGAAGCACTAGCCACTTTTCGTTGAGGGGACCGAATAGTCAAGGCCCAGCTGCCTCGGCCTCTGTGATCCGTCACCGGACGGAACCGGTCGAGCACCGTCGGATTCCGTACGGCCCCGACCGGCCCCGACCGGCCCCGGCGCCGGCTCAGGGGCGTAGGTGCGCCAGGCGGCACGCCTCGTTGGCGTGGGCCCGCTGGACGTTCCGTGCGGTCAGACCGTCCACGCAGTCCCGGTAGGCGTAGGTGTAGTCGCCTTCCCCCAGCTGGCACTGGAGGCTCAGGAGCGGATGGGGGTACCCCATGTTCTGGAGGTACCGGGAACACTGCTCGTATGTGGCATGGGCCGGGGTCGTGGCGGTCAGCGGCAGGGCGATGAGGGCGGCGGCCGTCATGGCCCGCGCGAGGGTTTTCAGCATGGCCCGACAGATACCGGTGATCGGCCCCGCCGCGACGGCGATCGGGGAGCGGCTTCACCCGTACGAGGGCAAAGGTCATACGGGCGCGCCGCGCCGCGGGAGTGCTCGGGCCGGACGCGGCCGGACCGGCCGGACCGGTCCTCAGGCCTTCAGCTGGGTGAAACGGATGCTGTTGCCGAAGGGGTCGCGGAGGGCGCAGTCGATTCCGTACGGGCGCTCGGTGGGTTCCTCGGTGAACTCGACGCCCCGGCCCAGCAGCGTGTCGTACGTCGTGCGGCAGTCGTCCGTGCTGAAGATGAGCGAGCCGCCCGTGGCGCCCTTGGTCAGCAGCTCGCGGACCTGCTGCGCCGTCTCCTCGGACAGCGCCGGAGCTCCCGGCCTCTCCAGCAGGATCTGCCGCTCCGGATGGCCGGGGACATGGACGGTCAGCCAGCGCATGAAGCCGAGGTCGACATCGGAGTTGACCTCCAGGCCGAGCTTGCCGACGTAGAAATCGAGGGCCTCGTCCTGGTCGAGGACGTATATCTGTGAGTGTGTGATCGCGTTGAACATGTGCGTCACGCTACCGGGCAAGCCGGGCGAAAACTTATCCGAAACTGCTCGGATGGCGGACGGTACGCGCGGTGTGCGGACGGTCACGGGCTCGGCCGCATCCATGCCATGGTGAAGCAGGTCGGAACGCCCGTGGCCGCCGTTCTCCTTTCCTTGCGGTACTCCCTCGGCGACCGGCCGACGATGTCGTGGAACGTGCGGCTGAAGGTTCCCGGGCTGCCGAAGCCGACTTCGAAGCAGATGTCCGTCACACTGCGATCGGTCTCCCGCAGCAGGAACATCGCACGCTCGACACGGCGGCGCTGCAGGTAGCGGTGCGGCGTCTCGCCGAATGTGGCCCGGAAAGTGCGGGTGAAGTGTGCCTGGGACACATGGGCGATCCGGGCCAGGGCCGGGATGTCCAGCGGCTGCGCGTAGGCGCGGTCCATCGCATCCCGTACCCGGAGCATCCGGCGGTTCGTCTCTTCTGCGGCACGGCTCACGACGCCATCACACCACGGTCCTCCGCCGTTCTTGGCAGGCCCCATGACAGCAGTGCGACCGAAGCCGTCACCCGACCGTCGGCGCATCCCCGGTTCGGCACATCCCCGGTTCGGCGCATGCCCGGTTCGGCGCATGCCCGGTTCGGGTTCGAGCGGGGTCAGCCCTCGGTGACGTTGGCCGTCAGCAGGCCCTCGGCACCGTCCGACCTCTTCCCGGCGCGCTCAGGAGACCCCGGGACAGGGCTGAGCCGGGTCCTTGACGGAGTCGGCGCCCCGGCCGGAGCGTCCCGGTCTGCCGTCGGAACCTCCCGGCCCGCTGTCGGAGCGTCCCGGCCCGCCGTCGGCGGGGGCGGTGACCGGGTGCGCTTCGACGAGTGTCCGCAGCAGACTCAGACCGGCCTCGGCCGGGGAACCACGCCGGGCGCTGTACATCAGCGTCCACTGGCCGGACTCGTCCGGCATGCGCAGCGTCTCGAAGGAGAGCTCCATCGGCCCCACCAGCGGATGGTGGAAGGACTTCACCCCGGACACACAGTTGCGTACCGGATGGCGCTGCCACAGCGCGGCGAACTCCGGGCTCTTCATGAGCAGTTCGCCGACCAGTTCGGCCAGCCGGCGGTCGTCGGGACAGCGGCCGGCCATCAGCCGCAGCGAGGACACGGCGCGCCTGGCCTCCTCCTCCCAGCGCGGATACAGCTCGCGGGTGTGCGGGTCGAGGAAGAGCAGCCGCTGAAGATTGGGACGCCCGGTCTGCCGGTCGGGAGCGGCGAAGTCGAGATGGTCCCCGACCAGGCCGTGGCCCAGGGGATTCCAGGCGAGGACATCGCTGCGCCGGTCCAGCACGATCGCGGGAACGCCGTCCATGGCGTCGATGAGCTGCTTCGTACCGGGCCGGACGCAGACCGCCCGCTCCGGTGGACGGCGCCTGGCGCGGCCGGGACGGGCGAGGTTCCGCAGATGGGTGTGTTCGTCGTCGCTCAGCCGGAGCGCGCGGGCGAGCGCGTCGAGCACCCCCTCGGAGGCGTTGCCGCTCTGGCCCTGCTCCAGCCGCGCGTAGTACGCCGGGCTCACCCCGGCGAGCTGCGCCAGCTCCTCGCGCCGGAGGCCCGGCACACGCCGCTGCGCCCCGTACGAGACCAGTCCGACGTCCTCGGGCTTCAGCCGTGCGCGCCGTGTGCGCAGGAATTCACCAAGCTCCGCGGGAGTGTCCATGCGGACCAGTATGGCCGCGGCCCTCCGTCCGGACCGGGGCCTGTCCACACCCTGCGAGTGGTAGGACCAGCGGTCACACGCATGCCTCGCGTACGCGGCGCGCGTGGCTGGCTGCCCCCTCGACGTCACCGCAGACTCTCGGTCGGCGTGATGGTCATGCCTGGTCAAGGACGAGAGGGAACCCGACGATGTCGACACTCGACGATGTGTCAGAGCAGCGGCCTTCAGCACACCCCGAGCGGCTCACCGGCCGGCTGAGGCTCGTCCTGGTGGTCCTGCTGGTCGCGCAGTTCATGCTCGCCGTGGACTTCTCGATCCTGAACGTCGCGCTGCCCGTGATAGGCAGGGGCCTGGGCTTCTCGCTGGGGAACCTCCAGTGGATCGCCACCTCGTTCGCCCTCGCCGCCGCCGGATTCACCCTGCTCTTCGGCCGGATCGCCGACCTTGTCGGCCGGCGCCGGCTCTTTCTGACCGGGCTCGCGGTCCTGGGCGCCGCCTCACTGCTCGGGGGGCTCGCCGTCAGCCCCGAGACCCTGCTGATCGCCCGTGTCGCACAGGGGCTGGCGACCGCCGCGGTGACCCCGGCCGGTCTCTCGCTGCTGACCTCGTCGTTCCCCGAGGGCCCGCTGCGGTCCAGGGCGCTCGGTCTCAACGGCGCGCTGATGTCCGCAGGGTTCACCACCGGCGCGGTGCTCGGTGGTGTACTCACCGATCTGCTGAGCTGGCGTTGGTCGTTCCTGATCAATGTGCCCGTCGCGCTGGCTGTGCTGATCATCGCGCCGGCCGTGATCTCCGAGAGCCGGGGCGAGGACCGGGCACGGCTCGATCTGCCGGGCGCGCTGGCCGTGACCGTGGGACTGCTCTCGCTGGTGTACGGGCTGACCATGGCGGGCGAGCATGGATTCGGCGCCCCGAAGGCCCTGGCCGGGCTGGTCCTGGGCGTGGTGCTGCTGGTGGTCTTCTACTTCGTGGAGAAGAGGGTGCCCCGGCCGCTCGTTCCGGTACGTATCCTCCGGCGGCGTTCGGTGATTTTCGGAAACCTGGCGGGTCTGCTCGCCTTCGTCACCGAGACGTCCCTCGTCTTCCTGATGACCCTCTACCTTCAGAAGGTGCTCGGGTTCTCACCGCTCGCGGCCGGTCTGTCCTTCGGTGTACTGGGTCTGGGCACCGTCGTCGGCGGTGTCACCGCGGCCCGGGTGATCGGCGGGATCGGCACCACCCCGACGCTGGTGACAGGCGGCCTGGTGCAGGCGGTGGCCACGGTGGCGCTGGTCGGTCTCGGCGACGGCCGGGGCTCGATGTGGTTGCTGCTGACCGCGACCTTCGTCGGCGGTGTGGGGAACATGCTCGTCATCGTCGGGTTCATGGTGACCGCCACCTCGGGTCTGCCCGACGCGGAGCAGGGCATGGCGACCGGTATGGCCACGATGAGCCAGCAGATCGGTATCACCATGGGCACACCGATCATGAGCGCCATCGTCACGGCGCGTGTCGGCGGGTCCGCCGACCCCGAGGTGATCCTCGACGGTGTGAGTGCCGCCGTGCTGGTCAACGCGCTCATCGTGCTGGCCGGAGTGATCATGGCCGCGCTGTTCCTGCGTACCGGGAAGGAGACGAAGGGTCTCCAGCGGATCTGAGCCTTCGAGGCGCACGGTCTCCTCGAAGCCGCGGCGGAGCGGCCGCGCGGCCGCCGCCCGCCTCGCGGGCGGCACCTCGGTGAGTGAGGGGCCGCCCGCGATCTGTCCGGCGGTGGAGTGCCGAGGGGCACGTCCTAGCCGAGGGGCACGTCCTAGAGGACGACGATGCCTTCGCCACCGACGGCGTCGGGCACGGGGGTGGTGCTGATCTTGGCGAGGGAGCCGTCGTCATTGATACGGAAGCCGTCGACGGCCCCGACGCCGCCTGTCTGTACGTACAGGTAGTGGTTGTCGGGTGTGACGGCGCTGTCGACGGTGCCCGTACCGGTGGGGGTGTTGCCGAGCGGAGCGAGGCGTGCTCCCCGGGTCTGCCGGAACCCGGAGACGGTGTTGCTGCCCGCGTTGGAGACGTAGAAGCGGTTTCCGGCGCGGGTGACCCAGCAGCTGGCCTGCTGGCCGGTGAGGATGTCGTCGAGCAGTGTGATGTCACTGTCGTTCTCGATACGGAACGTCAGAACGGCGTTGGGACCCGCGTCCGCGACCACCAGGCGGCCCTGCCGGTCGAAGGTCAGACCGAAGGGCGCCGAGCCGGCCTTGCTGCTGACGACGGGCCGGGCCGAGGGGGTGCCGGAGCTGTCGAAGGGGAAGACGGCGATGCTGTTGCCGCCCATTTTGGTGCTCACGACGAGCCGCGACCCGTCGGGGGTGAAGGTGACCTGCCCCGGAGTGTGGAGGAACTCCGGCGCGGTGGAGGTGTTCAGACGCAGGGCGCGGTGCCACGCCGGGACGCGGTGGAGACCCTTCTCGGTGAGCCGGTAGCCCTGGACGGACCCTCCGTTGCGTGCGTTGAGGACATAGACGCGGTCCTCGTGCACCGTGACGCTGACAGGGAAGGTGCCGCCGGAGGAGATGACCTGCCGGCGGTGGAGCCGCTCACCGTCGACGGAGAACGCGGTGATCGAGTTGCTGCCGGCGTTGACCGCGTACAGCAGTTTGTGGCGACGGTCGTAGGTGAGGGATCCCTGGGACGCGAGATGGTCGACGACGGAGCCGCCGAGGATCCCGCCCTTGCCGTTGGTGGCGTAGACGGCTCGCTTGTGGAGGGTGCCGTTGGGGGCACGGTGATAGGCGACGATCTTGTTGCCGCTGGTGCTGTCGGTCTGGACGAAGACGGGGCCCTGGTGTTCTCCGGCCGGCCGGGGCGATTCTGCGGACGCGGGAATCGCGCACGCGGCGACGAGAGCGGTCACCGCGGCGGCGATCCTGGTGGTCCGGACGAACATGCTTGCGCGCTGCATCGTTCCCCTTCGGGCTGAGGCGGGTTCGCGTGACGGACGCCTGCCGGGCCGGTCCGGCCGAGGGCAGGGTCCGTCGTCATGATCGTGCGAGCGGGTCCCGGAGCCGTGGACCGACCGGGACCGTTCCCCCGGGGGAGTGAGCGCTGTGGCATCGGACGGCGGCACACACCCGGACCCCGACCCGGACCCGGACCCGGGCCTGGCCGCCGGCTGCCGGCCCAGGGCGGGGGCCACCTCGGTCGCGATCGGCTCAAGGGCACGGATCGCGGCGTCGTGGCCGGGTACGGCGGGGTTGAACCGGGTGATCAGGCCGGTCGCGACAGGCAGGACCTTCTCCTGCCCGAGCGCCACGACGATCTCCTCGGGCGGACCGTAGAACGAGTGGAAGCGGCGCAGCGCCTCATCCCTGTCCAGGCCCCTGGGAAAGGCGCCGTTCGCCCCAGGGGCGCCGCACCTCGTCGGTCGGGGCGTCGAAGCCGTACGCGGCACGGTTGAGCAGCAGGTTCTGGCGCGGGCCTCAGTCGTTGACGAGCTGGGGCCCGAGTGTGTGACGGTTGGCCGGTACGGGCAGGCCGAGGTTGGCACGCAGGGTGGCGCCGGCGCCCGTGGAGGAGGCGTCGCCGCCGCAGGCGCCGAGCGCGGGGACGAGCAGGGTGACGAGCGCGGTTCCGAGGACCGCGAGGCGCGGGCGGCCGGTCCGTCGGGCGCGGATCAGCCGGGTGGCGGGCGGCGGTCGCCGCTGCCGGGGGCGGTCAGGCGACGGTGGGCCGCGGGCGGCTGGTGGTCAGCGACAGAGGGCGCTGCGGGTGCGCCGCAGATCCACGTAGCGGCACATCACACCGGGGTGCGTCGTAAGCATGCTGCACATCCTGGCGACGGCCGTCGGCGACTGTCCATGGACACCAATTGGTGTCTCATTGGGCGGGGCGGCCTCCGACCGCGGATCAGGGCCGCGCGAGACAGGGCCCCGCGAGACCGGGCGGTGTGACGGCCGGTCGCACCGGTCCCCTGCCGTACGCGGGCAGGCCGTTCCGCCTGCCCGCGCTGTCGCCCTGGGTGTCATGGCCGGTCAGAGCGTCGTGACGACCGCGCCCGCGGAGTCGTAGACGGTGATGTCGCGGATGAAGTCGACCGGTGCGTCCGCGCTCGTGCCCGCGTCCGCGCCTTCGGGCCCGAGGGCCGTTCCGGCGGGGGGCAGTTCGGTGGTGGTGTACCAGACGCCCCAGCCGGGCCTGCCCGCCAGCTCCAGCAGCTCGGCGCGCACCACCCTGCCGTTCCGGGTCGTGATCTCGACACGTCCCGCGTCGCGCGTCCCGTAGTAGATACCGGAGTGGAAGTAGCGGTTGCCCGCGGTTTCCGCCTGGTGGGAGATGCCCGGCGCGCTCAGATCGAGATTGCCGTCGCTCACACTGCGGAACTGGTCGGGCTGCTCAGGAGTGGACCAGTGCTTGCCGTCCTCGGTCAGCCACACCTCCGTCCCCGGTGCGGCCTTCACACGCTGGCCCGGCCGGACCACACGGACCGGCTCCGGGGCGGGCGAGGGCGCCGGCGGCGCGGTGAGAACCGGCGCGGGTACGGGGGCGGGGTCGGGCGGCGGAGTGCCGCGTACGAGGACGACGGCCAGCGGGCCCAGCAGCAGGCCGCAACCGGCCACCGCCAGGGCCGCGTTGCCGCGCCGGCGCCGGGCGCGGCCGGCCCGTTCGATCGCGGCCAGCGGGACGGGGGAGGGCGTGACGGCGTTCGCGGCCTCGGCGACGCTGTCGCGCAGTACGTCCTCGTACGCGCGGTGGTGTGCGCGGGAGGACCTGTCGTCCGGCTCTCGTCCGGCACCGGAGGCGGCATTCATGGGCGGGCTCCGGTCCCGGCTCCGGTGCCGGGGACGGCCCTCGGGCCAGGGGCGGCTCCGGCTCCGGGGAGCCGGCGGGCGATGACGGGATGGGCGCGCAGGGTCTCCAGTGCACGCCGGGCATGGGTCTTGACCGTTCCGACCGAGCAGTTCAGCACCTCGGCTATCTCCTGTTCGTTCAAATCCTCCCAGTAGCGCAGCACCACGACCGCCCGCTGCCGGGCCGACAGCGTCGCCAGGGCCTGGGCGAGCGCGGCACGCTCCTCGATGTGCTCGGCGTGCCCGGCGTGCCGGCCGTGCACTCTCTCCGGCATCAACGGCGTCAGCAGATGGATGACACGCCGTTTCCGCACCCGGCTGAGGTTGTTGTTGATCAGCGACCGGCGTACATAGAACTCGACTTGCTCACGGGGGATACGCCGCCAGCGCGCACAGACCTTGACGAGGGTGGTCTGCACGAGATCCTCGGCCTCGTGGAAGTCGCCGGTCAGCAGATGCGCGGCGCGTACGAGGCGGGGCCAGGCCGCTGCGGCGTACTCGGCGAAGTCGTCGTTCGTGTACGGCACAACCGGCGGTCCCTCGGTTCGAGCGGAAAGTTGAGATGAGGTGCGGCGGTACGGGTGGGGGCCTGGGCTCCCCCGAGCGGCCAAGGCCCCCACCCGGCTCTTGGGCCCTGTCCGGCCGATCTTCGCGGGCCCGGAACGCCTGACACGGCACCTCGCCGCGTTGTCGGAGTCGCCCGAGTACGTCCAGTACACGGGCGATCCTCCGCCTTGCGATGTACCGCACCAGCCGCCCCGGGCTGATCCACGAAGATCGACCGGACAGGGCCTAGCCGGCCAGGGAGGCCAGGATCCTGCCCGCCGAGTCGTACAGGGTGACGCTGCGGATGAAGTCCACCGGTCCACCCGCGTCCTTACCCGTGCCCGCGCCTTCGGGTCCGAGGACCGTTGTCGTGACGGGGGGCAGTTCGGTGGTGGTGTACCAGGCGCCCCAGCCGGGCTTGCCCGGCAGCTCCACCATCGAGGCCCGTACGGTCCTGCCGGTCAGGGTGGTGACCTCGACACGGGCCGCGGCGCGGCTGCCGTAGTAGACGCCGGAGTGGAAGTAGAGGTTGCCCGCCGGTTCCGACTGACGGGAGACACCCGGTGTGCTCAGGTCGAGGTTTCCGTCGACGACGCTGCGGAACTGCTCGTCGAAGTCCGGGGTGGACCAGTACTTGCCCTCCCTGGTCAGCCACAGCCGGACGCCCGGCGCGGCTTTCACCCGCTCGCCCGGAGCGACGACGCGTATGGACGACGACGTCTGCGCGGCGGCCCGCGCATCCGCGCCGGCGGACGTGCCGGACGCGGCGGACGTGCCGGACGGCACGGAGACCGAAGGCGCCGACGGCGAAGACGCGGAGGATGTCCCGCCCGAGGTCAACGCGTAGGCGCCTGTCGGCACACTCAGCACCGTCGCCGTGACCGCGGCGGCGGCCACATACTTCTTGATCCGTGTCATGAACGGACAACTCCTTGTGCGTCTTTGAGGTCGAACGGCTGGGAGGGCGCCTCTCCACCCCTTCAAACTCCGTTTGCCGCAGGGTCGGATGACATCAGCCGCCAACTTTTTCCGGCGGCCTTTTTCGTCCGGTCGCCTCTCCGCCTGTCCGCCTCGCCGGAGGTGCCGGACCCGGGCCGGATTCAGCTCGGATCCCGTCCCGGAAACGGCCCGGTACCGGTGGCCGTACCCGTATTCACCGCGCATCCGCGCACAACTCGGTCCTGGCCGCCTTCACTTCGGACGTCACTGCCGTCACACTGCCCTCGGACCGCGTGCCCCACGCCGCGGTCGATCAGGAGGACGCAGTGAAGAAGAGCTCGCGCATCCGTCAGGTCTCGTTCACCCTGACCAGCGCCATCGCATTGGTCATCGCCCTGCCCGGCAGCGCACTGGCCGATCCCCCCAGGGCTCTGCCCGCCAACGCGGACGGACTGGAGCAGACGTTCCAGCCGGCGTACGACTACGACACGGACGGCTGCTACCCGACTCCCGCCATCGGCCCCGACGGGACGATCTCCCCCGGTCTCAACACCACCGGGGCCGTCAACGGCTCGTGCCGTGACTCCTGGGACCTCGACAACACCAACGGATACGCACGCTACAAGTGCAACAACGGCTGGTGCGCGATCATCTACGGCCTCTACTTCGAGAAGGACCAGGCCGTGGCCGGCAGCGGGCTCGGCGGGCACCGCCACGACTGGGAGCATGTCGTGGTGTGGGTGCAGGACAACGAGGCCAAGTACGTCTCCACCTCCGCCCACGGCAACTTCAACATCTACAACCGTGACCAGATCCGCTGGGACGGGACGCACCCGAAGGTCGTCTACCACAAGGACGGCGCGAGCACGCACTGCTTCCGTCCCGCGAACAACAACGACGAGCCGCCGGAGAACCACTACCGCGGCTGGCAGTTCCCGCGGCTCGTCGGCTGGAACGGTTACCCCGAGGGTCTGCGGGACAAGCTGAGCAACGCCAACTTCGGCAGCGCCGTCTTCGGCCTCAAGGACGGCAACTTCAACTACCACCTGGAGCGGGCCAAGCCGGCGAACATCCCGTTCGACCCCAACGCCTGAGATGTCGTTCTCTTTCCGAACCTCGTGTGCGGATCTCGCTGGTCGGACATGGGTTTGCGGCTGTCACGGAAGTCTCGACTCGTTGCCGGTCGGGATGTTGTGGGGGTGGCGGATGCCGTCGATGCGGGCGGTTCTGGAAGCGCGGCGGAAGGCCGCAGCGGTGCGGGTGGAGGAGCTCGAAGCCGAGCTGGTGCGGGTGCGGGCGGCTCCGGCGGAGGCGGAAGAGGTACTCAGGCGTCGGGTGATCGGTCTGGAGCAGTATCTGGAGGCGCTGGCCGAGGAGGAAGCACCCGTGGTGGTGGCCGTCGGGTCGTCGCGGGGGAAGCCGGTCGGGCCGCGACGCGCGGTGCCGCACCGGGAGAACGCGGGCGGTGTCGAGGAGCTGTCGGTGGACTGTCAGGCGTTGATGGCCGCCGCGGTGGAGGCGGGAGACGATGGGCTGGGTGCCCGGCGGGCGGCGGTGGTGCTGGGCTGGGACAGCGCGTCGGTCTCCCGTGTCGAGGGCGCGAGGGCACGGCTGAAGGGGCTGGTGGAACGGGGCTGGCTGGTCGAGGGGAGGCCGGGCAGGTTCACGCTGTCTCTGCCGGCCTCGGAGCAGGACGCTGCTGGTGCTGGGCGGCCAGGCGCCGGCTGCGCAGGAGCCAGGCGAAGGTTCTTTCCACGGCCCAGCGGCGGGGCAGGACCTCAAAGCCACTGACGTCGTCGCTTCGGCGGACGACGTTGAGGACGACTCCGAGTTGCGTTGCGCTCCAGTCGACGAGGTGGCCGCGGCAGCCGCCGTCGGCCCAGACCCGCGAGAGCCGCCGCAAGCGACTGCTCGCCGCGGGCAGCAGGATGCGGGCGGCGTCCCGGTCGGTCGTCGACGCCGACGTGACCAGCACGTCCAGCAGGAGTCCAAGCGTGTCGGTGAGCAGGTGCCGCTTGCGTCCGTTGATCTTCTTGCCGGCGTCGTATCCCCGTGAGCCGTGGGCGACGGTGGCGTCCGCCTTCACCGACTGTGAGTCGATGACCGCCGCACTCGCCTGCTCCTCGCGGCTCTCCGCCTCACGGACGGCTCCGCGCAGCCGGTCGTGCAGTTCGGCCACCAGGCCCGCGTCCTGCCAGCGGGCGAAGAAGGCATACACGCGTGGCCAGGGCGGGAAGTCGCAGGGCATCGCCCGCCACTTGATGCCGTTGTCCACGAGGTAGCGCACCGCGTCGATCATCTGCCGGTGGCAGTAGCCCTCCGGCCGCCCACCCCGGCACCATCACCGGCCAACTCACCCGATCCAGCACCCCGTTCGAACCCCACCGACCACCCGAACGGACAGAGAACAGCCAGTTAGCGGTCCAGTGCTGGCAGATGTGCCCGGCCACGGCGGGACTGCGACGGTTGACCCGCCTGGTGGACGAGGGACCCGACAGCGTTGGGCTTTCCCCGCGGACTCTCCGTACGACCGGAAGGGGCCGCCACGGTATCCGTGGCCGCCCCTTCCGGTCGCACCCGGGATGTCATGTCTCGGCGCGGTAGAGGGTGTTGCCGAGGTGGCGTGGGGAGGCCATGGCGCCGTAGAGGCCTCCGAGCGCGATGATCGCGGCGACGAGTAGGCCGATGGCGGTCCAGTCCAGGACGACCGGCGCGTCGTACGGCCAGACGCGGGCGGCGGCGAGCCCCGTTCCGGCGGCCAGCCCCAGCAGGACGGCGAGGAGGGAGATGGCCAAGGACTGCCAGATGACGACGCGTTGGATGACTCGCGGGGCGATACCGAGGCGGTGGAGGCGCACGAGGTCGGGACGCAGTTCAGCAGCCGAGGTGGTGACGACGGTGCCGAGGGTGGCCGCGAGTGCGGCGAAGGCAAGGCCGAGCGTGATGTACCAGAGGATGGGCGCGGGCCCTTCGGGGCCTCTTTCGATCCGTACGTCGGACATCAGGACGTCCACCGGTTCGAGTACCGAGGCGAGTTCGTCGTCCAGGCTGGCCGGCGGAGCCTGGTCGCCGGTGGTGGCGATGACGGAGTAGTCCACGGTCTTGGCACCCCAACCACGGACCGTGGCGGAGGTGACGTAGGCCGCGGCGCGGCTGCGGGTGGTGTCGTCGACGGGCTCGGCCAGTGCGGCGCCGTTCACGTGGCGGCTGGTGTCGTATTTCGAGCCGTCGAGGGGCAGCGCGAGGCCGACGCGGTCGCCGTCGAGGTACTCGGGGGAGAGAGCGAGTACCTTGCCGCTCTGGAGAGCCTCACGTTCCCGGCCAGTCCATTTCCGGCCGGTGAGAGCTTCGAATTTGCGGCCTGTGTCAACGACTTCGATCGGCTGGATGCGGGCTTCGTCGCCGCTTCCGGGGCGTGGGGCGATGCTCCAGCCGGGTGCCAGGGCGGGGGTGGTCGCCTTGGCCAGACTCCGCTGGTCGGTCGGGGTGGTGCCCCGGACGATCGGGGTGCCCTGGGGCAGCGCGGAGGCCAGGGCTTGTTCCACGGCGGCCGGTTTGCTTCCGGAGTAGAGGAGGGCCTCCACCTGGCCCAGGTGACGGCTTCCGACGTAAAGCGCGCGTTCCTGGGCGGCGACGCTGGACAGTGTTCCGAGGAGACCGACCGCGACAGCGATGGTCACGGAGCCGACAGCGACGGCGGAGACAGGGCGCCGCGGGTCGCGGGCGAAAGCCCGCAGGGCTATGCGGCCGCTGAAGGACCGGTCACCGAGGCGGGCGAGGAGCCGCAGGATCGCGGCGGCCCGGGTCAGGGCGGTGGCGGAGAGGAAGACGACACCGGCCACCGCGCACCAGGCGGCCGGATCCCGGTCCAGGACGGCTCCGGAGAGGGCCAGACATACCGCGCCCAGTCCTGCCAGGACGGGGGCGGCCGTGGAACCGCGCCGTGCAGTGTCCCTGGGAGTCGTACGCGCGCGGGCGCGGGCCGGAGTGCCTGCGGGATGCCGGGACGCCAGTACCGCGGTCACCGTCGCGACCGCGAGCGAGAGCACGATCGTCACCAGCCCCTCGGCCAGCAATGGCTTGTAGGGGGAGATTTCCCGGTGGGTGAGGGCAGGCAGGAGGGGGCGGGCCGCGGCTGCGAGGGCGGTACCCAGGAGCCAGCCGAGCGGAACCGCCATCAGGCCGGCCGCCAGGGCACCTGACAGGGCGGCTGTCCGGAGCGCCCGGTCGGCGAAGCCGAGCGTCGCGAGGAGAGCGAACTCGCCCCGGATACGGCGCATCCGCAGGGTGAAGGCCCCGGCGGCGACCACTCCGAGCAGGACCACCCCGGGTGCCAGGAGCAGGCCCGGCTCCCGCTCGACGAAGGAGCGTGCGTCGGCAATGCCGCTTCGGGTCGTCAGGAGCAGGCCGCGCTCCGCGATCAGCGTCTGTGCGGCGTCCATCTGGTTGGCATCGCCGGCCAGCAGCAGGCCGTGGTCGGAGACCATGACGTTGGTGGTGTCGGTGCCGGTTCTCGGCCAGGCCCTCAATTGGCCGGGCGCTGCGAGATAGTCGTGGCTCTTCTGTGCGAGGGGACTCTCCACCACTCCGACGATGCGTGCGGGGTTCGCGCGCTCCCAGCGGTACGGGAGCACATCCCCCAATGTCAGTTCGAGGTCGGCGGCGAGGGCGGAACTGATGGCGATCTCGCCGTGCTTGAGGGGGAAATGGCCTTCGGTCAGCCGGTATTTGCCGTGCAGGAGGGGATGCGACCAGTCCACGTCCTGGTAGCGGACGTCGATCGTACGGTCCTTGGCCCACACCGGGAACTCAGGGTTTCCGGCCACGGGAAGCGCTGTCAGCCCGGGAAGCTTCCGTGCCAGGTCCGCGCGGAGGGCGTCGGCGGCGGCCGTGTCCGAGGTGCTGACGAAGCCGTCGGCCCGGCCCATGATCTCGTTGGCACGCTGCTCGGCGGAGGCCGCCGTGGAGCTGAAGGTCCCCGCCGTGACCGTGGCCAGGAATACCGGGAGTGCCAGGAGCGCCAGCAGTCCGATCCGTCGCTTTCCCCGGCCGACGACGGTCCGCCATCCCAGGAGGCGCAGATGGCCCCATGACCCGCTCATCCGCTTACACCGGAACCTGTGCGTGCCGAGACCGAGATCAGTGCGCCGTCGCGTAATTCCGCGATCTGATCCGCGTAGGCAAGATTGGCGGTGTTGTGCGTGCTGAGGACGACGGTGACTCCGTCGTCGCGAAGTCCGCCCAGAATGTCCATAATCTCGGCCCCGGTCCTGGAGTCGAGGGATCCTGTCGGTTCATCTGCCAGCACCAGTTTGCGCTCACCGACGATCGCGCGGGCGATCGACGCCCGCTGCTGCTGCCCGCCGGACACCTCGGCGGGGAAGCGTTCCTCCAGTCCCGCCAGCCCCACCCGCGCCATCGCGGCGCACGCCGCTTCATGCGCTTGTTTCCTGGCCATGCCGGCGCCTTCGAGCGGCAGGCGCGCATTCTCCGCCAGGGTGAGGTCCGTGAGCAGACTGAAGTCCTGGTAGACGAAGCCGATCTCACGCAGTCGAAGCGCGGCCAGTTCCCTCTGCCCGCACGTGTGCACGGAACGCCCCAGAACATCCAGTTCGCCGGAGTCGACGCTCTCCAGACCCGCGATGAGGTGCAGCAGTGTGCTCTTTCCGGAACCGCTCGGTCCTACCAGCGCGGTCATCGTGCCCGCCGGGATCTCCAGTGAGACCTTGTTCAGGGCGGGCACAGCCTGACGGGCCATGAGAAAAGACTTGCTGACCTTTCGGGCCGTCACTGCTGTTTCCGGTAACACGTAACGCCTTCTCTCTCGTACCGCGGGACGGCCGCAATGCGGCCGTCCCGCTTCCACAACTGGGTTCGGCTGCTCGAGCGTCAGCAGGAAGTCGTGGTGGTGAGCTTCCTGGCCGAAGTCGCCTCGTCATAGTCGGCGAGGCTGAGGCTGTGGTTGGAGCTGTTGCTGTTCATGCACTTTCTCGAGCCGCCATAGTTGGCGTCGTAGTACCAGGCGGAATCGTACTGGAAGTTGCTGAACCAGGAGTTCATCTCGTCGTTGAACCCATTGCTGCCGAGGTTCGGAATGGCCGTCGTGCTGTTGGTGAGGTTGACAGCACCACCCGCGTAGTCGTCGTCGCGGTACATACAGACCCAGCCCGACTCACAACCAGCCGGGGCCGCCATGGCCACGTTGGTTCCTCCGATGAGCATGGCCGCACCGAAGAGCGCTGCGGCGGCAATCTTGCTGTGCTTCATGCGTGATACCCCTTAGTTATCGCGAAGCCATGGCCTTCGTCGAGTCATGATCCGGGGCATGGAGCGCACGCAAAGACGCACAGGCGCCTCCCCCCGATCACCTTGGTGCGTAGTCGAACCTACATACGGTTGGCGCTATGCGGGCTTGAATATCGCGGAACCGGCCAGCGTTGACCTGAATCAGTTGGACCTACAGACTCAGTTGACCTTGGTATGCCTTGATCCGGCCGAGCGATGACCAGGGAGGCAGCGTTGGAATCCAGAAGCGGTCGCTCCGCTTCCGCACCCTTCCAACAGAACTCGAGTAGTGCATTTCAGACGCAAAGGTCACTGGTAAGGAAATGTCCACGAAATACAACTCGACGCCAGCAAGAATGGACGCTCTACCCTACGGAATCACTCTTACACCAGCCTTTTTCAGTCTCCTGGTGGCGAGAAAGAGCGAGTGCTGAAGTGAGCAGCAGAACAGCCCAGCCGGGTGACAAGGGAGAGGTCCCCGAGTCCTGAGTTGCTCATTCGGTTTGAGATCCGATGTGGCGTTCGCGGGCTTCATGCCGACGAAGGACTTGGAGCCCTCCTGTCGGACCGCCCCGAACAAATTGCCCACCCTATCCACGCATCGGTCGGCGGCCAGGACTGCTTCGTCGTCAGCCGGACCTATGTACTCAGGCACGGAACACCGGCGTTCCGGCAAGCTCTGGGCGCGGGGCCGCCAGCGTCCGTCAGGCGTCGATGCTGCGGTAGGAGACCTCGATGTGACCGGGGACTGGCGGGGCCGACCGTACATTTCATCGGACGTCGCCCGTAGGGCATGCCCCGGTTCGGTGAGGGTGTGCTCGGCCGGCCCACAGCGGGGTGGGGCGGCCGCCGCATGCCGGACAGCCCGAGGCCCGTGGTTCGCGGATGAACCGGCATGTTTTCAGGGGGCCATGATGAGCGCGCCGCCCGCACTTCCCGGTCCCGTGCCGACGCCTTCGGCACCACCTGCTGGAACAACTCCCACGGCTCATCCGGCACCAGCCGTTCAACGCTCCCCACACCTGAAGCTTATCGAACAGCCCAAATGAGATGGCGTCTTACTGGCTGTTCTCTGTCCGTTCGGGTGGTCGGTGGGGTTCGAACGGGGTGTTGGATCAGGTGAGTTGGCGGGTGATGGTGCATGGGGGAAGGGCCTCTTGGTAGCTCGCGGTTGTCGAGTCCAGCGAGGAGCAAGAGGCCCTGTTGTCGAAGTGTCGCGTGGTGGCGGTTGCGGGGTCCAGTCCGTTCACTCCTGGGGGTGTGACTGTCTCGCCCACAGGTTCGGGAACGCGGCCGACCGGCCGGGGCGCCGGCCCCGGTACGGCTCGGACATGAGCGATGCCGAGTGGGCTCTGGTGCGGGATCTGCTGCCGGTGCCGGGATGGCTGGCAGGCCGGGGTGGGCGGCCGGAGGGCTACTGCCACCGGCAGATGATCGACGCGGTGCGCTACCTCGTGGACAACGGCATCAAGTGGCGGGCGATGCCCTGCGACTTCCCGCCCTGGCCACGCGTGTATGCCTTCTTCGCCCGCTGGCGGGACGCGGGCCCGGTGGCCGAACTGCACGACCGGCTGCGCGGAGCCGTCCGTGAGGCGGAGAGCCGCGAGGAGGAGGCGAGTGCGGCGGTCATGGACTCGCAGTCGGTGAAGGCGGACGCCACCGTCGCCCACGGTTCGCGGGGATACGACGCCGGGAAGAAGATCAACGGACGCAAGCGGCACCTGCTCACCGACACGCTTGGACTCCTGCTGGACGTGCTGGTCACGTCGGCGTCGACGACCGACCGGGACGCCGCCCGCATCCTGCTGCCCGCGGCGAGCAGTCGCTTGCGGCGGCTCTCGCGGGTCTGGGCCGACGGCGGCTGCCGCGGCCACCTCCAGGACTGGACTGTCCAGCGCCTCGGACTCGTTCTCGACGTCGTCCGCCGCAGCGACGACACCCGAGGGTTCCAGGTCCTGCCCCGCCGCTGGGTCGTGGAAAGATCCTTCGCCTGGCTCCTGCGCAGCCGGCGCCTGGCCGCCCAGCACCAGCAGCGTCCTGCTCCGAGGCCGGCAGAGACAGCGTGAACCTGCCCGGCCTCCCCTCGACCAGCCAGCCCCGTTCCACCAGCCCCTTCAGCCGTGCCCTCGCGCCCTCGACACGGGAGACCGACGCGCTGTCCCAGCCCAGCACCACCGCCGCCCGCCGGGCACCCAGCCCATCGTCTCCCGCCTCCACCGCGGCGGCCATCAACGCCTGGTAGTCCACCGACAGGTCCTCGACACCGCCCGTGTTCTCCCGGTGCGGCACCGCGCGTCGCGGTCCGACCGGCTTCCCCCGCGACGACCCGACGGCCACCACCGCGGGTGCTTCCTCCTCGGCCAGCGCCTCCAGATACTGCTCCAGGCCGATCACCCGACGCCGGTGCACCTCCTCGGCATCCGCCAGAGCCGCCCGCACCCGCACCAGCTCGGCTTCGAGCTCCTCCACCCGCACCGCCGCGGCCTTCCGCCGCGCTTCCAAAACCGCCCGCATCAACGGCATCCGCCACCCCCACAACATCCCGACCGGCAACAAGTCGAGGCTCCCGCGGCAGCAGCTACTTCACACCTGCCCATCGAAGACCTCACCCGAGATTCGGAAGGAGAACGGCCTCTGAGCGCCCACGCCGCCTGATCACCCCCACCGCCCGAGGACAGGGCCGGAGGACGGACGCGGCGGGTCGGCCGCCCGGACCGTCCTCCGGCCCGCCCCGGCCCGTCCTCAGTGGCCCCGTCCTCCGCCTCCGCCCGTTCGCCCGGGGCCCGCCGGCTATCGGAAGATCGCCATGGCCTGCACTTCGAGGACCGCGTCGGTGGCGTTCCAGTCCTGGACCTTGCCGAGACAGCGTGCCGAGAAGGTGCCCTGCCCGACCTCGGTGCGCAGTCCTTCCGTCGCGCAGGTGACCCGTACGTGCGGCCCCTCGGCGGGATCGTTCGGGTCGCCGTAGGGGGCGAGGAAGACCGTCGTCTCGGGTGATTCGGCGATCTTCCTGAACCGCCCTCTGATCAGTACGAAGTCCTCGATGTCCCGCAGCCGTACGGTCTCCCGCGAGGCCCCCGGCCTCGTCGCCGCCCTCGCCCCCGTCCCGGCACCGGGCAGGGTGGCCAGCGCGTTGACCAGGGCGCCGTTGCGTCTGACGGTCCGGTTGACGAGATCGACATGGACGATGACGTCCTTCTCCTCCAGGACGTCCATGATGATGCCGATCACCGAGATGGGTTCGGCCACTTCGAGATACTTGCTGACGATCTCGCTGTTGTCGCGCTTGCCACCGCCCGCGCTCAGCCCGAAGACCTTGGCATGGACGCTTCCGTCCTTGCTGTCGCTGGTCCGCTGCTCCACCTCCCTGCGGAGGGCCGCCGCGTAACCGCGCATCTGGTAGTGGTCCATGACGGTTCTGTCGTGCAGATAGAAGCAGATGCCCGGGATGATCTTCTGGCCGCCGGGCCGCCGGTCACGCAGAAGCCGGAAGAGCGTCAGCGCGAGGAGCGCCACGAGGCCGGCCGCGGTCAGCAGCCATACGAGCATCCAGGGCCACCAGATGTCCCACCACGCCTCACTGGTCACACCCACGTATCTCCTTGAAAGCGCTCAGGAGCGACTGGACGGTGGCGTCGGCCATATGACCGCCGGTCGTCCGTGCCGCCCGGTCGAGTGCCGCTGAACCTGCCTCGCCGTAGCGAACGGTGTACGTCCGTACGGCACGGACCGCCGGCGGCCGTGCCTCGTAGCGGCGGATGAAGGTGTCGAGGTCGATCCCCGCGTTGTTCTCACCGTCCGTCATCGCCACGATGGAGACGGTCCTGCCGGGGTGCTCCCGGATCTCGTCGGAGACCTTCTCGTACACGTGGTCGAGCGCGGACCAGACGGCGGTGGTGGAGCCGAAGCCTTCGGAGGCCACGAAGCCGCGCAGCCGGTCGAGATCCCGGGGGCTCGCGTAGGTCACACTCCGCTCGTCGAGCACGCGCCCGGCGAACCTCATGACGGTCAGCGACTCGCCGCGGTAGAACCTGACGAACTTTCCGGAGCGTGAGTCGTCGCCCCCGCTGAGACCGTCGAAGGCGGCGCGCAGCCGGGCGATGCGCTCGCCCCGCATCGACCCGGAGAAGTCGAGCAGGAAGATCACCCGGGCGCGTCCGTCGCGCCGGGGATCGCCGTAGTCGGCGAGGAGCCGGTCGACCACCCGCTGGTCGTCGGGGAAGTACAGCGCGTTGCCGATGGGTTCACGCAGCCGCGGCACCCGGGGCACGGCGGGGTCGATCGGCCGGCGCAGGGTACGTTCCATGATCTTCTTCTGGACCGGTCCGCTCTTCAGCCACTCCACCAGCCGGTCGTACGCGGCGCGTTCGGCCGGATCGAGCAGGAGCAGGGGATAGTCGGACAGGACCATGCCGTCCTTCGGATAGACGATCTCCAGTGGCTCGCGCAGCCTTCCGCCGCTGTTGAGTGTGAGCAGTTCGGACTCGTAGGTGATGAGGGCCTCCAGGCTGTCCTGGTCGCGTACGAATCCGTCGGCCAGCCGGGCGGAGGAGTCCTCGGCGAGCCGGTGTCCGGCGAAGAAGCCGCGGAGCCGGTCGCAGGAGACGTCCCGCGGGCGCAGCACGCCGCCCGTGTCCGCCGCGGCGGTCGCCACTCCGACGAGCGCGGCGAGACCGCTGTTGGCATGGCGGGGATCGGCCATACCGAACCGCAGGGTTCCGTCGGCGGCGGCGTCGGCCACATCGGCCCAGGAGATCTGGCCGTCGGACGCGGTGCGGCGCAGCCGCTCCGCCATGGCGGGCTTCATCCCGATCACGACGGGAGAGCGCATGACGGCCGTGGACAGGGGCTGCTCGCCGTGGTTCCCGGCCGCCTTCAGTTCGAGCCGGAAGTAGCGGTCGGAGGAGAGCCAGGCGAGATCGTGCCGGTACTCGCCCGAGGCCAGCGCGTCGCTGGCGTCCACCGTGCCCCGGTACTCCATCTCCAGGGTGATCCCGGTCTCCCGGCGGAGATCCTCCAGCAGCGGTGCCATGTCGGCCAGCTCCGAGCTGGCGAGCACGCGCAGCCTCACCGGCTCCGGGGTGTCCGTGGAACACGCGGTGACGGCGGTGCCGAGCAGTATCCAGACCAGACACAGGGCGACGAGGCCCGTCGGCGGGCGCCGGATCCTCACTCGGGCACCCCGGCGGACTCCCCGGCAGGGGTCTCGGCGGACTTCCCGGTGGGGGTCTCGGCGGGGGAGGTTCCGGCGTCCGGGGTCCCGGCGGCCGGACAGCCGCCCACGATCGAGATCATCCGTTCCAGGTACCGGAGCCTGGGCATCGACGAGCGGGTGTTGTCGCCCTCCATCGAGGGGACCGGGATGTTCCGGTCCTTCAGGAACGTGGCGAGCTGGTCGCTCGCGACCTCCCCGGTGGGATCGAGGATCCGGAAGCCCAGCTCCATCGCCCGCCGGCGCAGCTCCGGGTCACGCGTGATCAGCTCGCCGAGCCGGTCGCCCCGCTCGTTGAGCGCGATGAACTGAGGTTGGGTCACGAACTGCCCCGACGGATAGAGCAGGACCCGGTCGGAGTCCAGCTTCCCCGACTCGGCCTGGTACTGCGCCTGATAGGTCAGGTACTGGTGCTCGTACGCCACCACCACGGGCGCTATCCCCTTGCCCTCGGGCGAGATGTAGGTACGGAACACATCCGCGCCCGGCAGGCCCTGGTCCAGCAGCGGCTTGATGGCCCGCCCCCGCTCGTCCGCCTCCCGGTCGGTGTCGGGCACCTCGTCGCCCTCGCCGTGCCAGGTGAAGGCGACCAGCCCCAGATACGTCCCCGCCGAGTTGGAGTCGCAGACATCGGAGCTCTGGACGACGATCCGGTTCGCGTTGCTGATCCCGTGGTCGCGGATGCCGATCTCGTTCCACCGCCGACCACGGTCGACGCTGTCCAGGAACTTGCGCATGTCCAGGACGTAGTACAGCGGCGCCCCCGGCCCCGAGCCGCGCTGCGCGGTGGCGATCCCGGCGTCCTGGAGGGTCTCGGCGTACGCGCGGTAGGTGGGGAGCACGATGGGGCTGACGAACGGCCGGTGCACCTTCGCCCGCCGGTTCTCCGCCGCGAGCTGAGTGGTGATCAGGTCACCGGCGGGCTGCCCGGAGGGGAACACGAAGTCGTACGAGGAGATGTCCTGGACGGCCACCTCGCGCGAGCCCGAACTGGTGATGTGCACACGGATACGGTGTTTCAGGAGCAGTCGCTCGACCTCCGGGTCCTCGAAGAAGTCCCGTTTGGAGGCCATTTTGCCCTCCAGCGTGGTGATCCGCTCGAAGGGCAGCAGCATTCTCCCCGGGACGGCCAGCGTGATCGCACCGGTCAGCACGGCGGCCAGCAGGGGCAGGAACACGATGAGGAAGCGGCGCTGCGACCACCGGGAGGACGACGGCCGTCGTACGTCCAGCCGTGGCTCCTCGATGACGGGTCCCTCCCCGATGACCACGGACACCCTCCCCCGCTGTCCCCCGGCGCACGTTCCTCGCCACAGCCGTCGACAGCATTTCGCGACCGGACGACGGCCCGGGTGAACCACGGACCAAACCAGGGTGAACAACTCGGCCCGGAGCGGGGTGCCAGGGGTGGGCCGTCCGGAGCGGGCCGTCTTGAGGGGGCATCCGGGCGAGGCGTCCGGAGCGGTCGTCCGTTCCCCGCGTGAGTCCGGTGATAGCCCGGTCGGGCGCAGGGACTGTTGTGGCGGGTCCGATCGGGGTACCTGGCCATGGACCGCGACCGTGATCGCGCCCGCGCATGCGCCCGCGAGCGTGGAACCGCTGGTCCGCGAACCCGGAACCGGGTGCTCGGACCAGAACTCGGTACACACCTCGGAACCCAGCACCCAGCACCCAGCACACGGAACCTGAACCGAAGGAGCCGCCAGTGAAGTTCGGTGTATCGACCTTCATCACCGATCAGGGCATCGCGCCGACCGCGCTGGGGCGCGCCGTCGAGGAGCGGGGGCCCGACTCCCTCGGAAGCGGAGCGCCGCGGGTCGGGATGTGCCGGTGACCGGGTACGCGGTGTCGGGGAAACCGGAGATCGTCGAGGAGTACACACACCTCGACGTGGAGCGGCCGCTGCTCTGTCTGCCGACGAGGCCGGAGGCCGAGACACTCGCCCACCTCGATCGGCTCGCCGATGCCGCGGGCCGGTTCCGGTGAGCCGTACGGTGCCGCGGTGCCGGTGATGACGGGCGAGCGGGCCCGGGAGTGCTTCGTCCGGTCCCGGATCGCCCGCCTCGCGACCGTCGATGCCTCCGGCCGACCGCATCTGGTTCCCATGGTGTTCGCCCTGACCGGTGACACCGTGGCCTTCGCCGTGGACCACAAGCCGAAGCGGTCGGTCCGGCTGAAGCGGCTGGCCAACATCCGCGCCCACCCCGAGGTCTGTCTCCTCGTCGACGGCTACGACGAGGACTGGGACCGCCTGTGGTGGGCCCGCGCGGACGGTACGGCCTCCGTACTGCCGCCGGCCGGCGGATCGGCGGCGGCCGATCGGTACGTGGATCTGCTGACGGAGAAGTACCGGCGGCAGTACGCCGACCGCCCTCCGGAGGGGCCCGTGGTGGAGATCACGGTGACCCACTGGTCCGGCTGGCACGCCACCTGACGCCCCCGCTTCCGCCCCGGAGCCGGACGGGCCAGCCCGGCCCGCGCCACGGGTCCGACGGGATGTGCCGGATACACCTGGCGCCCCGGCATGATCCCGCCGACTCCCGTTCGGTCGCTGACCCGGGCCTGTTGAGGATGAGGAATCGTGGCACGGGTCAGCCGGGCTCGCGGAGTCTCGCGATCGAGCTGATGAGCTCCACCTCGGCCTGGGCAAGGTCCGGCCACGGGAACTCGTAGCCGTTGCGCAACAGAACAAAGCCGTGCATGGCCGCCCACAGTTGCGTTGCGGTGGACAGGACGTCTTTCACGCCGGAGGATCCGTCGGCGACGCAGAGTCGGACGCCGTCCATGAGATAGGCGAACGGCCCGGCGTCGGGGTCGCGGTTGTCCGGCTCGTCCGCGGGGGTGGGGCGGGGTTCCGCTCCGCGAAGGAGCCGGTTGCGTTGGAAGAGCAGTCCGTACAGATTCGGGTTGTCGACCCCGAACGCCATGTAGGCGCGGCAGCCGGCGATGAGCCGGTCCCGAGGCGCCTCGATTCCTTGTGTCGCATCCGTGATGAAGCGACCCAGTTGGGCGAAGGTCTCGACGGTGACGGCCTGCACGATCTCGTCCGGGCCGGCGAAATGCAGGTAGATCGACTGCGGTGCGATGCCGATCCGCCGCGCCAGCCCACGCAGGGTCACCGAACTCGCGTAGCCGTCCTCGATGACGGTCTCTCGGGCGGCCGACACGATGTCGTCGCGTAGTGCCTGCCCCGCACCCCGGGCGTTGCGCCGTCTGCTCCCGGCAGCCTCTTTGCTCACGGCCGTAACCTTACACCGACGCCGGATCGGTGCGAACGTGCGTCAGCCGAGAGGGTCGGGGACCTCGTCGGCGGTGGCCGCGGCGCCCAGCAAGGCGGTGTCGTCACCGCGTAGCGGTTGACCGTGGCCGAAGCAGACGGTGTCGACGTCGATGTCGGCGAAGCGGCGGAAGGATTCACGGGCCAGCGCCCGGTCATGGTTGAACGGCCCGAGTATGACCTGGCCCTGGTGCTCGGTGGCGATGTCACCGGTGAACAGGACGGCCTCGTTCGGGAAGTGCAAGGCGATGCTGCCGTCGGTGTGGCCGGGAGTCGACAGCACGCGGGCGTCGATCGCGTCGAGGATCTCGTCGTCGTCGAGCTCGCGGTCGACCCGAGAAGGCGCGGCGTCGGGGATGGAGCCGGCGATGTGGGCGTAGAGCTCCTCCTCGGCGTGGGTGAGGGCGGGAAGCGGGCTGTAGCTGTCCCCGCGGATGATCGGGGCATCGCCGCGGTGCGCCCAGATACGGACATTGGGCCAGGTGGCCAGTTCGGCGGCCGACCCGGCGTGGTCGGGATGCCAGTGCGTCAATACGACGTGGGTCAGCGACTCCCGGTCCAGACCCCAACCACGCAACGCCTCGGTGATGACATCGCCCTGCCCGGCGATGCCGGTGTCGATCAGCACCGCGTCCGACCCGCGGCGCAGCAGGTAGGCCTGTCCGGGCCCGTTGTCGAGCACCATGCGCAAGTCGGGACGCAGATCAACGATGTTCATATCGGTCTCCCTTGATCAAACCGGATGGATTCACCTGCGGTGGCCATGAGTCCTAGTAACCTCACGGCCTTCACCTCACGGATGTGATGTTATGGGTGCGATCTTGGCTTGGCAATACCTCACTGACGCCATTCCGCGTCGCGGGCCGGACCGCGGTGCTGCATCAGCCATCCCAGGTGCGTTCGACGGTCCACCGGCGCGGTAGGACCGAGAATCCCCTGGTGCCGGGGTCGCGCCGGCTTTGGAGGACCATGACCACACCGGCGGGGCATCTCGGTCCTTCGACGGATGCTCGACTTCCAACCGCGTCAACGACCCCTCGACCAAGGGTGGTTCGCCTTGTGGTCGAGCCAGGATGAGCGGTGGGTGAGACTCGGATGGCCCCGGTCCCAGGAAGGTCCCGCAGGACCCGGGCCAGGCGGGTGAGAGCGAAGCCACGGGGACACATCGACCGCCAGGAACAGACGCCCGCCGTCGAAACGCGGCAGCGACAGCCTGGCCGGCACCGTCCGCAGCCGATCGACGTCGATCCGGCCGTGGTTCAGGCCGCCGTACATCGCTCCGTGCCCACGCCGACGCTCAGGCGATCCGCCGGACAGAGCCCTAGGGCCCGGTGGGGAACGGGCCGTCGCCCAGGAGGCCTGAGCGGTCGGGCAGGCCGGTCGCGACCCGTAGCTTCGCGAACTCGACCGCCAGGGCCGACGGCGGGTAGTGGGCATTGAGACCGCTGGGGTTGGGCAGCACCCAGACCTGTGTCGTGCCGATGGTGAGGGGCTGGCGGCCGACGGTCGCGTCGGGGGAGCCGAACGCGGCGCGGTAGCCGGTGACGCCCAGGAGGGCGAGCCAGGACGGGCGGCGGGCGAGGACCCGTCGGCGCAGTCGGCCGCCGCCTGCCGCGTACTCCGGCGCGGTGAGTTCGGCGGCGCGTGCCGTGGGTCTGCGGACGATGCTGGTGATGCCGATCCCGAGTCCCAGCAGCTGGTCCTCCTCGGTGGCGTCGAGCAGCCGGGGGGTGAAGCCCGCCCGGTACAGGGCCGGCCACAGCCTGTTGCCGGGCGTGGCGAAGTGATGGCCCGCCACGGCGGAGGAGAGACCGGGGTTGATCCCGACCAGCAGGACGGTGAGACCGTCGGCGATCAGATCCGGCAGGCGGGCATCGTGTGCGGCTTCGAGTTCGGCCCGCGTCGGCCGATGGCGTCGGCGTGGGCCGGGACCGGGTGCTCCGCCGGTCGTACGGCGATCGGCCGGCCGGTCACCTGGTGCGGGGTTCATCGGAGCTCCACGGATAGTCGTCCACATCGACAGATATCCTGACACTTCGTTCGCCCGTGCCCACGCTCATGCCTGTGCCCGCATTCGTCACCGTGACCACGCCCGTGACCACGCGGACGTGGACACCGGGGGCCCGCCGCTCCCGGCGGGCCCCCGGCGGGGACACGGACAGGGCCCCGCTCAGCCCTTGGGGGGACCGCCGTTGATCGCGACCCGCTGGCCGTAGCGGGTGAACGGGTAGTAGTCGTACGTCGCGTGGTGCTGCACACAGCGGTTGTCCCAGAACACCAGCGTGTTGGGGGTCCACCGGACGCGGCAGGTCAGCATGGGACGGCTCGGGACCACATCGAACAGCATGTCGAGCAGCGCCCGGCTCTCGTCGGACGAGAGCTGAGGGATGCGCGCGGTGTACGCCTTGTTGACATAGAGAAGTCTGCGGTCGGTCTCGGGATGACGTACCACCAGCGGGTGTTCGCTCTTGGGGGCGACATATCCCGGGGGCGGGGTATAGCCCTGGAACGCGACGAGTCCGTCGTGCACGGCGGTCAGACCGTCCAGAAAACCGCGCATCGCGGGCGACAGCATCTCGTAGGCCAGATGCATATTGGCGAACAGGGTGTCCCCGCCGCTGCCCGGTTCCGGTACGCGGGTGATGTGGAGCATCGATCCGAGCGAGGGCTCCGCGTCGGCGGTGCCGTCCGCGTGCCAGCCGTTGCCGGCCACGTTCGCCGCCTCGGGGGTGGTGTTGATCTCCAGGATGTACGGATCGCCCTCCGGCGGCGGGGGGTTCACCGGGCGCAGTTCACCGAAGTGACCGGCGAAACGCTTGTGCTGCTCCTGGGTGAGGATCTGGTCGCGGAAGACCAGAACATGGTGGTCGAGGAACGCCGCCTTGAGATCGCGCAGTTGCTCCTCCGACAGCTCCTTCGAGAGATCGACGCCGGAGACCTCGGCGCCGATGACGGGGGTGAGGGAGTCGACCGCGAGGGTGGTGTACTCCCTCCGGGGCCTTGCCGTGACGCGCTTGACGGCTTCCAGTTCGTAACTCTCCACGCGATCCTCCTGAGGTGGACATGGAACAGGTACAGGTACAGGTACAGGGAGCGGGGGTGCGGGGTGCGGAGGCGGGGTGCGTAGGCGCCACGGCCCGTGGCCCGCAAGCCGTGGCCGTGGCGCCTACGGGTCAGCGGGGACCGGCGACGGGCCGCGAGACCGCGTTGATCGCCGTGGCCACCGCGTGCGCATGGGGCGGTCGGACGATTCCGTAGTGCGTGGTGTCGAGCCGGTGCCAGGCGCTCGGTTCCGGGAGATGGGGACGCCACAGCGCCCACTGCTCGTCCGGTGATCCCAGCGCCGGCAGACCCGTCACCGGCTGTTCCGCCAGCCAGAGATGGCTGGGGGTGGCGGCCAGCGGTCGTACCCGGTGGCCGGTCATCCCGCGCAGATTGGCCCGGCAGCACCGGGCGAGCCGTTCCGCGTAGGCCCGCGCCGGTGCACCGGCCGGCGCCTGCCCGCTGTGGCCGAGTTCGTTGGCGAACACCGCCTCGAACTGGCTCTCGTCGTAGGTCTCGAAGAGCGCCCCGGCACCGGGCGGCGGCGGGTCGAGCAGATGGAGCGCGTCCGCGGGCCGGCCCGCCGACTCCGCCTGCGCGGCCATCTCCATGGCCACCCAGGCACCGAAGGACCACCCGGCCAGTTGCCGGTGCCAGATCCCGTCGGGGAAGCGGGCGCGCAGGGCGGTGTGGTAGCGCCGGGCCCGCTCGGCCAGCGTCCAGGGCAGCGGTTCCGGTGTCCGCAGCCCGGGGTCGGCGATGAGACAGACGGTCAGTCGCGGGTCGAGCGCGGACACCAGTGACCGGTACGACTGGATGTCGCCGCCGACCGGATGCACCAGGCACAGCACATCGTGCCCGGTGCCCTCCTGCCAGATCTCCAGCGGTATGTCGTCGTCGGGTGCCGCTCCGACCGCCGCCGCTCCGGCCTGCGACGCTCCGGAGGGGGGTGTCGCGCCGAGCCGGGTCAGGATCTCGGTGAGACTCACCCGGTGGCTGAGCCAGGACAGTTCGAGTTCGATGTCGAAGTGCCGTTTGACCTCGCTGATCAGATCAAGCATGGTCAGCGAGTCGGCGCCCAGGTCGTACAGCGGGATGTCCGGGTCGAGACGGTCCACGCCGAGCCAGGCGCGGAGCCAGTCGGTGAGCCGCTCGGCCGCCGTGCCCGTGTCGGCGGTCCGCGAAACCACGGCCCCGCCGGGCACCGCGGCGGATGCGGATGCGGATGCGGATGCGGGCGCGGGCAGCGGCACGGACGTAGACGGTGACGTGGACGTGGACGCCTGGACCGGAGCGGACCCGGAGTAGAAGGCGCGGGACTCGTCCAGGGCGGTGGTCGAGACGAGGAGCTGCGGCAACCGGAGTCCGAGGGCCCGGCCGAACAGCCGCTTCCCCTCGTCCACGGTCAGCCCCACCGCGAGATGCGCCTGATGACGGGCGTCCGTTCGCAGCGCGCGCACCGCCATACCGGACTCGCGCCATACGTCCCAGTCGATACCGATCCGTACGGTGGTCCCGGCGTCGGCGGACCGGTGGTGGGCGAAGCCGTCGAGCAGGCCGTTGGCAGCCGCGTAGTCGAACTGTCCGACACCGCCGAACAGCGCCGACATCGACGAACAGTAGACCGCGGCCGTCGGCCGGTACCGCTCGATCAGCCGCTCGATCAGCAGCGCGCCTCCCAGCTTGGCCGCCGTTGCCTCCCGTATCCCGAGGGCGTCACGCCCGGCTATCAGACCGCCCGCCGCCACACCGGCCGCGTGCACCACGCTGTCGAGCCGCGAAGTCCGCCCGGCGATCAGGGACATGACCTCCTCGGGCGACGACTCGGCGAGATCGGCCTCGACCAGTTCTATCCGGCCGGCCCAGGGCGCCAGCTCCTTCGGGAGCCGGGCCCGTCTGGACAGCAGCAGCACCCGGCCGTCGGTCCGCTCCAGCAGCCAGGCCGCGGCGGCCGAGCCGATACCGCCCGTACCGCCCAGCACCAGATGGACTCCGTCCCCGGTGAGCGGCGCCCACGGGGAGGAGGCACCGACGGAGGACACCGGCGTGATGACCCGCTCCCACCAGAACCCCTGCCGCAGCGCGAGATGTCTCGGCAGCCCCGCCGCGGGAGCGGTGGTGTCGGCGGCGGCCGTCAGCGCCGCCACCGCCGGTGCCCAGTCGACGAGACCGGCGCCGGGGAGGTCCAGCCAGTGGCCGTCCACCGGGCCTTCCTGCGGGGCCACTTCGCTGACCCCCGCCAGCAGACCCAGCTCCGGCCGCTGTACGGAGCCGTCGACAGGTCTGGCCCCATACGACAGCCACCAGGGCCGCAGCCTCGCTCTCCCCGAGCCGTCGGTCACCGCCCGCACCAGCGCGGCCGTCGTGTCCAGGCACGCCCAGCGCGCGCGAGCCACCGAGCCGGGCCCGACCGGTCCTTCGACGGCCAGCGGCAGCGCGTGCAGCCAGTCGATGTCCCGTGCCCCCGTCCCCGTCCCCGCCTGCGCTCCGGCCCCGGGCTTCGCCCCTTCGCGCGGATCCGCTTCCGTCAGCGCGTCGAGCAGAAGACCCAGCGATACGGGGTCGGCCGGATCGACCTCGAAGACATCGTCACCCCGCCGGGCGAAGGCGCCGGCGGCGCTGACCCGTACGACCCGGTCGTAGACCGCCTCGAAGGCGTGGACGGCGGGCGCCTCAGCCGGACGGTCCGTCATCAGCACCAGCAGACGCGGCACGCGCGACGCGGTTCCGGCTCCCGGGGCGGCATGGCGCAGACGCACCCAGTGGGGCTGGTGCAGCCAGTCGGCCTCGGGGAGCCGCCGAGGCGCCTCCGCCTCCGCCGCAGCGGTGCTCGCCGTCGCCCCCGTCGCGCGTACGAAGTCGTACTCCGCCAGGTCGAAGGCGGGCGCCGGGAAGTCCCAGGGAGCCTGGGCGGGGCCCGTCGGCCAGTCGATCGTCCGGCGGGTCAGCCACGCGGCGGCCAGATCCTCCGCCGACCGGTCCGGCGCCAGGAGCGATGCGAGGACCGGCCCCCGAAGCGATGCGGAGACCGGTGCCGGGAGCGGTGCGGCGACCGGCGCTGTGTCCGAGGCCGTCGGCTCTGCTTCCGACGACCCCTCGTACGGGCCTGTGCCGTACGCCGCTGTGCCGTCTGACGTCGTGTCGTAGGCCGTCCAGTCGCTCCGCAGCCACTCCACGGCGGCGCCCGCGTCCCGGCAGACCGCCGCGATCCTGTGGCGACGCGCCGGACGGCCCGCCTGGAGATGGCGCAGCACCTTCCCGTACTCCTCGGGGCGGCCCGCCAGATAGTCGGCGATACGCGTGGCGTCCGCCCGCAGACCCGCCTCACTGCTGTTCGAGAGCATCAGACAGGGCACCGCGGCGGCCGTCGGCCCGGCGGACCCGCCCCGATCCGTGCCCGGTCCGTCCGCCTCAAGGACCACATGCGCGTTGGTGCCGCCGATACCGAAGCTGCTCACGGCGGCCACCCGGTCCCGGCCGGCGGGCCAGGGCCGCGCCCTTGCCGGAATGTAGAACGGCGCCGGGTCCGGTCCGATCTCCGGATTGAAGGCACGGAAATCCGCGTGGGGCGGGATGAGGCCGTGGTGGACGGAGAGGACGGCACGGACCAGTCCGACCACGCCCGCCGCCGCGCCGAGATGTCCTATCTGGCTCTTGACCGAGGTCAGGGCCGTACGGCCGGATTCCGCCACCCCGAACGCCTGGCGCAGCGCGCCCACCTCGACCGGGTCGCCCAGCCGGGTACCGGTGCCGTGCGCCTCGACATAGCCGAGGTCGGCGCCGCTCCGGCCGGCGCGCCGCAGGGCGGAGCGGATCACCTCCCGCTGGCCGGGGAGCGAGGGCGCGCTGTAACCCAGCTTCGCGGAGCCGTCGTTGTTGACGGCCGAGCCGGTGATCACCGAGTAGACGGTGTCACCGTCGCGCCGCGCCCGGTCCAGCGGCTTGAGCACCACCACACCGACACCGCTGGCCCCGATGGTGCCGCTCGCGTCGTCGCTGAAGGGCCGGCAGTGCCCGTCCACGGAGAAGATGTGCTGCGGCCGGTAGCGGTAGCCGTCGGTCAGCTCCGTGTCGACCAGGACGCCGCCCGCCAGCATCACGTCGGCGTCGCCTTGGCGCAGCAGCGCTGCGGCGAGATGCACGGCGACCAGTGAACTCGCGCACGCCGCCTGCGCGGTGAAGGCGGGGCCCGTCAGTCCGAGATGGTAGGCCGCCTTGGTCGCGAGGAAGTCCTTCTCGTGGTGGAGGGCCAGCCGGAAGCCGTCGGGCAGATGAGCGGGGTCCGCCTCGCGCAGCATGGCCTGGAAGTAGGTGTTCTCACCGGCCCCCGCGATGAGCCCGACCCGCGCTCGGGACGGGTCGCCGATCCCGGCGTGCGCCAGTGCGTCGGAGCAGCTCATCAGCAGATGCCGCTGCTGGGGGTCCATCAGCCGGGCCTCCTGCCGGCTGATGCCGAAGTGGTCCGGGTCGAACGCCAGCAGCCCGTCCATCTGGCTGCGCGCCCCGACGACGCCGTCGGGGGCGTCGAAGTGCTCGATACCGCGTTCGCCCGCCTTCACCATCTCCCAGAACGCGGACAGACCGGAGGCGCCGGGCAGCCGTACCGCCATGCCGATGACGGCGATCGGCTCGTCGGCCGAGGGGGCACGGGACGTGTCGCGCCGGCTCCCCGTGGCGCGGTCCGCTCTGTGCTGTGACTCGGTGGTGCCGGTGGTTCCGGTGGTGCCGGTGGTGCGGTTCGCGTCTCGCCCGTTCACGGTGGGTCCGTCCGTACCGCCCTCCGCCACGGGTGTCCGCACGCCGGATCCGTCCAGGAAGCGGGCCAGCGCGCGTACCGTGACATGCTCGAACAGGTCGGCGACGGTGAAGCGCAGACCCAGTTCGGCGGTGCAGCGCAAGTGGAAGCGCATCAGTCCCAGGCTCGACGCCCCGGCCTCGAAGAAGGTCTGGTCCGGGCCGATGGGTGAGCCGGTCACCGCCTCGAACGCCTCGGACAGCCGGGCCTCGTACGCGGGGAGCGCGGGCAGCACCTCGGGGCTCCGGCGCAGCTCCTCACCCGGTGCCCGCAGGGCCGCCTTGCGGTCCAGTTTGCCGCTGGGGGTCAGCGGCAGCGCCGTCAGCCGCCGGAAGCGGCCGATCCGTACATACGGAGGCAGCAGGGGTGCCAGATGGGCCATGAGCGTCTCGGCCGTCGGTGTGTCCGCCGATGTCTCTTCGCGCAACTGGACGCAGGCCGCCAACTCGGCGCCGTCATGGACGACCACGGCGTTGACGATCCCCGGATGCCGCAGCAGGGCCGCCTCGACCTGCCCCAGTTCCAGCCGGTGTCCGCTCAGCTTGATCTGCTGGTCGTCCCGGCCCGTGTAGTGCAGCAGACCCTCGCGGTCGAAGCACGCCCGGTCGCCGCTGCGGTAGAACAGCCCGAGACCGGGCAGCTCGACGAAGCGCGTGTCGTTGAGCGCCGGGTCGCCCAGATAGCAGCGGGCGGCCATCGTCCCGCCGATCAGCAGCTCGCCGGTGCGCCCCGGCGGTACGGCCTCGTCCGCCTCGTCCACCACCCGGAGCACCGCGCCGGCGACGGGCCGGCCGATGGCCGGGCGCTCCGGCCAGCGCGCCGGGTCGCCTTCGAGGCAGAGGGCGCTCACCACATGCGTCTCGGTCGGGCCGTAGTGGTTGAAGAGCCGGGCTCCTGGCATGCCCGCGAACCAGCGGCGGATGGCGTCGGTGCACACGAGCTGCTCGCCGGCGGTCACCACCTCACGCAGCCGCGAGGGGTATCTGCCCAGATGGACGGCGTGCTCGGCGAGGAGCTGGAGCGCCACGTACGGCATGAAGACCCGCTCGATGCCCGCCGATTCGAGCCGCTCCAGCAGGGCCGGGGCGTCCTGGCGCCAGCCGGGCCGTACGAGATGCAGACAGCCGCCGCCGCACAGCGTGCCGAAGATCTCCTGGAAGGAGACGTCGAAGGAGAGCATGGAGAACTGCTGGGTGGCGGCGGGCGCCGCCAGACCGCCCGACTCCGTCTGCCACTGGAGCAGATTGCACAGCGTACGGTCCGGGACCCGCACGCCCTTGGGGGTGCCGGTGGAGCCCGAGGTGAACAGGGTGTAGAGCGGACGGGCGCCGTGGTGCGGCGGTACGGGCGGTACGGGCGGTACGTCGGCGGGTCCGGCCGGTCCACCGTCGGACGGACCGTCGGCCGGTCCCTCGTTGGCCGGCAGGGTGACGGTGTGGCGTACGACGCCGCCCGGATCCACGGTGTCGAACGCCGCCGTGCCGCCGGGCGGGAGCAGCACACAGAGCGGCTCCACCTGCTCCAGGATCTGGCGCAGCAGGGCGGGCGGATAGGACGGGTCCAGCGGTACGGCGGTCAGATTGAGCCGGGCCAGGGCCAGCAGCGACACGACATGCTCGGCCGAGGGCTCGAAGTACAGCGCGACGGCGCACGGGCTGTCGTGCTCCTCCGGCAGCGGATGCCCCGCCCGCAGTTCGGCGGCGAGGGCGGCCGCGTACGCGTCGAGCCGGGCGTAACTGACCGCGCCGTCGTCGGTCATCAGGGCCGGCGCGTCCGGCGTCAGCGCGACCTGCCGGGCGAAGCCGTCGGCCACCGTCGTCCAGACGGGATCGGCCACCGCGCCCCGGCCGTGGTCGGGCAGAGTGCTCCGGTAGGAGGCCGCGAGCTCGGCGGGGGTCGCCGTGCCTCCGGCCGCGAGCAGATCGAGACCCCGCAGGAACAGACCGGACATCGCCTCGGCCTCGGCGGCGTCGAAGCGGTCGTCGGCGTACTCCCACAGACAGTCGAAGCCGTCCGCGTGCTCGATCACGGAGAGCGTCAGCGGGCACTTGGCCTCGGCGGGCGCCCACCACAGCGGACGGGAGACGCAGCCGGGCAGTGCCAGCGCCCTGAAGTCGGTGTTCTCCAGGACGAACAGGAAGTCGAACGGAGACGTACCCGGGCCGCCCCCCGCGCCTCTACGAATGCCTGTGTCTGCGCCTGCCCCTGTGTCTGTGTCTGTGTCCGTGTCTGCACCCGCGCCTGGACGAGTGCCGGCGCCCGCGCCCGTCTCGCGGTCGGCCAGCACATGGGCCAGTGCCACGTCCTGGCGCTCCAGCACCTCCCGCGCACCGGCGCCCAGACGCAGCGACTGCGCGCGCAGATCCTCGTGCGGTGCGACGGTCAGCGGCAGCAGGACGGTGTTGGCGAACATGCCGACGCCGGCGCCGAACTCCTCCACCGGCCGGTTGGCCACGGGTCCCGCCACACGCGGACGCGTCAGCCCGGTCACTCCGTACAGGCTCCAGGCGAAGACACCGAGCAGCAGCTGGAAGCGGGTCAGATCCAGCTCGGCGCAGAGCCGGTCGACGGTGGCGCGACGGGTGGTGTCGAGCGAGGTGTGCAGCAGCCGCCCCTCCGGAAGTCGCCCCTCCCGAACCTGCCCCTCCGGAACCCGCTCCCCCGGAGGCTGTCCTTCCGCGAGCCGCGTCCCCGGCAGCCCTCCCCCGGAGAAGGGCCCGGAGCCGGCCGGCGGCAATGGCTGCGCCGCTCCGGCGGTCCCGGCGTAGTGGGCGCGCAGTTCATCGCGCTGGGTGAGATAGGCGGGCCGGGAGAACCAGTCGGTCTGCCAGACGGCGTAGTCGAGCGGGGTGGCAGAAGGTACGGGTGCGGGTTCCGGCCCGGCCGGTGTCCGCGTACCCGCGTACTCCGCCCCCGCGGGTGCCCCCGCCGGTGCCTCCGTGTCCCGAAGTGTCTCCGTGTCCCGGAGTGCCTTCGCGTCCCGGAGCGACTTCGCGTACTCCTCCGACAGATCCCGCAGGAGGATGTTGACCGACCAGCCGTCGACCGCGATGTGGTGCAGAAGCAGCAGCAGGACTCCGCCGCCGTCCCGCGTCAGCAGGCTCGTCCTCAGCATCCGGGGCCGCGCCAGATCGAAGCCCCGGGCGAAGAACCGGTCGGCGAAGGCACGCCCGCCGGTCTCGTCGCCGACGGACTCCGGGTCCGGCTCGGTCCAGGGGTCGTACGGCTCGCCCACCACCTGGAGCAGCCCCTCGGGCGCCGCCTCGAACGCGGTACGCAGCGCCGGATGACGCTCCACCAGCCGTCGCAGGGCATGCCGCAGCGCCCCTGCGTCGACGGCGCCCTCCAGCCGGAAGGCGAGTCCCACGTTGTACGCCGTGGAGCGAGGTGTGCGCTGTTGCAGCAGCCACAGGCGCTGCTGCTCGCTGGTGGCCGGTGCGCGACGTGCTCCCGAAGGGGCGGCGGGCACCGGATAGGGCGAGTCGCCGGAGGTTCCCGCCCGGTCGACGGCGTCGCCCATCCCGGCGAAGTCCCCGTGGAGGACGAGCGACTGCGGCAGTTCGCAGCCCCAGCGGCGCCGCACCTCGAAGCGCAGCCGCAGCGACTTGAGCGAGTCGCCGCCGACAGCGATCCAGCGGTCGCGGAGCCGGAGTCCGGATGTGCCGAGGATCTCCCCGGCCAGGGCGAGCACCTCGCTCTGCCCGCGGGTGACCGCTGCCTCCTCCTCGCCCGCCGTCTCCCCCTCGTCCGCCGTCCGCTCCTCGTCCGCGCGCCGCCAGGGCCGTCCGCCGAGACGCAGCAGGGCGGCCTCGTCGACCTTGCCGTTGGCGTTGCGCGGGAGCGCGTCGACGAGACGGATGTGATGGGGCCGCATATAGGAGGGCAGCCCGGTCGCGAGATGCCGTTCGAACTCGTCGAAGGACAGATCGTCCCCGAGCACCACATGGGCCAGCAGTTCGTTCGGCCCGTGCTCGCCGTCGCGGCGTGCGCACACATACGCCTGCCGCACCGCCGGATGCGCCATGATCCGCTGTTCCAGCTCACCGGGCTCGATACGGAAACCCCGGACCTTCACCTGGCGGTCGGCCCGGCCCAGGTACTCGATGAGGCCGTCGGCGTCCGCGCGTACGAGATCACCGGTCCGGTAGTGGATCCGCCGGCCGCCGTCGTACCAGGGGAGCCGGACGAAACGGCGCTCGGTCTCCTCGGGCAGATTGCGGTAGCCGGCCGCGAGACCGTCGCCGGACAGCAGCAGTTCGGCCGTCTCGCCGGGCGCGGCCGTACGGGTGGTGCCGGGCACGACCAGCAGGGTCCCGGTGTCCGGCAGCGCCCGTCCGATCGGCACGGCGCTCCCGTCGAAGTCACGGGGGATGGGGTGGGACACGGCGAAGGTGGTCGTCTCCGTCGGACCGTACGCGTTGTGGAGCCGGGTCGGACTCGACGCGTTGTGGCGGTACCAGCGGCTGATCAGACGGGCGTTGAGCCGCTCGCCGCCGACCAGGACCTGACCGACCCCGGCGAAACAGTCCGGCACGGTCTGGACCACCGCGTTGAACAGCGCCGCCGTGACGAACATCGTGTCGATACGCAGCCGCAGCAGTGCCTCGGCCAGTGCGTGCGGCGCCTGGACGGTCTCGTCGTCGAGGATCACACAGCAGCCGCCGGTCAGCAGCGGCACCCAGACCTCGAAGCTCAGCGCGTCGAACGCGGGGTTGGACAGACAGGCGAAACGGGCGCCCTCCGCCAGCTGGACATAGCCCGGCCGGGCCAGCCGCAGGATGCCCGCGTCCCGTACCTCGACGCCCTTGGGACGGCCCGTGGTGCCCGATGTGTAGAAGAGGAAGGAGACCGGGGCGCCGGTGAACGGCGGTTCGTGGGCGCCCTGTTCACCCGGTCCGGCCGTGAGCAGCGCGTCCACCGGCAGCGGTCGTACACCCTCGGGCAGACCGTCGGGCACCGCCCCGGAGTGCGACGCCGTCCGGCTGTGCGGCGCCATCCCGCTGTCACCGGCCGGCGCGATCCCGCCGTCGCCGTCCGGCACCGCCCCGAGGTCATCGTCCGGCACCGGCCCGAGGCCATCGTCCGGCACCGCCCCACCGTCGTCGGGGGCGCTGCCGCCGTGGATCACCGCCACACTGCCCGAGTCGGCCAGGATATGACGCAGCCGCTCGGGTGGGCTCTGGGCGTCGAGCGGTACGACCCGGGCGCCCAGCCGCAGGATGCCGAGCATGGCGCAGACCAGCTGCCAGGAGCGCGGCAGAGCGACCGCGACCGCGTCGCCCGGCCGCACACCGTCACGGCGCAGCGCGTGGGCGACCGTGGCGCCGGCGGCGTCGAGGGCCGCGTAGTCGAGCCGCCGTTCGCCGTCGACCAGCGCGGGGGCGTCCGGGGTGCGCAGGGCCTGTTCACGCACCGCGTGTGCCAGGCCCCTGGCCGGGGGAGCGGCGGAGGGAGCGGAGGGGAGGCCGGTTGTTCCGGAACGCAT
Organism: Streptomyces sp. NPDC055025; assembly: GCF_053608565.1. Taxonomy (NCBI): domain Bacteria; kingdom Bacillati; phylum Actinomycetota; class Actinomycetes; order Kitasatosporales; family Streptomycetaceae; genus Streptomyces; species Streptomyces sp. NPDC055025. The sequence continues at coordinate 91,464 of NZ_JBSGVS010000010.1, forward strand.
CATGCCTCCAGAGCGGCGGACGGGGCGACGGCCGTGACAGGGGCGGAGGTGGGGTCGGGGTCGGGGGTGGGGTCGGGGGCCGGCATCCGGGCCAGTTCGCCCGCGATCAGCTCCGCCACCCGTGGTACCTCGTCGCTCTCCAGCAGGTCCCAGTGGCCGCAGCCGACCGGCTCGACGACAAGACCGCCGCCGGCCCGCCGTTCCCAGAAGGAGGCGACCGCGGACCCGTCCTCACCGTCCTCGGTGGCCTGTACGAACACCAGCCGGGCGGGCGACTCCGGGACCTCGTACTCACGGGCCGTCATCCGGTTGTGGTTGTAGATACGGAAGTACCGGTCGATCTGGTCGTCCTCGATGCCCGGGTACATCCCGTTGAACCTGACCAGCTTCTCGCGGAACTCGGATGCCTCGACCGGCCCGATCGCGGCCCGCTGCGCGGGGTCCTCCGTCCCGTAGGTGTCGAGCAGGACCACACACACCCGGGTGTGCCCGGCGAGTGTCAGCAGGCGCCCCATCTCATGGGCGATCAGTCCGCCGTACGAGAGCCCGCACACGACCAGTGACTCGTCGGGCCGTGGATCGACGGCCTTCAGATACTCCCGCGCCATGGCCTCGATCGTCGGCAGCGGAGTCTCCCCGGCGTTGATGCCGGGCGACTGGATACCCTGGACGCCGATGGACTCGGGCAGCGCGGCGGTCAGGGAGAGATAGCAGAAGGCGGTGCCGCCCGCCGGATGGACGCAGACGACGCGCTGCCGGCCGTCCCCCTCCCGGAACTCGATCAGGCCCGGATCGCCGTCCGGCTGTCCCGACGCCCCCTTCCTGAGCCGTTCGGCCAGGGCCTCGATGGTCGGATGCACCATGACGTCCCGTATCGGGAGGGTCTCGCCGAACTCCTCGCGGACGGCGTGGGCCATCTTGATCGCGGAGATCGAGGTGCCGCCGAGGTTGAAGAAGTTGTCCGATACGCCGATACCGGGGTGGAGCAGCAGCCGCCGCCAGATCCGGTAGAGCGCCATCTCGACATGGTCACGCGGACTGGCCGTGTTGACCTGGTGGGCGGGGAGCGCGGACCGGGCCAGCTCCAGCAGAGCCGCGCGGTCCAGCTTCCCGCTCCGGCTCAGGGGAAGACGCGGGAGTTCGACGAAGACCGCAGGGATCATGTAGTCGGGCAGCCGCTTCGACAGTGCCACGCGCCACTCGTGCGGTGACCTGGCGGACGTTGCCGTCGTTGCCGTCGCGGCTGATCCGGCTGATCCGGCTGATCCGGCTGATCCGGCTGATCCGGCTGATCCGGCTGATCCGACGGACGCGGCTGACCCGGCGGACGCGGCTGACCCGACGGGCTCGGCGGGCTCGGCGATCGTGTCGTCCCAGCTGATCCCCGCCACCAGACGCGGTTCACCGGGACCCTCGCGGTCGGCCACCACGGCGGCCTCCCGTACACCCGGCAGCGCCAGCAGGGCCGCCTCGACCTCGCCCGGCTCGATCCGGAAGCCCCGCAGTTTGAGCTGGTCGTCGCGGCGGCCGACGTACTCGGCGTTGCCGTCCGGCAGCCAGCGGGCCACATCACCGGTGCGGTAGACGTACTCGCCCGGCACGAAGGGGTCGGGCAGAAACCGCTCGCCCGTCAGATCCGGCCGGTGCAGATAGCCGCGGGCCAGACTCGCGCCTCCGACGAAGACCTCGCCCGCCACCCCGACCGGCACGGGCCGCAGCCGCTCGTCCAGCAGATACAGACGGGTGTTGTCCAGCGGACGGCCGATCGGGCACTGCCGGTCACGAGGCCCCGGATCGTCGTAGGCGGTGGTGTAGAGCGTGGTCTCGGTCGGACCGTAGCCGAAGCGGATACGCAGTCCGGGCAGGGCCTGCCGCATCCGGTACAGCGCCGACTCGGGAAGCGATTCCACCCCCGTCAGCAGCTGACGCAGTGTCAGCCCGGCCAGCCGGGCGCCCGGATCCTCGTCGATCCATCGGACATAGGACGGGGGCAGGAACGCCTGGGTGATCCGGTGCTCCCGCATCCAGGCCATCAGTGCCTCGGGGTCGCCGCGCAGCTCGTCGGGGACCATGTGCAGCACGGCGCCGGTGGTGAGAGGCATGAGTATCTCGTGCACCGAGGCGTCGAAACCGATGCTCGACCAGAACGACGCCGGCTCGCCGGGGGCCGCCCCGAACCGGGCCAGCCAGTCGTCGAAGAGATTGATGACGCTCGCGTGCGTCACCGCCACCCCCTTGGGCCGGCCCGTCGAGCCGGAGGTGTAGATGACATAGGCGAGATGCGACGGAAGGACCGCGATCCCGGGGGCGTCGTCGCGCGCCCCCTCCGCCTCGACCGCCGCCAGATCCTCCCAGCCTCCGGGCGGTACGCCGGCGTCGCTCAGCACCAGGGCCGGTACGGCGTCCTCCACCATGGCGGCCAGTCGCTCGGCAGGCTGACCGGGATCGAGCGGCAGATAGGCGGCACCGGACTTGAGGATGCCGAGAACGCCGACCACCAGAGCCGTCGACCGGGTGGTGTGCAGGCCGATCACCTGGTCGGGACCGGCTCCCCGGGCGATCAAGGCGTGCGCCAGACGGTTGGCACGCCGCTCCAGCGCCGCGTAGTCGAGCCGTTCCTCGCCGCGGACGAGAGCGGGACCGGCGGGACGGGTGCGGACCTGGGCCTCGAAACGCCTGATCAGGCCCTCGCCCGGTCCCTCTTCCGGCGCTTGTTGGGAGCTTTCGCCCAGGCGCTCGCCCAGGCCCTCTTCCGGCGTTTCTTCGGAACTCTCGCCCAGACCGTCGCCCAGGCTCGCGCCCAATTCCTCGCCCAGGCCCTCTTCCCCGCCCTCCTCCCCGCCCTCGGGCCGGGAGACGGGCCGTCGCGCGCCCCGCCCGACGCCGCTCCAGTTCGCCAGCAGCTCCCGCTGCTCCCGCGCGTCCATCAGCGTGAGATCCGCGACCTCACGGTCGGGCCGCTCGGCCATCTGCGACAGCACCCGCGTCAGACAGCCCGCGTAGCGCTCGACCGTACCGTGGTCGAACAGCGCGGTGGCGTAGTCCAGATCGCCGACCACCCGGCCGTCCTCCTCCAACAGCGCCAGCGCCAGATCGAACTTGGCGGGTGCGTGCGGCACGACGAGTGGTTCAACCTCCACATCCGGCAGAGACAGCCGCCCCCTGAGCGGCGGAACCCAGGCGAACATGGTCTGGAACAGCGGGGTGTGCGCGGTGCTGCGCGGTGGAGCGACCAGTTCCACCACACGCTCGAACGGCAGGTCGACATGGTTGAGGGCACCCCGGAGGGCGGTACGCACCCGCCCCAGCAGTTCGGTCCCCGTCGGTGAGCCCGACAGATCGGTGCGCACCGCCAGGCTGTTGACGAAGAAGCCCATCAGCTCCGATACATCGCCGCGCGCGCGGTTCGCCGTGGGGACTCCGACAACGATGTCCGACTGGCCCGACAGCCGGGACAGCACCACGGACCAGCCGGTCAGAATGGTGGAGTACAGGGTGACGCGGTGCCGGCGGGCGAGGGTCTTCAGCGCGGCGGTGAGTTCGGCGTCGAGGGAGAGCCGCACCCGGCCGCCGCTGTAGTCCTGCTCGGCCGGTCGCGGCCGGTCGGTCGGCAGCTCCAGCAGCGGCGGGGCACCGGCCAGATTCGCCGTCCAGTACGCGGCCTGCCCGGCGGGCTCGTCGCCGGACGTCCACTGCCGCTGCCAGCGGCTGTAGTCGGAGTACTGCCAGGTCAGGGAGGGAAGCTCGGCCTCCCTCCGCTGCTGGAAGGCGGTGTAGAGGGCGCCGAGATCCCGGAGCATGATGTCCCGGGACCGCCCGTCGAAGATGATGTGATGCACCGTCAGCAGCAGGATGTGCTGATCCGGGCCCAGGACGAGCAGCCTGCCGCGCGCCAGCGGGCCCCGGCTCATGTCGAACGGCGTGAAGGACTCCTCGCGCTGCCGCAGGGCGAGGCGCGCGTCAGTGTCCCGGCATCCGGTCAGATCCTCCACCGCGAGGGCGAAGCCGGTGTCCGGCGGATCGATCCGCTGGTACGGCTCACCGTGCGCGGACACCAGCCGGGTGCGCAGCGTCTCGTGCCGGGCGACCAGCGCGTCGAGCGCGCGGTCCAGTGCGGCGCGGTCCAGCGGACCCCGCAGACGGAAGCCCATCGGCTCGTTGTACGCCGCGCCGGCGCCGTCCATCTGGGCCAGTACCCAGAGTCGCTGCTGCGCCCACGACAGCGCCGGGGGCGTTCCGCTCCCCGTCGGCGGCCCGTCCGTCGGCGGGCCGTCCGTGGTCGGTACCGGTACCGCGCGAGGCGGTGTGGTGGTCATGCTCTGAGAACCGCGTATCGCCGACAAGACCAGCCCTTTCCCCTGGGGGAGGCTCAGTACGGAGTTGGGGATCACAGTGGGGCGCCGTCGTCCTGGGAAGTCCTGAGGACGGGCGGGAGTGTGGGGGGACGGTGGAGACGGGGGTGGGGGATACGGAGGGGCGCGGAGAACGTACGCCTCCGGGACATGCCGGAGCGGACATCGTTGTCACGCCGGGATGCGCCACCCACCGGTACGGGAATCAGCGCGGATGCTCGGGGAACTGTCCGAGGTCGGTGCGAAGGGGGATGATCTTCCGTCTGGCGTCCGGCCCGTCACGGGGCCGACCGTCACAGCACTAGCTCCTCTCGCCACGCCGCACGGGCGGACCGGCCCGGGTGGCCGATCGGTGTACCGCACATCGGGGCGTACCGGCCGCGAACCGACGCCCCTCGACCAACCGCTTCGCTCGGTACGCGAGTTGGTTCACTCGCGTCCCTCGCGTCATTCCGCTTCACGCTGTTGATGATGATTGGACAACTCTTCAACGCTGTCAATGGCGGCTCGGCGCACGGCAGTTGGGTGGACACGCCGAGTGATGTCCGAGCGGCGCGACCCTTGCGTGACCTGTCTCGACGGTTCGCCGAAGGCAACTCTCCGCTGTCCGGGGCCGGACGCCTCACCCCGGAGCCGTGTCGTGCGCGGCGTCATGGAAATGCGGGACGCCATCCGTTCCGATTCCTCCCGGAAGCGGCACGGCTTGATCTCGGTTCGGCGAACGCCGGCCCGGATCGCGGAGTTCCGTACGAATGTACGGCCATGGCCCTGACGCCCCGCCCTTCCGTGCCCCGTCCGCCGCGAGGCCGACGTCCCCCGCATCGCTCGGACACCCGGGGCGACGGATTCGAGGGCGGCTGTATCAGTCTGCTCGTGCTGCTTCTGGAGATCCCTGTCGCGCTGATGCTGGGCCTGGCGCTGGTGCTGCGTGGCTGGGGTCGGTCGAACGCGTACATGACCGCCAAGGTGCGCGCCGAGCCACCGCCGATGGACTGGCCGCCGACGCTCTGGTTCGGTGGATTCACGCTGGCCGTGCTGGTGATCGCCGTGGTCTTCCTCCGTTCGGGGCATCCGTACGCGGGGTCGGTCCAGTTGCTGCTCGCGGCGTTGGCCTTGATCGTCACGGTCGCGACGTGGCATGGCTCGTACGAGCGTGCTCATCCGGCTTCGCCCCCGTGTCCGGCGTGGGCCGGACCGTGCGCCCCGGTGGATCCCACTCGCCCGGCCCAGTGACGGATACGGCATCCCGGACGCATGCGCGCTCCGCTAGGCCATTCGAGACGACCTGTCCCCTGGGGCCGCGGCGCCGGAGCCGCGTGTTCCGTCGGCTGGGCTCGGGGCGGGTGGCGGGGCCGCGCCGGCTGCGCCCCCGTGTACGGACGGTGATCCGCGGGTGAGGGGAACTGCGGGACCGCGCCCGGGAGAGCAGTATTGAGCCACTGGCCATTGAGCCACTGGCCCGGAACACCAGGACCGCGTGGCCCGTATCGGGGCCCCTGGGAGAGAGGCAAGGAGCCATGACCACCGCACACGCTCCTCATACCGACCACCCGCACCACCACGGAGAGGGCTGCGGGCATGTCGCCGTGCCGCACGAGAGCCATGTCGACTACGAGCACGACGGCCATCTGCATCGCGTCCACGCGGACCATGTGGACGAGTGCGAGCACGCCGGACACACCGCTCACGGCGAGCACCCGCACCGCCACGGTGAGGGCTGCGGGCATGTAGCCGTGCCGCACGACGGGCATGTGGACTATGTCCACGACGGCCACCGGCACGCCGACCACAACGGGCACTGGGACGACCACTGAGCCCAGGCCCAGGGAACCTGCCCACGATCCGAGGCGAGCCGCTCCCCGTACGCGCGGAGCGGCTCGCTCCGCGCGTACGGCCCCCGCGCCGCCGGACTCTCCCGGCCTTCCTCGTCGGCGCGGCGCGTAACGGCTCCCGAAAAGGGAAATGAATGTCGCTTGTAAAGAGGACGGCGGGCCGATACGCCCGTACGAGGAGGGGACTCGTGAGTGCTCTGCCCAACCCGGAGCCTCTGTATCTGGAGCCACGCACAGAGCCACGCCTGGCGGCGCTGCTCCAGGCGGAAGACTTCACACGCTCGCTCGTCGACGCGCTCGGGTCGCCCCTCGGCGTGGTGCTCCCCGATCAGATGGCCGACAACGCCGAACGCTTCCACGCCGTGTACCGGAAACACCGACTCGGCGGTCAGGTCTGGTTCGCACACAAGGCGAATCGTTCCTGCGCCTTGATGCGCCGACTCGCCGCCACCGGCACGGCCGTGGATGTCGCGTCGGTGGGCGAGTTACAGCACGCGCTCGGGGCGGGGTTCACCCCCGACCGGGTCATGGCCACCGGTCCCAAGAGCCCGGAGTTCCTGTGGCTCGCCGCCCGTACGGGAGTGACCGTCCATATCGACGGACGCGCGGAACTGGACGGCCTGGCGGAGATCGTCCGCTCGTACGCGCTGCCCCGGGTACGGATCCTGCTGCGGCTCTCCGCGTTCGGGACTTCCGGGGTGAAGGCACCGGGGGTGAAGGTTCCCGGAGTGAGGGTGCTGAGCAGGACAAGTCGCTTCGGCACCCCGGTCGGGGACCTCGACGGCCTGGCGGACGCCGTCGAACGGCACGCGGACGCCGTCGAACTCCTCGGTGTGGGCTTCCACCTGGACACGACCAGCGTGGCCGAGAAGGCCGTGGCGCTCGAAGGGTGCGTCAGGGCGATGGACACGCTGCGGGACCGGGGTTTGAGACCACGTGTCGTGGACATCGGGGGCGGCTACGGCGTCAACTACCTCGCGCACCAGGAGCAGTGGGAGCGGTACACGACCGAACTCACCAGGGCGGTCCTCGGCCGGCGGCCGGCCATGACCTGGCGCGGCCACGGATACGGCCTGCGCGAGGAGGCGGGCACCCTGCGCGGGTCGCTCGCGCTCTATCCGGGACACCGTCCCGTCGCGGCCGAACACTATCTCGACGGACTGCTCTCCACCCCCGCCGCGTCGTTCGGCGGGCGGACGCTGTCCACCGTGCTCCTGGAGAATCTGTACGACCTCTACACGGAGCCCGGCCGGGCCCTGGCCGACCAGTGCGGACTGACCCTCGCCCGGGTCCTCGAAGTGCGGCGCACCGAGGCGGGGGAGCCCCTCGTACGCCTGGCCGCCAAGGCCGACGACATAGGTCTTGAGGACCATGGAATCGTCATGGACCCTGTTGTCATCGGGCGTGACGGGGGCCGCGTGACCGACAGCGGCGGCGACGCGGTGGGGGTCTATCTTGCGGGCGGCCTGTGTCTGGAGGCCGATCTGATCTCGCGCAGGATGGTCTTCCTGCCGCGCCTCCCGAGCCCCGGCGATCTGCTGGGCTTTGTGAACACCGCCGGTTACTGCATGGACTTCCAGGCCAGCCGGGCACAGCACCTCCCCGTCGGACGGAAAGTGGCCGCGTGGCGGGACAGCGACGGCATCTGGCGATGGAGTCTGGACGAGCAGTACTGGCCGACGCTGTGCCAGGAGGGCAGGGCATGAGGTACGACAGCATCACCCAGGTCATCGGCAACACCCCGCTGGTACGCATCGATCCGGAGGTGCACGGCCTGCGGCACATCGACCTCTACGCCAAACTGGAGATGCTCAATCCCTTCGGTTCGGTCAAGGACCGGGCCGCGTGGAACATGGCACGCCCCGGCCTCGCCACCGCCGTGGAGCGCGGCAGCCAGCTCGTGGAACTGTCGAGCGGGAACACGGCGAAGGCGCTGTCGGTGATCGCCGGGATGCACGGACTGTCGTTCAAGAGCGTCACCAACCGCATGCGGATCCCGGAGATCAAGGATCTGCTGCTTCTGCTGGGCGCCGAGATCGAGGAACTGCCCGGTCGGAGCGAGTGTCTCGACCCGACCGACACCGAGGACCCGCTGACGCTCTTCCACCGCGCCCTCTCCGACCCCGGCGGCGCCTATCTGCACACGGACCAGTACTTCAACGCCCGTAACACCGAGGCGCACGCCCTCGGAACCGGTCCGGAGATCGTGAAGGACCTGGACGGACGCGTACCCGACTGGTTCATCGCGTGTGTGGGCACCGCGGGCTCCTCCACCGGTGTCGCCAGGGCGCTGCGCGAGCACGATTCCCGGGTCGGGGTCGTCGGGCTGGTCGCGGACAAGTCGGACTTCATACCGGGGATCCGCACCATCGACGAAGTGCACGAGGTCGGTCTCTTCGATCCGGCCACCTACGACACGATGGAGACGGTCACCGCCGACGAGGCCATCGACGGAATGCTCACCCTGGCCCGCCGCTGCGGCATCCTCGCCGGACCCACCGGAGGGGCCGCCTATTCCGGGACGGTGCGCCGACTGCGGCCCGTCGATGCCGCGCTGGCCGACGGTGACGGGCGCCAGGTCGCCGTCTTCATCGTCTGCGACCGTATCGAGAGCTATCTCAGCTATGTGAAACAGCGCCGTCCCGAACTGATCGGTCTCGCCGCCCGCAAGAACTCGCTTCTGGATGTGTCCGCCGCCGAGATCGCGTCCGCCGCGACCATCGGAGCGCGGGAGGCGCGGGAGTGGATCGCGCGGGAGCGGCCCCTGGTGATCGATCTGCGCGGCCCGTCCGCGTATGCCGCGCTCCATATCGAGGGCGCGGTCAACATCACCGACGAGCTGTTCGCCGAGCTGGTCCGGGGCGGTCTTCCGTTCAGCAGGCGCAAACCGGTCCTGCTGACCTGTCCCGTCGGCGACAGATCCGCCCGGTACACGGCGCTGCTCACCCGGATGGGACACTCCGACGCACGCAGCCTGGACGGCGGGATCATCGCCTGGCGCGATGCCGGCGCGCCCCTGGTCAGGGAGTGACGCGATGAGCGGGACGATCCCCCGCGGCCGTGCCGAAGCCGCCTTTCCGGACGATCTGATCCCCTGGCAGCGTCCGCTGCGCGCCATGTTCCCCATCATCACGGGGCATCCGGATCTGGTCTATCTGGACAGCGCGGCGACGGCCCAGAAGCCGCGGGCCGTACTGGAGGCCGTCGAGACCTATCTGACCACCGCCAACGCCAACGCCGGCCGCGGAACCTACCCCTGGGCCAACGCCTCCACCGAACTGGTGGAGCGGACCCGTGAGCGGATCAAGTCCTTCCTCCGCGACCCCGCCCCCGAGCGGTCCACCGTCCACTTCACCAGCGGCACCACCGAGGGGCTGCGTACCGTCGCACAGGACTGGCTGCCCGCCCACCTCACGGACGGGGACGAGATCGTCGTACCGTTCGCGGACCACCAGGCGAATCTGGTCCCGTGGCTGGACGCCCGCGAACTGCTGGCCGCCCGGGGGATCGGGATACGGATACGCGAGATGCCGTACCAGACGTCCTCGGGCGACTACGATCCGGCCGCGCTGGCCGCGACGGTCGGCCCCAGGACCCGCTTCGTCGCGGCGACCCATGTGCACCATGTGTACGGCGCGGACATGAACGTCCAGCGCATCCGCGCGGCCGTCGGGCCGGATGTGCCGATCTGTCTCGACGCCGCCCAGAGCGTGGGCCATCTGCCGGTCTCCGTCGCCGACCTCGATGTCGACTTCGTCGCGTTCTCCGGACACAAGGCCCTGGCGCTGCCGGGTTCCGGTGCCCTCTGGGCCCGGCAGACGCGCGGGCCCCGGTTCGTCCCCGGCGGCTGGAGCGGCACACCCAACACCACGGGTATCGCGGCCCTCGCGGCGGCCCTCGACTGGTTGCGGGAGGCCGGCCCGGACCGGATCGAGCGCTGGACGACCGCTCTCGCGCTGCGGCTGACCGACGGGCTGCGGCATCTCGGCGCCTACGAGATCCTCGGCTGTCAGCGGAGTCTGGCGCTCGACAGCCGCGTACAGCACCGACAGGGCATCGTGACGTTCCGGCATCACGGCATCGGCGCGAGCGATCTGGGATTCATCCTCTTCAGCCATGGCTTCATGGTGCGCACCGACGGCCACTGCCAGGGCGCCGCCGGGGAGAAGACCAGTTCGGTGCGGGTGAGCACGCATGTGTACAACACGCCCGAGGAAATCGACCGGCTGCTCGCCGTTCTCGCCACGCTGGAGTGAAGCTCACCCATCGGAGGAGAATGGGAACCGTTTTCAGATGTAGATTTGGCGGTGTCGGTCGGACGCGGGGACAAGCGAGACAGTGAGGGCGGCACGGTCACATGGGTCTGAGCATGGCGACAGCCGAGTCGTGGGTGCGGCGATGGGAGCGGCAGCAGCAGCGGTACGCGGTCGACCGCGAGGAGCGGTTCAGGGTGATCGCCGATGTGGTCGAGCGGGTGACGGAGGGACGGCCGCGTCCGCGGATCCTCGATCTCGGCTGTGGTCCGGGGTCGTTGGCGGCCCGGCTCGCCGCCCGGCTGCGGCGGGCGGAGATCGTGGCGGTGGACATGGATCCGCTGCTGCTGGAACTGGCCCGTACCCACCACGCGGACGCCGCCCGCTATGTCGACGCGGAGATCGGGGCGGACGGCTGGACGCGGGCCCTGGCGCTGGAACAGCCCCTGGACGCGGCCGTCTCGACCACCGCGCTGCACTATCTCCCCGAGGCCGCCCTCAGCCGTACCTACACGGAGCTGGCCCGGCTGACGCGCCCCGGCGGGGTCCTCGTCAACGCCGACCACCTGCCCCACGACGAGGCCGGGCACTCCCGGATCGCCGCACATGTGGGCCGCTGTCGGGCCCGGCGCCGGCGGGCGTTCGCCCATGAGGACTGGGAGTCCTGGTGGGCGGCGGCGGCCCGGGAGCCGGAGTTCGCGGACCTGCTGACCGAACGCGCCCGCCGTGGCCCGATCATCGGCGCCGGTGAGGAGATCTCGCTGTCCCGTCATACGGAACTGCTGCACCGGGCCGGGTTCGAACATGCCGCACCCGTCTGGCAGTTCGGCCAGAGCTATGTACTGGTCGCGATCCGGTGAGGACGACGCCGGGCCCTGGTGGGTCCGGCCGTCGCGGTGGTCCCCGGCTCTTGGCCGGAACGCGCGTGTGATCCCATGAGGGAGCACACGACGATGGAGCACAGCGCACACGCACACGCACAGGCAACCGGCGTACGCCGCCCACCGGTTGCCGCCCGGATCGGATGGAGGTGGGCGCCCATGGAACTGGGTGTCACGGGGCTGAACGCCAAGGCCACACTGGGACCCGCGGAGACGGTCCGGCTGGCCCGGCTGGCGGAGGAGCTGGGGTACCGGTCGTGGTGGGCCGGTGAACATGTCGTACTCCCCAGCCCACGGGTACCGGCCGCGCCGATGGAGCCGACGGATCCGATCCTCGATCCGCTGGTGCATCTCGCCTATGTCGCGGCCGTCACCGAACGGCTGGAGCTCGGCACCGGGATCGTCATCCTGCCGCAGCGCAATCCGCTGGTGCTCGCCAAACAGGTCGCGAGCCTCGATGTGCTCAGCGGCGGCCGGCTGCTGCTGGGGGTCGGTGCCGGATATCTCGAACCGGAGATGACCGCCGTCGGGGTGCCCTACGCGGAACGCGGCAGGCGCACCGACGAGTATCTGGAGGCGATGCGGGCACTGTGGACCCGGCCCGCGCCGTCCTACCAGGGCCGGTACGTGGCCTTCGACGGCGTCGACGCGCACCCGAGGCCGGTCGGGGAGGACGGACCGCGGATCGTGATCGGCGGCCACAGCCCGGCCGCCTTCCGAAGGGCGGTCGTCCACGGCCACGGGTGGTTCGGCAACGGAGACGGTCCGGACGATCTCGTCAGACATCTCGCCGGGCTGCGCAAGGCCGCCGCCGAGGTCGAACGCCCCGAGCGGCTGGGCCGGTTGGAGATCACCTTCGCCCAGCTCTCCCCGGTGGACGCCGACACGGCACGGCGGTACGCCGACCTGGGCGTCGACCGGCTGGTGGTCTACCCCCTCCCGCTGGAGGACCCGGCGGAAGTGGCCGCGTTCCTGGAACGGCACGCCGAACTGCCCCACTGAGGCCGCCGGGCGGTCACCGCCCGGCCGGGCGGTGGCCCCGCGGCCGGGCAGCGGTCCTTTCCGCCGGTCAGTAGTCCTTCGGGATCGCGGAGTTGAGCGCGGCACGGCGCTCCGCGAGGTTGCCCGCGTTCAGCCCCTCCGCCACCTCCGGGGCGTAGTGGGCGACGATCTCGCGGAAGCCGTCCAGTGTACGGTCGTCCATGACCTGGGCGCCGGGCGAGGCGACGGGGACCGTCAGATAGCTGCGCACGCGCCCGAGGTCGTGCGCGTGGCGGCTCATGTCCACGGCGTAGCGGTTCACCATCATCCGCATCTCCGGGTCCGCGTGGGAGATCTCGTTGGCGAGCGTCTCGAAGCCGAGGTTGAGGAAGTGGTCGGGCTCGTCGAGCAGCCGCTGATGGGCGGCGGAGCCCTTCCACCCCGCGCGGTTCCAGTTGGCGTTGCCGGGGATCTCGTTCTTCGCGGGGAAGCCGCGGTACTCGGAGGTCGGGAAGGTGTCCAGCAGCAGACCGCACAGATCGCGTGTCTCGGCGAGCGTCTCCGCGGTCTCCTCGGGAACGCCGAACACATAGAGGATCTCCGGGACCAGACCGTTCTCCTCCATGTGCTGGAAGGCCGTGATGAGATCGGAGCGCAGGCTGTCGGCGTGCTTGCGCATCGCGCGCAGCACCTCGACGGAGGCCGCGCCGTCGGCACCGAAGCCGAAGCGGTCGAAGCCCGCGCGCAGCACCAGATCGCGTACCTGGTCCGAGACCATCGCGGCGTTGTAGGAGTCGGCCCGGGTGAGCGCGTGCAGCCCGATGTCCAGACCCGGGTGCCGCTCCTTGAGTTCGACGACCGATTCGAGCTGCGCGGTGAGCTGCTCCATGTCGCCGCCGGGCAGGGCCTGCTGGAAGAAGTCCAGCGAGGTGCAGTACAGGTTCAGCGAGGAGACCCCGAAGCGTCCGGCGAGCCGGCAGGCGAGATCGAGATGGGCCCGGACGTTGAAGAAGGTCTCGCGCTTGCGCGTCTGCGCCCCGCAGAAGCTGCACCCGAACATACAGCCCTGGCTGAACGGCAGAGTCATCTCATGCGCGAGATAGACACGCAGGTCGGACTCGGGGAGCTTGTCGAGCTGACGCTCCAGATCGATGTCCATGGCCCCGGGCAGCGCGGACAGCGCCTGCCGGTCGGTCTTGTGCGCGCCGGGGAAGATCCGTCCGAACTCCTCCCGGGAGAGCCGCTCTATGCCCTGCCCGCCGACATGCACGCGATCGGCCGGCAGTCCGCGGCCGACGGTGAGATAGCGGTGGACATGGGTCGCCGGGGCGATGTTCTGGGCGCCCATGACCGCGATACCGAAGGAGTCGTACTCCTCCAGGTCCGCGATGTCGCGCAGATCGTGGAGCTGGCAGTCGAAGAGCGTCGGCTCGGCCAGCCCATGACGCTCCAGCAGCTCGGCCGCGTAGAGCGGGGCGACCGGCAGGAACGGAAGCCGGTCCGGGGCGAAGGGGGTGTCCTCGCGGGCCAGGTAGTTGTCGTGCACATAGGGCGGGTGAATCATCAGGGTCCGGCCTCTCGGCACGCGTGAGTCGCCGCGCGGGGCCGGGGTGCGTAAGAGGATGTTCATGCGCGCAGAGGCCATGTCTACCTTCCAGGGTGGGCCGGTACCTTGGATACGGCTCACGGGGCGGCAGCGAGCTCCGACCGACCTCAGTGCCGTATGCCCATCCAATCGATGGTCCGTGCGGGCGGTGAGGTTCGTACAGAAGCCTTTCGGCCAACGGAAGAACGGGTCCCCGGGTCCCTCCTCCCGCCGAGGAACGCACCCCGTACGCCCCGCCGGCCGCCGTCGGTGAGTACGGAGGCCGTTCCCCGCGCCAGTCCTGATCACGCCGAAATGCCGAGGGCGCCCGTCGCGGCGGGCAGGAACCGGCGGCCGGCAGCGGTGGCTGCGGAGCGTACAGGCCTCTGGCGGCCGTGTTCCCCTGTGCCGGCAGGTCGGTTGACGGACCGGCGGACGGGACCCTAGCTTCCTTCCGATGGCGCGCACCGGGTCGATGCCTGCCGATGAATGACGTGTCACCGGGCGGCACCCGGTACGGCACAGGCGTCACCCGCGGCGGCCGGTCACCGGCGCGGCCCGCGTCGGCGGGACCGTGACGGTCACTCATCGTGCGTCTTCCGGGCGGGAATCCCCGCCCGCGCGTCCGTCCGCGCCATGGGTGCCGTACGGGCCCCCGCCTGCGGAGCGATGCCCTTGAGCCAGGCCTCCGGCCATTTTGTTAAAGGTGTTGACGAATTACTCACGGCGGGCCACCATCGCAGCACTTTCCGCAGTGCCCGACCGGCGGTGCCCGACCCGCACCCGCCTGCCACAGCCCGCACCCCGCACTTGCCACAGCCCGTACAGGAAGAGCGACGCATGTCGACCCGTACCGCACCGCTGTCCGTGCACAATCCAGGAACAGGCGAGCACCTCGGCGATATCGAGGACTTCACCTCCGACCGTGTCGTCGACGCACTCGCCGCCGCGGCGCGCGGGCAGCGCGCCATGGCCGCCATGCCCGCTTACGACCGCGCCCGGCTTCTGCTGCGCGCGGCCGATCTGATCGAGGCCGAGGCCGGGGAGCTGGCCCGGCTCCTCGCCGCCGAGAACGGCAAGCCGCTCTTCCAGACGACCGAGGAGGTCGCAGCGGCGATACGGATCTTCCGGGGCTTCGCCGGCGAGGCGACCCGGCTGTTCGGACGGCAGATCCCGCTCGGCGCCGTCCCCGGCCTGGAGCGCCATCTCGCCGTCACCATCCGGGAACCGCTCGGCCCGGTCGCCGCGCTGGTGCCCTTCAACTACCCCGTCGAGCTGTACGCCCACAAGGCCGCCGCCGCGCTCGCCGCGGGCAACGCCGTCCTGGTCCACCCGCCGGTACGCTGCCCGCTCACCCTGTTACGGATCGGCGCGCTCGTGGAACGGGCCGGCGTTCCCGAAGGCGCCCACCAGATGCTCACCGGCGGCGTCCAGGTCTCCCAGGAGCTGGCCACCCGCCCCGGCACGGCCGCCGTCAGCCTCACCGGCAGCACCCTCGCGGGACGTGAGATCGCCCGCCGCGCCGCCGACACCCTGAAGAAGGTCCATCTCGAACTCGGCGGCAACGACGCGCTGATCGTCTGCGACGACGCCGATGTCGAGGAGGCCGCCAACGCGGTCGTCCTCGGCCGGCTCGCCCGTGGCAACGGACAGATCTGCTGCGCGGTGAAACGGGTGTACGTCCAGGACGGTGTCCATGACGCCTTTGTGGACGCCCTGCTGGCGGGCGCCGCCAAGCTCACCGTCGGGGACCAGCTCGCCGACGGCACCGATGTCGGACCGCTGATCAGCGAGCAGGCGGCGGAGCGGGTGGAGGCCGCGGTCGCGGCCCTTGTCTCGGACGGCGCGCGCAAGGTGGCGGGAGGCCCCCGCCGCGGCGCCTTCAGCACCCCGGCCGTCCTGGTCGACGTACCGCCGGACAGCCCCGCGCTCGCCGAGGAGATCTTCGGCCCGGTCGCGCCGGTCGCCCGGTTCACCGATCCGCTGGACGCCGTACGGATGGCCAACGAGTCCCCGTACGGACTCCAGGCGGCCGTCTTCACCCGGGACATCCAGCGCGCCTTCACCCTCGCCCACCGGCTCGACGTCGGCGGTGTGATCATCAACGGCTCCACCGCGCTGCGCGCCGAGAACCTCCCCTTCGGCGGCCCCCGGGACACCGGAGGCTCCGCCGAGGGCCTGCACGACACAGCCCTGGAGTTCACCCGGCAGAAGACCGTCGTGGTGATGGAGGCCCTCGGGTGAGCAGCACCGCCCGGACCGCTCTGGAGATCCGCGGGGTGCGCAAGGCGTACGGCTCCACCGAGGTACTGCACGGCGTGGACCTGACCGGACGGGCCGGTGACGTGCTCGCCGTGGTCGGCGCCAACGGAGCCGGCAAGTCCACGCTGATCAAGATCCTGGCGGGCGCCGAACCGATGAGCGCCGGTGAGCTCCGGCTCGACGGTGAGCGCGTCGAACTGCGCTCACCGCACGACGCGCACGCGCACGGCATCCGTACCGTCCATCAGGAACTGACGCTCGTACCGGAGCTGTCGGTCACCGAGAACCTCCTCATGGGCCACTTCCCCCGGCGGTTCGGCGGTCTCATCGACTGGCGGGCGGCCCATGCGCGCGCCCGCGATCTGCTGGAGTCCATCGGCTACGGCGCGATCGACCCGCGGACCAGGGCGGGCCGGCTCACCGTGGCCAGACAGCAGATGGTGGAGATCGCCAAGGCGCTGGTGAGCGAGGGCGGCGAGCCGAGGGTCCTGGTGCTCGACGAGCCCTCGGCGGTGCTCGCGGGCAGCGATCTGGAGGCGCTCTTCGCACTGATCCGCCGGCTCCAGCGGCGCGGCGTGCTGATCGTGTACGTCTCGCACCGTCTCGCCGAGGTGACGGAACTGGCCACCTCCATCGTGGTGATCAAGGACGGCCGGGTCGTCGCCGAGACCGTGCCCGAGCGCACCGACGAGAACGAACTCATCCGGCTGATGGCGGGCAGAGGGCCCGGCCGGCTCTATCCCGCCCGCCGCACCGACCCCGGTGAGCCGCTGCTCACGGTCTCCGGACTGCACCGCCCGGGGGAGTTCCGGGACATCTCGTTCACCCTGCGGGCGGGCGAGATCACCGGACTGTTCGGGCTGGTCGGCTCCGGCCGCAGCGAACTGGCGCGCTGTGTCTTCGGCGCCGAGCCCGCCCACGCGGGAAGCGTCACCACCTCCGGCGGCGTCACATCCGCGGATGTCACCACGTCCGGAAGCGCCACGTCCGGAAGCGCCACGTCCGGAGGCGCCACGTCCGGAGGCGTCGGTGTGTCCGGGGGCGGAGGTACGTCCGGGAGTACGTTCGAAGGCCTCGGCGCACCGGGCGGTGCCCGGCGCTTCCGCTCCCCGCGCGAGGCGATCGCCGCCGGGCTCGCCCTGGTCACCGAGGACCGCAAGCGCACCGGTCTGGTCCTCGGCCTGACCACCGCGGAGAACATCGGGCTCACCACGCTCCGTACCACCACCCGGGGCCCGCTGCTGGACACGGGCAGACGGCGGCGGGATGTCACCGCGATGGTCGAGCGGCTGGACATCCGCCCCGCGCACTGCGCCAAGCTGCCCGTACGTACCCTCAGCGGCGGCAATCAGCAGAAGGCCGTGCTCGCCAAATGGCTGCTCACCGGGCCGCGCGTGCTGCTGCTCGACGAGCCCACCCGGGGCGTGGACATGGCCACCCGCGCGGAGATCTACCGGATGCTCGACGAACTCTCCCGCGCCGGAATGGCCGTTCTGCTCATCTCCTCCGATCTGACGGAGGTGCTCGGCGCCACCGACCGGGTGCTGGTGATGCGTGAGGGGCGCCTCACCGCGGACCTCCCCTCTGACCGTACGACCGAGGACACCGTCCTCGCCCACGCGATCGGACACACCGCATGACCGACCAACTGACCACCTCCGCCCAGCCCGCGGACCCGGCCGACTCCGGCGGGCCCGCTCCGGCCGGCCGCCGGCCGCCCCGGCTGCCCCGGCTGGTCGTCGCCGGACGCGATCTCACCCTGGAGGCCGGGTTCGCCGTACTGTTCGTGGCGTTCGTCGCGATCGCCGGCTCGACCACGGACGCCTTTCTCACCGAGGGCAATCTCACCAATCTGCTCAAGCAGATGGTCACCACGGGACTGCTGGCCTTCGGCATGCTCACCGTGATCCTCACCGGCGGCATCGATCTCTCGGTCGGCTCGGTGGTCGCCTTCTCCGGCATCGTCGCCGCGGGGCTCTCGGCGGGGCTGCCGGTCCCGCTCGCGATGCTCATCGGTCTGGCCGCCGGGGCGGGCTTCGGCCTGGTCAACGGGGCGCTGATCGCCCGGTTCCAACTGGCGCCGTTCGTGGTGACACTGGCGGCCCTCACCACCATCAGAGGGCTGGCCTTCGTCTACTCGGAGACACCCGTCGCGCCCGAGAAGGAAGGCTTCTTCGAACTGGGCTCGGCGGTGCTCGGCCCGCTCCCCGTCTCGACCCTGATCATGCTGGCCGTCTTCCTGGTCGGCGGGATCTTCCTCAGCCGCACTCCGGCGGGCCGCTCGCTGGTGGCGATCGGCGGCAGCGCCGAGACCGTGCGGCTGGCCGGTATCGGTGTCCGCCGCCATATCGTGCTCGCCTATACGATCAGCGGCGCCTGCGCGGGACTCGCGGGTGTCATCCTCGCCAGCCGGGTCGGTATCGCCCAGCCCAGCGTCGGTACCGCCTTCGAACTCGACGCGATCGCGGCCTGTGTGATCGGCGGGGCCAGTCTGGCGGGCGGCAAGGGATCGGTACGGGCCACCTTCGCCGGAGTGCTCGTCCTGGCGCTGATCAACAATCTGCTCAACCTGTACGACGTGCAGAGCTTCTGGCAGCAGGTGCTCAAGGGCCTGATCATCGTCGCCGTCATTCTCGTACAGCGCACCGGACGGTCCCGTACGGCCGGCGCACCGAACCCCGTGGACCCCGGAAAGGCAAGACTGTCATGATCATGAAGAAAATGTCCGGTGTGCTGGTGACCGGAGCCCTCGCCGCCGCCCTGGCCGGCTGCTCCTCCGGCAGCGACGCGGGAGCGGGAGACGGCTCGTACACCATCGGTGTCGCCAACTTCACCCTCAGCGGGCCCTACTTCAACGGTATGGACCGGGCCATCAAGGCCCAGGCGGAGAAGAAGAACGTCGAGATCGTCAGCACCGACGCGGGCGGTGACGCGGCCAAACTCGCCTCCAACGTGGAGGACCTGCTCAGCAAGGACGTGGACGCGGTGATCGTCTCGGGCGGCCCGCTGGAGTCGGCGCCCGCCGTGCTCAACTCCATCAAGGCGGCCGGCAAGCCCGCCGTCCTGGTCGACCGCAAGTTCCGCACCGGTACGTACAGCAGCTGGATCGGCCCCGACAACGAGGCGATCGGCAAGCAGAACGGGGAGTTCCTGGCCGGCCGGCTGCCCGACGGCGGCACGGTCGCCCTGGTCAAGGGCGGTCCCGCCGACAACAGCATCGGCCAGGCCCGTACGGACGGGGTGAAGGCGGCCCTGGAGGGCGCCCCCGGTATCGAGCTGGTCGAGGCGCCCGACTTCGGCAACTGGAGTTCCGACGGCGGACTGAATGTGATGGAGAGCCTGCTCGCCTCACACTCCGACATCGACGCCGTGTTCTGCGAGAACGACGCCATGTGCCTGGGCGCGCAGCGCGCGATCAAGGACGCGGGCCGCGACGGCGACATCGTGCTGGCGGGGGTCGACGGCCAGGCGGAAGCGCTCAAGGCCATCCTCGACGGCACCAACTACCTGGTCACGGGCCTCAACGACGCCGATGTGATCGGCAGTCTCGGCCTGGACAGGACCGTGGACATCCTCGACGGCAAGAAGACCGAGAAGGACACGGTCGTTCCCTCACCACGTGTCACCAAGGAGAACGCGGAGAAATACTACGACCCGAAGGGCAACTTCTGATGAGCCGCACTCCCCTGAGCCCCGCCCCCGCACCCCATACCCCCACGAGCCCCGCCCGTTCACGGCTGCGGCGCAAGCACCACTACGCGCTGACGGGCCTCGTCTGCGGCGCGCTCCTCCTGCCGCTCTCGCTCGACACCGCGTCCGCGGCGCCGGAGCCGCAGGGCAAGAGTCCCAAGGCCGCCTGGCGGCTGCTGCACTCCGAGAACTTCTCGAAGAGGCTCGACCCCGGCGGTGCCCCGTGGACGCGGGAGACCTACGCCGAGCCCTTCGACACGATCATGGACGACAACGGCCAGTGGTACGCCAATGACTACGGCCCCGCCTGGAACACCGCGTTCAACTCCTTCGACACCTATCGCAAGGAGTTCCCGGTGGGCGACGGAGGCTGGCTGACCGCCTCGCTCTCCGCCCGCGACTGGAACAAGGACGGCCAAATCGAGAAGGCGCCGTCCATCACGAACGGCAGGGCGGCCGGCAAGACGGTCGCCCAGCTCAAGGTCCCCGATCACACCGGTGGCGCCATCTTCCGCCCCACCGAGCAGCTTCCCGACCAGTACCGCGTCGAATACCGGCTGAAGACCATCGACTTCGGCGGGAAGCGGAATGGCACGATCGACTACGACAACCGCACCAACGGATACAGCAAGGACGGCTGCAAGACCCAGCACCCCTGGGGCGAGGGCTCCAACAGCCCCGGCTGGGAGGGTGACGCGTCGGCGCCGTACTGCGAATGGCAGGACGTCCGCGAGGGCAACTACGGCTACAACGGCTTCCACTATCTGTCGATCGTCGACTTCGCGGATCCCGCGCCACGGAACAACCACTTCTGGCACTACCGCCGCAAGGTGCTGATGGACTCCTTCTCCCAGCATCCCGACCGGGTCGGCAGCGGCACCGGCGGCCGGGTCTGCAACTCCAGCACCAACACGTACTACAACTACCGGGACAGCAGCTTCAACACCGTCAACATGTGGATCAGCGGGCTTCCGAACTGGACGCCGGGCAAGGGCGGTCTCGCGGGCAACTCCCAGTGGTTCATGTCCAGTTGCTCGGGCGGCGTGGCGGAGCAGCAGCTCACCTCGGCGGCGGAGCTCCAGCCCGAGCTGATGCCCAACCAGGACTATGTCTTCGCCATCGAGCGTGATGCCACCGGCTACACCCTGGAGGCCAGCGGCAACTTCGCCCGGGTCGGTCAGAAGACACTGCGCTTCCACCGGAACTTCGTCGTCAACAACCAGCCGATCTGGCACTACAACGTCAAGCCGGGCGAGTACGACGGCCGCTTCAACAACGCGCTCGTCCAGAACGACAACAACGGCAGCGCGCGGTGGCCCGACCAGTGGCCGGCCGGCTCCGCGTACCCGGACTCCTTCGTCATCGGGGATCTGTACACCAATGTGTACGAGGGGAGCGCGAGCCTGACGGACATCAAGCTGTACGTGCCCCAGACGGCCAGGAACCAGAAGTAGCGGGAGAAGCCGCGAGAACAAGTGGCCGACCGCCACGCATATGTTGTCCGGCCGGGGGCAGGGGCACTGTTGAGTCAAGATCGCGGCCACCCCCCCCGGCCGCACAGGCTCCCCGGCCCCACCGGCGCACCCCCTCGCCGGTGGGGCCGCTTTCCGCGGTCCGGGTGCTCAGCCCATCACGCTGAAGCTGCTGTCGCGGTTGACGGTACGCAGCCGGCTGTAGTGCGACAGGTCCACCCGGTGACCGGTGTGGGGCAGCTCCACCTGGACCGGGTCGGTGTCGTGGTCACGGCCGTTCTCACAGGCGGCGACGATCGCCGCGAGGTACCGGCCCACCACGGGAGCGTTCTTGAACTGGTTGCCGCTGGTGCCGATCGCCACGTAGTAGCCGGGCAGATCGGTCTTGTCGTAGATCGGGATCCAGTCGTCGGAGACGTCGTACACCCCGGCGGTGCCGCGGGGCGTGCCCGGGACGGTCAGGGTGGGCAGACGGCGGGCCGCGCGCAGGAGCTGGGCGTCGTAGACCGCCTTGCTGGGGTGGACGCTGTAGGCGTCGGGGTCGTCCAGCCACTGGAGGACATCGCACTCCGGCTCGGTCCCGCCGACGATGACGCCGCCGCTGGGGGTGCCCCGGAAGTAGGTGCCCAGATCCAGATCGGCCACCAGCGGGCCCGCTCCGTCCCGGCCGTACCCCTCGGGGGCGCGCACCTCGTGCACCTCCTGGCGCAGGGGGCGGGTGTGGACGCGGAAACCGTCCTCCACCCCGGCCAGTGCGTTGACGGCGCCCGAGTGGGGTCCGGCGACGTTCACCACGACCGGCGCCGCCAGGACCGTACCGTCGGCCAGGGCGATGCCCGTCACACGGTCGGCGCGGTCGACGCGGACGACGGGGGAGCGGAACCGGAAGCGGGCGCCGTGGCGTTCGGCGGCGGCCATCAGATCGCGGGCGGCGAGCTGCGGGTCGTCGATGAAGCCGCTGTCCGGTGTCCAGTAGCCGGTGAGCGTGCCGGTGGGCTCGTCCCAGAAGGCGTCGTCGGTGACCGCCTTGGGCGGGTAGTGGCGTCCGGTGTCCAGCAGCGGCATCCGCTCGCGCAGCAGGGCCTCGTCCCACACCTCGTACGGCACTCCGACACGGTCGAAGAGGGCGAGGACCTTCCGCCGGTCCTGGCCGGGGGCGTCCAGGGAGAGTCCGCCCGTCCTGATGAAACGGGCCCGGCCCGCGCCGTCCTCGGCGCCGAGGTGGTGGGCCCAGTTCTGCCAGATCCGCGCGGACTCCCAGGCGCCGGCCACACCGGCGAAGGTCGAGTAGTTGAAGCGCACGACCGCCGAGGAGGCGCTCGTGGATCCGCTGCCCGCCGAGGCGTTGCGGTCGACCACGCAGACGCGCCGTCCGTCCTGGGCCAGCGCGTAGGCCACGGAACAGCCCAGGACGCCGGCGCCTATCACCACGGCGTCGTAGCTCTCGTCGTTCTCGTGGCTCTTGTGGGTCTTGCCGTTCTCGCGGGTCATCAGGGCCCTCCCGGTTCGCGAAGCCGCAACGGTCACAGCTTAGGAACGGTCCCGGGCCGGGAGGTCCTCCCGTACGCACCCCGCACGCGTACGGGTGCCCTGCACGCGGGATCGCGCGCGGGGCACCCGGGAAATCGGCCGCTCGGATGAGGATCACCGGACACCGGACGAGGATCACCGGATCCGGATCACCGGATCAGCGGGTCAGGCGACGACCTTGCCCTCGTGCAGCCTGCGGATGTCGTTCGCGTCGTAGCCGAGGTCCGCGAGAACCTCGTCCGTGTGCTCGCCGAGCAGCGGCGCACCCTTGATGTCGGGCTTGAAGCCGGAGAACTTGACCGGGCTGCCCACGGTCAGATACGTGCCGCGCTCCTTCTGATCGACCTCGACGATCGTGCCGCTCTTGCGCATGTCGGGGTCCTCGGCGAGCTCCTTCATGCTGAGCACGGGGGCGCAGGGCACCTCCCACTCGCGCAGGATGTCGACCGCCTCGTACTTGGTCTTGTCGGCCAGCCACTTCTCTATCTCGCCGAAGATCTCCATGATGCGCGGCTGGCGGGCACGGGCGGTCGTGTAGTCCGGGTCCTCGACCCACTCGGGGTGGCCGATGGCCTCGGCGGTGCGCTTCCAGTTCTGCTCCTGGATCGTGAAGTAGATGTAGGCGTTGGGGTCGGTCTCCCAGCCCTTGCACTTCAGGATCCAGCCGGGCTGGCCACCGCCGCCGGCGTTGCCGCCGCGGGGCACCGCGTCGCCGAACTCGCCGTGCGGGTACTGGGGGTACTCCTCCAGGTAGCCGATCTTCGCCAGGCGCTGCTGGTCACGGAGCTTGACGCGGGTCAGGTTGAGCACGGCGTCCTGCATGGACACCGACACCTTCTGGCCCAGACCGGTCGCGTTGCGCTGGATGATCGCGGTCAGCAGGCCGATCAGCAGGTGCATGCCGGTGTTGCTGTCACCGAGGGCCGAGCCGCTGATGGTCGGCGGGCCGTCCCAGAAGCCCGTGGTGGACGCGGCGCCGCCGGCGGCCTGGGCGACGTTCTCGTACACCTTGAGGTCGTTCCACGACGACTCGTCGTTGAAGCCCTTGACCGAGCCGAAGATCAGCCGCGGGTTCAGCTCGTGGATGTGCTCCCAGCTGAGACCCATACGGTCCATGGCGCCCGGTGCGAAGTTCTCGACCAGGATGTCCGACTCGCGGATCAGCTTCTCCATGACCTCCTTGCCCTCAGGGGTCTTGGTGTTGATGGCCAGCGAGCGCTTGTTGCTGTTCAGCATGGTGAAGTAGAGCGCGTCGAGGTCGGGGATGTCCCGGAGCTGGTTGCGGGTCACGTCGCCGCCCTGGGGGCGCTCGACCTTGATGACGTCGGCGCCGAACCAGGCGAGCATCTGGGTGCACGCGGGACCGGCCTGGACCCCGGTGAAGTCGATCACCTTGATTCCGGCGAGCGGCTTTTCACTCATGATGGCTTCCTTCTCGTGAAAGATCTCGTGCGAGGGTGGAGTGTGCGGTGTGCGGAGTTCGCGAGGGGTTCAGGGGCGCGTCACGCCTACTTCTTCGCCGGCGTGATGTTGCCGACGGTGATGCCCTTCGGGTTGAGGTGCGCGATATGACCGCTCTCGGTGCCGGCCGAGGGGTCGATCGCGCAGTCGATGAGCGCCGGGCCGCCCGAGGCCAGTGCCTCGGTGAGCGCGGCGGTGACCTCGGCGGGTGTGGTCGCGCGGTAGCCCTTGCCGCCGAACGCCTCGATCATCACGTCGTGGCGCGCCTGGAGCATCAGGGTCGTCGGCGACGGGTCACCGGTCTCCGCCGGGTTGATGTCGTCGCCTCGGTAGACACCGCCGTTGTTCATGATGACGGTGACGACGGGCAGCTTGTAGCGGCAGACCGTCTCCAGCTCCATACCGCTGAACCCGAAGGCGCTGTCGCCCTCCACGGCCACGACCGGCTGGCCGGTCTCGACGGCGGCGGCGATCGCGTAGCCCATGCCGATGCCCATGACACCCCATGTACCGCTGTCGAGGCGGTGGCGCGGCACCTGCATGTCGATCACATTGCGCGCGATGTCCAGCGCGTTGGCACCCTCGTTGACGATGTACGTCTCGGGACGCTCGTGCACCACGTCACGTACGGCCTTGAGGGCGCCCATGAACTGCATCGGATGCGGGTCGGCCTTGAGACGCTCCGCCATCTTGGCGATATTCTGCGCCGAGCGCGCCGCCAGCTCCTCCCGCCAGGCGGCGGGGGCCGCGATCTGGCCGGGCTTGGTCCGCTCGGCGAGCACTTCGAGCACCGACTCGATGTCCCCGACGAGCGGCGCGGCGATGGGCTGGTTGCTGTCCAGCTCCTTGGGCTCGATGTCCACCTGGATGAACTTGGCGTCCGGGTTCCACTGCGGTGCCTCGCCGTGGTTGAGCAGCCAGTTCAGCCGGGCGCCGAGGAGCACCACGACATCGGCCTTGCGCAGCGCCAGTGAACGGGCGGTGGCGGCCGACTGCGGGTGGTTGTCCGGCAGCAGGCCCTTCGCCATCGACATCGGTACGTACGGGATCCCCGTGGACTCGATGAACTCGCGGATCCGTTCGTCGGCCTGCGCGTACGCGGCGCCCTTGCCGAGCACCACCAGCGGACGCCGAGCGCCCGCCAGGATCTCGATCGCGCGGTCCACCGCCTCGGGGGCGGGGAGCTGGCGCGGCGCGGGGTCGACGAGACGGCTCAGCGTCCTGGCGCCCTCCTCCGCGTCCATGATGGAGCCGAGCACCGCGGCCGGGATGTCGAGATACACACCGCCGGGCCGGCCCGATATCGCGGTGCGCAGCGCGCGGGCGATACCCCGGCCGATGTCCTCGACCCGGCTCACCCGGTACGCGGCCTTGACGAACGGCTGCGCGGCGGCGAGCTGGTCCATCTCCTCGTAGTCGCCCTGCTTGAGGTCGACGAGATGACGCTCGCTGGAGCCGGAGATCTGCACCATCGGGAAACAGTTCGTGGTGGCGTTCGCCAGCGCGACGAGTCCGTTGAGGAAGCCCGGCGCGGACACCGTCAGCGCGACGCCCGGCCGTTTCGTGAGGTAACCGGCCGCCGCCGCCGCGTGACCGGCGTTGCTCTCGTGGCGGAACCCGATGTAGCGGATGCCCTGGGCCTGCGCGAGGCGGGCCAGGTCGGTGATCGGGATGCCGACCACCCCGTAGATGGTGTCGACGTCGTTAAGCTTGAGTGCGTCGACCACCAGGTGGTACCCGTCGGTGAGCTCGGCCTCGGCCGGAACGTCGGCGGTCGACGCGGTCTCCAGTGCGGAAGGGGCGGTCATGGCTCCGAGGTCCTCCTTGGGCGGTCATGCCTGTGCGGCTTCTCGTCCCACCTTGTTCGGCGTGCGTGTCCGCGTCCAAGACCTATCGGCGACTAGCCGATAAACAGCATTTATTGATGCTGGTCGCGGAGGCCCGGGATGAGCGGCAACTCCCTTGATAGACGTTCGCTATCGACTGTTCACCAGCGCGTATTGGACGCACACTTCGCGCCAGCGCAGTCTCACAGTGACGGTTTCCTCAGATTCCTCAGATCCGGTATGAGTTCCAGAGCGAGGAGTGGTGGTCATGGCCGTTCCCACTACGGCGTCCGTGTGCGACACGAACCGGTACCGGCCCCCGGCGGTCACGGGTCTCGTCGACCTTCTGCACAGACAGACGCGTGACTGTCCCGGCGCACGGGCGCTCGTCGTCACCGTCGCCGGTAACCGGGTGGACCTGTCCTACGGCACCCTGGCCGCCCTGGCCGACGAGATGGCCGCGCGTCTCGGCACCGCGGGGCTGGGGCGCGGCGACGCGGTGGGGCTCGTCTGCGCCAACACCGCCGAGTTCGTCGTGGCGCTCCTGGGCGCGGCGCGGGCCGGCCTTGTGGTCGCCCCGGTCGATCCCGCCCTGTCGGGGCCGGAGATGTCCGCGCGGCTCGACGCGCTGGGGGCGCGGGCGATCCTCGCCGGTCCGCTCGCGACCGGCGCCGAACCCGTCGCGCGGGTCGATGTCGCACCGTCGTGGACGGTGCGCGTGGATGTCTCCCGCGCCGGGACGGCGACGGCCGCGCTCGAAACGGACGGGGCCGGGGGAGGAGCGCGGGGCGTGCGGGACGTACGGGGCGCGGGAGACGGGCCGACCGGCGACGACGCCCTGGTGCTGTTCACCTCGGGAACCACCGACCGGGCCAAGATGGTCCCGCTGACCCACGCCAATGTGGCCGCCTCGGTGCGGGGCATCTGTGCCACCTACGAGCTGGGACCCGGTGACGCGACGGTCGCGGTGATGCCGTTCTTCCACGGCCACGGACTGTTCGCGGCCCTGCTGGCCACCCTGGCCAGCGGGGGATGTGTGCTGCTGCCGGAGCGGGGGCGGTTCTCGGCCCACACGTTCTGGGACGACGTACGGGCCGCGGGCGCCACCTGGTTCACCGCGGTCCCGACCATCCACGAGATCCTCCTGGACCGGTCGGCGGCGGAGTACCCGGGCCCGGAGATCGCGCCGCTGAGATTCGTCCGCAGTTGCAGCGCCCCGCTCAACGCGGCGACGCAGCGGGCGCTGGAGCGCACGCTCGGGGCGCCGCTGCTCTCCGCGTACGGTATGACCGAGACCACGCACCAGACGACCAGCGAGCCCCTGCCCGAGCGGGGACCCCTCAAACAGGGATCCGTCGGGCGTACGACCGGAGTGGGCCTGCGTGTCGTCGACCGGAACGGGCGTACGTGCCCGGTCGGCACCCAGGGCGAGGTGTGGGTGCAGGGTCCCACCGTCACCCGCGGCTATCTGGGTGACCAGGAGGAGACGGCGGAGAGCTTCACCGACGGCTGGTTCCGCACGGGTGATCTGGGCTCGCTGGACGAGGACGGGTATCTGTTCCTCACGGGGCACATCAAGAACCTCATCAACCGCGGCGGCGAGAAGATCTCGCCCGAGCATGTCGAGGACGTGCTCGCCGGCTGTCCCGGTGTGGCGGAGGCGGCCGTGTTCCCCATCCCGGACGCGCACTACGGGCAGCGGACCGGCGCCGTCGTGGTCGTACGCGAGGGCGAGATGCTCGGGTCCGGGCAGATCCTCCAGTACTGCCGCGACCGGCTGTCGGCCACCGAGGTGCCCGACCGGCTCCAGATCGTCGGGACGCTGCCCCACACGGCGAAGGGCGGACTGGACCGGCGGGCGGTGGAGAACCTCTACGCGCGAGCGAAATGACAGCGCGGGGAGCCGGTCGGCGACCGGGGGCGCGGGGCCTTCGGTCGCGGGTGCTCTCGGCCCGGACGGTTGGCCCGCTCTGTCCGGTCGGCGCGGACGGTCGGTCGGGCCGGACGGTCGGTCGGGCCGGACGGGCCGTTCCGCGGCACCGGTACGGTTCTTTCGCCGTGGGGCCGTGGCCGGGGGCGACCAGGGGCGGGCAGGCCCCCGGCTGACGGTCCGGGGCCGGGTTCTCGGCCGCGAGTGTGCCGCTGGTCCGCTCCGCCCGGCCGGGCGGTTCCCCGGTGCCGGGACCGGCCTTCGGGACCGGCCCCGATCCCCCGGCGCGTCCGGCTCTATCTGACGCGGTGCTCGGCCGGGAGCGGCTGGTCGAAGAACTCGTCCAGTGACAGACCCGTCGCCGCGTTCACGAACGCGCGGGCGGCGATCGATCCCGGGGTCGCCGCGTGGATCGCGACCGAGACCTGCGCCCTGGCGTCCGGGGCGACCAGGCGGACGGCCCTCGGTCTGCCGATCACCGGCATGGCGCGCAGCCAGGTGTGCGGCACGATGCTCGCCCAGTCGCCGACGCCCACATGCGCGTACAGGGAAGCGACCGAGTCCGTCTCCACCTGAGGGGTCACCACGACCCCGCTGTCCGCGAACACGTTGTCGATGAGCTGGCGGATACGCATGTCGGGCGTCAGCAGCGCGAGCGGCAGCTGGGCCGCGTCCGCCCAGGTCATGGTGTTGGTCTGGGGCATCAGCTGGTCGCCCGACGCCAGCAGCACATATCTCTCCTGGTACAGCGGCACCACTTGCAGGCTCTCGCGGTCCTCGGGGGCGAAGTGCGCGATCGCCGCGTCCAGCTCGAACTCCCGCAGCTGGCGGTGGAGTTCCCTCGCGGACAGCCGGGAGCGGACCTGGACCTTGGCCAGCGGGTGCGCCCCGCAGAACGCGGCGACCGGGAGCGCCAGGGTCGTCGAGGCCGTGGGCTCCGTGCCCAGTCGCAGCGTCCCGGTGATGCCCGACTGCACGGCGGCCACCTCGGCCTTGAACGCGTCCTGCTCGGCGAGGATCCGCTTGGCCCAGACGACGAGCCGCTCGCCCTCCGGGGTGAGGCCCTCGTAGTTGTGTCCCCGGTTGATCAGCGTGACGTTCAGCTCGCGTTCGAGCTTGGCGATCGCCGCCGAGAGCGCGGGCTGTGACACGTAGCAGGACTCGGCCGCCCGCGCGAAGTGTCTCTCCCTGGCCACCGCCACGAAGTACTCCAACTGACGGAACAGCATCAGCGACTCCTCCCTGCCTCCTCGGCACCCGGCACCGCGCCGAAACCGGACCACGGGCTTCCGTCGCTCCGGTGACACCGTGAATCATCCCACTCATCAGCGGTTCCGCGGTTCGACGACCGGTTGGCGACCATCGCGGGGGGCAGCGTGGACGCGTGGCCCCGCCGGAGTGGATCATGCGGGGCCGCGCGGTTCTCCCGCCAATCCGCGTACGCGCAAAACCGCAGCCCATCCGGGCTATCATCCGCTCTACACACCCGATTGCGCACCGCCGCGCAGGCCGTGGATCTCCGGCACCGGGGGACTTCCCCCGGCCTGGTCACCCGTGCCGCGTGGCCATGTCGCCCTGTCCGAGGGGAGCGTCCCCGATAGCACTTCGCATCTGGCTCAGCAGCGCGGGGGTCGCCGCCACCGAGGTGGCGCGGATGTTGCGTGAGAACCCCGACGCCACCGATGTCCTTGTCTACGGCACCAACATCAGCCGGCACGCTCCCGCGCTCGCGGCCTGCGACGTCAGCGAAGTCGAACCCCACCGGGTGAGCAACGCGGCCTACGCCGAGTTCGCCCTCGACTTCTGCCGCCGGCACTCCATCGACGTACTGATACCGCCCCGGCGCCTGGACGCGCTCGCGCCCTACGCCGACGCCTTCGCCGCGGCCGGCACCAAGCTCATGTGCTCACCGGCCGCCGCGGTCGACACACTGACCAGCAAGAGTCTGACCTACGAGGCCGCCCAGGCGATCGGCGTCCCCGTACCGCCCTGGTGGATCGTCTCCGACGGCGAGCAACTCCGCGCGGCGGCACGGCAGATAGCCGAGGCGGGCAGCACTGCCTGTATCAAACCCGCCGGGGAGTTCTCGGCGTTCGGCTTCCGCATTCTCGACGACGAACCCCTGCATATGAAGGACCTGCTGGCACCGGCGCGGCCCGTCGCCTCCGTCGGCGCCGTGGCCGACGCCCTCGACCGGGCGGCGGACCAGGGCGAGAAGGTCCCCGAGTTCATCGTGATGCCCTACCTGGACGATCCGGAGGTGAGCATCGACTGCCTCTCGGCCCCGGGCGGCGCCATGGTCACCTGTGTCGCCCGGTCCAAGGACGGGCGCTACCGCCATCTGCTCGACGCCCCCGCCCTGACCGCCATCGCCCAGCGCCTGGTGAGCCATTTCCGGCTCGCCTATCTCTCCAATGTGCAACTGCGCCACTGGCACGGCCGGCCGGTCCTGCTGGAAGCCAATCCACGGGCCTCCGCCGGGCTCTTCCAGACCGCCTTCGCCGGAGTGAACCTCCCGTGGGCCGCGGTACGTCTGCTTCTGACGGGCGATCCCGGCCGGCTGGAACCGCCGCGACTGGGCGGCCGTATCGCGGTCACCGAGACGGTCATGGCCATCACCCCGCACCGGACCGTCACCCCGCACCAGCCCCTCGTCCCGCACCAGCCCCTCGTCCCGCCCGAGCTCATGACCCTGCCCGAGCCCGTCACCCCGTCCGAGCCTCTCGCCTCACCCGTGCCCGCCGGAGCGAGCGCCGCCGGCGCGGCGCCTCTCGGCTGACTTCCCGACCCGACGTCCGGACGTGAGAACAACGGTGGGGGGCCTCGCCCTCCACCGCCCTCAACCGCTCTCCGCCACGGACCGAACCGATTACCGCTCTCCTCGGACGCGGCCGACCGTGACTGTGACCCGGGGTCACAGGATGAACGCCTGCCTGGTTGAGACCGTGCGTCCCGAGCAGCATGGCGGGGCCGGACGGTCCCTGCCGCCACCGGAGCCGCGCGTGGCTTTCCCGTACGGCCCCCCGCAGGCCGCCGGGACTCCCCACAGACGCCCGAAAGGCAGTGATCCCCTTGAGCGGTCCCCCGGACGCGCACGACCCCGACACCGCATCCGAGACCTTCGACCGACTGCGGTACGCCGGGGTCTTCGCCCTGCTCTTCCTCTTCGGCACGGAGACCTTCCTGGTCTCTCCCCTCCTGCCCACCATCGCGGACGACATCGACGTCAGCGAGGCCGCCGCGGCCTCCAGCGTCACCGCGTACGTCCTCGTGTACGCGATCTGCGCGCCGTTCCTCGGCCTGCTCAGCGACCGGTTCGGACGGCGGCGGACCCTGGTGGCCGGTGCCGCGCTCTTCCTCGTGTCCAACGCCATCGCCGCGCTCTCCACCGGGCTGGCGCTGCTGGTCGTCTCCCGCGCCGTCGCCGGTCTCGCCGCCGCCGCCGCGGGGCCCGCGATCTGGGCCCATATCGCCGAGACCGCGCCCGACCGGGTACGCGGCCGGGCCCTCGGCCTCGGTATGGCGCTCTTCTCCTGCGGCCAGGTGATCGGCGTACCGCTCGGCGCGGTGCTCGCCGGATGGGCGGGCTGGCGCTCGGCGTTCCTCGCCATGGCCGTGGCCACCGCCCTCGCGCTGCCGCTGCTGCTGCGCCAGCTCCCCGCGAGTGCCAGCCGCCCGGCCGAGGTCGGCGCGGTCAGGGCCGTGCTCGCCGGCTGGAGCGATCCGACGCTCCGCAAGGCGCTCACCGTCAACACGGTCTTCCACGCGGCCAATCTGGGCGCCTACACCTTCCTGGGCGCCCTGCTCGTCGACCGCTTCGACCTGTCCGTCTCGGAACTCGGACTCGTCGGCATCCTGGTCGGGGCGGGCAGTGTGGCCGGCTCCCTGCTCGGCGGCCGGCTGGGCGACCGGGCCCGCGCCGCCGGGGGCAGCCAGGTGCCGCTGCTGCCCCTGTGGGGAGTCCTGATGGCGGCGGGCATCACCCTGTCGGCGTGGGGTCCCGGACTGGTGCTCGCGCTCGCCGGGGTGACCCTGTGGTTCGTGGCCAGCGGCGGCTTCGTCACCGACCAGCAGACGCTGGCGGGCACCGTCAACCCGGAGCTGCGCGCCACCTCCAGCGCCTGGCTGACCTCGACCATGTACGCGGGCACCGGTATCGGCGCCTGGGCCGTGGGTTCGTTCACCGAGGTCGCCACGGGCACGCTGGTCATCGGCACCGGTCTGGCGCTCCTCGCGGCGCTGGGCGCGCTCACCGTCGGCGCGGGTGCGCGCAAGTCCGTACGGCGGGACGAACCGGCGGATCCGATCCCCGGACAGGATCAGCCGGCCTGACGCCCCGCTCCCGCGCCCGGATCGACGGACCGGAGGGGCCGCTCGGTGAGGGCCCCCATCCGGGCGCGGTCCGTGGCGGACGCCGGTGTGAAGAGAAGCACCAGCGCGCTGGGGTCGTCCACCGGGTGGAAGGAGGAGAGCGACAGCTCGATCCCGCCGATCCCGGCCGGCTCCACGACGACCGTACGGGCCGTCAGCTCCGCCACCGAGTGGCATCCCCACCAGTGGCGGAGCTCCGGCGCGTCCTCGTCCAGACGCCGGTAGACCTCGTCGGTCCGGGGGTCCTCCAGCGCGGGTCCCGCCTGCGCGCGGAAGTGCTGGAAGACATTCATGGCCAGCGGCTCCCAGTCCCGCAGCACCGTCCGCAGCCGCTGGTCGGCCACCATCAGCCACATCAGGTTGCGGCGGTCCGCGGGGACGGTCTCCGGGCTGCCCCACAGCGCTCCCCACGCGGCGTTCCAGCCCAGCAGATCGAAGTACCGGTCCAGCAGGACGGCCGGACTGGCCGTCCAGGAGTCCAGCACCGGCTGGACGGCGGCGGCCAGCTCACCGCTGCCGCCGTCCTCGTCGGCGGAGAGCGCGGGATCGTGATACCCCGCCAGCCGCATCGCGTGCCGCTGCCCCGCCGCGTCGAGCCGCAGCGCCCGGGTGACCGCCCCCAGCACCTGCCGGGAAGCGGTCACCCGGCCCTGTTCCAGCCAGGTGTACCAGGCCAGCCCCACCCCCGAGAGCGAGGCCACCTCCTCCCTGCGCAGCCCGGGGGTGCGCCTGCGGGCGGTGGCCACCAGCCCGACGTCGGCGGGCTTGAGCAGCTCTCGGTGGGCTCGGAGGAACGCGCCGAGTTTCGCGCTGGGGAGGGGAGTTGACATCGTGGCTCCTCGGCCGGACGGGACGGCGTGTCGGCGGGCCCGTCGAAGTGCCCGCCCGCTCAGCGTAGTCGGACGCTCACCGGCGCGGAGCGAGCCGCCAGAGCCGTACGGGCATCCCGCTGACCCGGCCCCGCTCGCGCTGGCGCCGCCAGGCGCTCTCGCCGACCGCGGTGAAGAACGCGGCCCGCCGGGCCGGTTCGACGAGCCGGGCGTAGTAGTCGCCGAAGGTCGCCGCGTGGAAGTGCTCGTACTGGCCCTCGCTCTCGACGGTGACCACCGCGTCGCGCTCCAGATAGGAGTCGACGTGGAAGAACCGCTCCAGCAGCGCGCCCAGATCGGCGCCCGTACGGGTCCTGGTCGCGATGGGCAGCACCCCGCCGCCGGAGAAGAGCGAGGGCACCGCGTCCCGTTCGGCGCCGAGGGCGACGAGCGCGTCCCGGACGATGTCGTCCTCGCCGCCCAGTCCGTGCGCGTCCCGGTCCGGATGGTAGGTGGTCAGCAGGAAGACCCCGTCCGGGGTGAGTTGCCGGCTGATCCAGTCGAGCGTGCGCTCCTCGTCCGGGTACAGCCAGTGCAGCACCGACGTCATGGTCACCACGTCCGCGCGGTCGGGCAGTTCGGGCGGCGCCGTCAGATCGGCCTGGTGCAGCCGGACCCGGTCGCCGTGCGCCCGCAGCCGTTCCGCGGCCTCGGCGATACGGTGCTCGGAACGCTCCAGGCCGACGGCCAGCCGCAGGGACGGATGCCGCCCCAGTGCCTCGTGCAGCAACTGGCCGATGCCGCTGCCGAGATCGAGCAGCACCTCGGGCTCGCCGGTCACCCGGTCGAGCACCCAGTCGCGGTCATGGACCTGCCGCAGCGCGCTGGCGTGCGCGTAACCGGCGAGGGTACGGGCCTGGATCTCGGTGGCGGACGCGGTCACGGACTGACCTCCTGAGGAGCGGCGGACGGGGCGGGTTCGTCGATGAGCCGTTCGAGCCGTTCCCGGACGGAGCTCTGGTCGTACCGCTTGTAGAGATTGATGCGGTTGCGTGCCAGATCGCCCCGGTGGACGTACTCGTACAGATGCTGGCGCTGTCCGAAGGCGTCGCCGGTCAGTTCCCAGGCGAGCCGGAACAGCCGGGACTTGCGGTCCGCGTCGATACCGCGTCCGCGCATGTACCGGTCGAGATGGGGGCGCAGCCGGGGGTGCGCGAGATCGTTCTCGGTGGGCTGCATCAGCAGTCCCGAGGCGCCGATCCCGCGCACGATGGCGACCGCGCTCTCGGCGACCTCCGCGGACCAGACCCGGCTGGCCGCGGTGTCCCCGGGAGCCAGCAGACCGCTGTCGGTGACGGTGGCCCGCGCCTCGGCCGCGTCCAGGAAGAGCTCGGTGAGTTCGGCGTACCCGGCCAGCCGCCCCAGGTCCTCCTGGATGTTGCGGAAGCCGTCCACACCGATGCTCTCGGCGACGAGGGTGGCCGTGGCCAGCAGGGTACGCAGCCGCTCCCGGTAGCGGACATGGCCGATATAGGCGCTCCAGGCGTTGATCCGGCCCAGTCCGCGCCGGGCCAGCTCACCGTCGCGCAGCAGGAACACCCGGTCCCAGGGCACGGTCACATCGTCGAAGAACAGCATGGCGTCCTGCTCGTCGAAGCGCGCGCCCAGCGGATGCGCGTGCCCCCAGGCGCTGCCGCCGAGCGGTTCGCGGCACAGGGTCACCAGACCGGGGGTGTTGAGCGGCAGGGCGAACCAGACCACGAACTGCTCACCGCGGCGCTGGGTGAAGGACGCCGACAGATAGACGAGCACCTCGTGGGCGAGGGGCGCGAGCGTGGTGAGCTGCTTGGCCCCGCGCACGACGATGCCCCGGTCGTTCTCCTCCAGCACCCGCAGGGCGAGATCGGGGTCGTCGACCGGATCGGTGGAGCGGTCGATCTGCGGATCGCCGAGGGCGTGCGAGAGCACCAGGTCGTTGGCCGCGCAATGGCGGTACCACGCCTCGGCGTTGGCGCCGAACCCCGGACGCGCCTGCTCCAGCTGATGGCGGAAGTCGTGCACGCCGACCGCGATGGACGCCATGAAGGCGGGCGAACGGCCGTGCTGCCCCAGGGACTCGGCGTGCCAGAACTCGGCGCTGCGCCGCTGTACGCGCAGCTCCTCCAGGGTGCGCGGCGGCTGGTAGCCACGGGCGAGCCGCGCTCCGGTGTCCGGGTCCTTCCAGGTCAGCAGCTCGTGATGGGCGGGATCGTGCTGGAGGTCCAGCAGCCGGGCGAGCTCGTCGACCGCGGGCCCGAAGGCGGGGTGCGCCGCGGGGTCGGTGACGCGCGTGCCGTCCAGATACAGTTCGCGGCCGTCGTTCAGCTCGGCCCGGTAGCGGTCGCCGGTGAGCAGACCCCTCCCCGGCGCCGAGGTGTCCAGTCGGGTCATGCGCGGGCTCCTGTCGACGTCATCGGTTGGTGGTGGAGGGTGCGGTACCGGCCGTCGTGGTACAGCAGCGGCTCGCCCTGACCGACGTCCGCCGCGACCACCCGGCCGACGAGAATGGCGTGGTCGCCGCCGGGCAGGACACTGTGCAGCCGGCAGTCGAACCAGGCCAGGCTGTCCTCCAGGACGGGCGCCCCGGTGTCCTCGCGCATCGGGGCATGGGTGAAGAAACCGAGCGCGTGACCGGCGCCGGGAGCGGCGAACCGCCGGGCGAGCGGCTCCTGGGCCGCGCCCAGTACGGACACGGCGTACCGGGCGCTGGCGCGTACCGCCGCGGCCAGCGGACTGCGGGCGTCGACCGCCACACTGATCAGCAGCGGCTCCAGGGAGAGCGTGCAGAGCGAGGAGACCGTCTTGGCGAAGACGTCCTCGCCCGAGCGCGCGGTGAGTACGGCGACCCCGGTGGTCCAGCGCCGTGAGGCGCCCCGGTACGCCTCCGCCTCGGCGCTCCGGGCGGGCCGGCGGGCGGGGCTCACCGCAGCCTCACCCGGTACGCGCGCAGCCACTCGTCGACCTGGACGAGATGGTCGAGTCCGCCGACCGGATTGGGGGCGGTGCGCGGGCTGGGCAGGGGGCGGCCCTCGGCGAGCGCGCGGCGTACGGTCTCCCGGTCGACCAGGTCGAAGACCGGCGCCTGGGTGTCGGCGAGCAGCTCGTGCGCGCGGGCGGTGAGCACCTCCGTGTAGCGCACGGCGGGTGTGGAGGGATAGCCGCTCTTGGGCCGGTCCGCGACCTGCTGGGGCAGCAGATCGCGGACGGCGTCCCGCAGCAGGCCCTTCGACCGGCCGCCGGGCGTCTTGACCGCCCAGGGCACGTTCGCCACGTAGTCCACCAGCCGGTGGTCGCAGAACGGCACCCGGACCTCCAGACCGACGGACATGCTGACCCGGTCCACCCGTTCCAGGAGCGGCGGCAGCCAGCGGGTGAGCGCGAGATGGAAGATCTCGCGGATCCGGCGGTCGGCGCCCTCCTCGCCCTCCAGCCGCGGTACGTCGGCCAGCGAGCGGCGGTACTGCTCGGCGGTGTACTCCTCGGGTCTGACCTCCGCGGCCACCTCGGGCCGGAGCAGCGCGGCCGGGGTCGTGCGGCCGTGCAGCCAGGGGAAGGTGTCCGCGGCGAGCGCCGCGGGATCGTGGAAGTAGGGGTAGCCGCCGAAGATCTCGTCGGCGGCCTCGCCGGACAGGGCCACCGTGGAACGTCTGCGCACCTCGCGGAAGAGGAGATGCAGTGACGCGTCCATCTCGCCCCAGCCGGGCCGGTCCCGGGCGCGCAGTACGGCGTCACGGGCGTCCAGCAGATCGTCGTCCGGGATGAGCACGGAGGTGTGGAGGGTGCCGATGTGCTCGGCGGCGGCCTGGACGAAGGGCGCGTCCGCGCTGGTGCGCCAGGCGTCCGGGGCGCGGTCGGCGCTGCCGGGGAAGTCCACCGAGAAGCTGGTCACCTTGGAGTGGCCCGCGCGTTCCCGGGCCGCCGCCGCGAGTGCGGTGACGGCGCTGGAGTCGACACCGCCGGAGAGCAGGGTGCAGAGCGGGACATCGCTGAGGAGCTGGCGTTCGACGGTGTCGGCGAGCAGCGCCCGTACGGTCTCACGGGTGGTCGCGGGGTCGTCGGGGTGCGCGCGGGCGGTGGGCCGCCAGTAGAGGGCGGTACGGGTCGCGCCGCGCCGTACGGTGACGGTCTGGCCGGGGAGCACCTCGTGCAGTCCCCGGAAGACGCCGTGGCCCGCGGTCGGCGCGGCGGGCAGGGCGAACAGTTCCGCGATGCCCTCGGCGTCGAGTTCGGCGTGGAAGAGCGGGTGGGCCAGTACGGCCTTGGGCTCGGAGCCGAAGAGCACCCCGGAGGCGTGCGGATGCCAGTACAGCGGCTTGACGCCCAAGTGGTCGCGGACCAGGAGGAGTTCCTGGCGGCGGTCGTCCCACAGCGCGTACGCGAAGATGCCGTTGAAGCGGCGGGGCGCGTCGGCTCCCCACTGGAGATGGGCCCGCAGGACGACCTCCGTGTCGGAGCGGGTACGGAACTCATGGCCGAGCGCGCGCAACTCCCGGCGCAGCTCGGGGTAGTTGTACAGCTCGCCGTTGTAGGTGAGCACGGTGCGCGGTCCGTCGCCCGCGGTCGTGCCCATGGGCTGGGCGCCGTCGTCGGGCGCGATGACGGCGAGCCTGCGGTGGCCGAGGGCGGCGTGCCGGGAGAGCAGGACGCCGGAGTCGTCGGGACCGCGGCAGGCGAGCGTCCCGGTCATCGCCCGGAGCGTCGCCTCCTCGTTCCGGAGATCGGTTTCCCAGTCGATCCAGCCGGTGACTCCGCACATCAGGGCTCCTGGAGTTCGTCGGTGGGGGAGGGCGCGGCAGCGGCGGCGGAAGGCGCGGTGGCCTCCCAGCGGCAGCCGTGTCCCGTGGGGCCGGTGCGCAACTGGTGCGCGGGCACATAGCCCTTGGCGCGGATATTGGCGCTCAGGGCCTCGGTGCAGTACGTGCAGGGGGAGGCCAGCGTGAGCCGTACCCCGTTGCGGCGGGCCTGTTCGCGGTAGTCCCAGATGGCGCAGTGGGTGATGGTGAGCGCGGCGTGCGCGGGGGTCGTCGGCGCGGTGCCGTCGTGGGACCCGTCACCGAACTCGTCGTCGAACTCGTAGTCGGAACCGTAGAGTTCGGCCTGACGGGCGATCCGGTGGACGGGATCGCCGGCGCCCCGGCCGTGATCGGGTTCCACCTGGCGGTGCACCCCGGCGTTGGCGCGGGCCCAGTCGGCGAGGATCGCCTCGCCGTAGCGGGCCACGAGGAAACGTTCCATCAGGGCTTGGCCCCGGAAGAAGACACGCTGCCATTCGGCGGCCGGGGCGGTGCGGGCGTCCGGCAGATCGGCGAAGAGTTCGGCCTGGAGGGCGAACCAGTCGGTGAGATGGACCTCGTCGCCGAGCGAGGCGAGCAGTCCGGTCAGACCGGCCTCGGCCTCGTGGAGCCGCTGCCGCCACAGGGCGGAACGCTCGGCGTCGGGCATCGAGCGGTACGGATTGCGGGACTTCTCGGGTCGTACGGCGCCGGTAGCGCCCTCGGCGCCGGATGTGCCGGGGTCCGGCAGGACCGTCGTCCGGGCGCGTGCGCTGTCGGCGGATTCCGTCTCGGGCGGCGTACCGGCACCGTGCGCGGCGGTGTCGCGCGAACCGGCGCGGGCGATGCCTCCTTCGGCCGCGTCGCTCATCGGGATCTCCTTGGCCAGGCGTGGGGTGAGGACCGGGAAGCTCCTGGTCCGCCCGTAACGCTAGGTACGGCGCCGGGGCGCCCAGAAGCCCCGAACGGAGTCGGTAACGGCGACGATCAGCCCACGCGGCATGCTCCAAAGGTCGCCCGTCGCCGGGGAGTTGGGTCCCTCCGAGGGGGGTGCCGGTCGCATGGGGTGCCGTACGTGCCGTGCGTGCCGTATGTGTTCTCGCCCCGGCGGGCGCGCGTTCGCGCTGCGGTACGCGTCCGGACACGGGAAGAGGCCGCGCGCCAGGTGTGCGGCGGGTGTGCGGCGGCGGCACGGGGACCGTGACCCGGGACCGGTCACCGCACCGGTCCCGGGGCCGGGTCAGCCCTCCAGGCCGTGGCGGTGGGCGTAGAGCGCCGCGCGCAGGCGGTCCGACTGGCCCGTCTTGCGCATCGCCTGGGTGAGGTGCTTCTTCACCGTCGCCTCCGCGAGGGCGAGTTCGCGGCCGATCTCCGCGTTGCTCAGACCCCGGGCGAGCTGTGCGAGCACCTGGCGCTCACGCCCCGTCAGCCCGCAGTGCTGCGGCAGCGGTTCGCCCGCGTGGCCCGCCAGACTGGCCGGATGGACCTGGACCGGCGGGGGCGCCGGCAGGAAGACCGTCGCCCCGGCCGCCGCCATCGACACCGTGCTGATGATCCGGTCCTCGGCCAGTTCGAGCGGGAAGCAGCCGCTCGCCCCCGCGAGCAGCATCCGGCTGGCCTCCGTGGTGCTCTCGGCCCGCCGCAGCAGCAGGATCCGCGCGCCCGGGAAGCCCTCGGGACCGCGCAGCCGGACCACCGCGGACAGATCGTCGCCCAGCGTGTCACCGCCGCCGAGCAGGATGACATCGGGACGGATCCGGCGTACGGCCTCCAGCGCGCGGTCAGGGTTGCCCGAGCTGCCGACCACCGCCATGTCGGGCACCGGCCCCAGCACGCTGCGCAGTCCCGCGCACGCCACCGGATGACGTTCCACCAGGAACACCCGGGTGGGCAGCGTCTCGCGATGGGCGGACTCCGCGCACAGCGGATGTCCGCAGGTGCAGCCCGCGGGCGCCGGATTCAGCCGGGGCGGGACCGCCGGGCCCGGTCTGCGGTCCTCCGGCTCGGCGAGCATCTGATGGCCCGCGATCAGATCGAGCGGATTGTCGATCTCGCTGTGCAGCGCCTCGGGACCCGTCCGCCCGAGCAGCGCGCGGGACGCCCGGCGCGCCGACTGCCGCCGGCCGCACCCGGCGCCGGGGTCCGCCTCGGTCAGGAGTTCCATGACGGGCCACCCCTCGGGCGGCGGGAGGCGGTCGTTCTGGGAGCACGTTCTCGGAAGTGGCATGGCATCGCGCTGCGTTCCCCTCGGATACGACGGTGACGCCGGAGTTCTCCGCGTATCCCTGGCCTGCCATCAGGTCGGCGGCCTGCCATCAGGTCGGCGGTGACCTGGGCTGAGGGACGGAAGGGGCCCGGCAGGAGGAGGAGAGGGCGCCGCTGTTCGGGGAAGAGCCGAAGGTCAGCGCCGTACGAGGGCGCTACACAGCTCGTCGAAGCACCTGCGGTGCCATGAGCCGCCGATACCGACCAAGGTGAAGTCGGTGCGCGGAATAGCCATATTTACAGCCTAGTAAGGGGCTTGCTGTGGGTCAATATCGGCCAGGGCAGCACCGGTCACACTCAGGCGTGTACCGGGTCCGCCGGATCCTATGACCTCCGGTATCAGCATG
This sequence comes from Streptomyces sp. NPDC055025, assembly GCF_053608565.1. Lineage (NCBI taxonomy): Bacteria > Bacillati > Actinomycetota > Actinomycetes > Kitasatosporales > Streptomycetaceae > Streptomyces > Streptomyces sp. NPDC055025. The sequence goes on from NZ_JBSGVS010000010.1 coordinate 132,122, forward strand.
AACCGCTGCCTGGCTGACGGTGTTGACATCCCTCATTCTTCGACACGGCGGCCCGGTCCGGCCTCAACGGGCCTGACGGCCCCGTGCCGGTCCATCCCTCCGACCGAACCCCCGCGGCCGAGGGGCTCCGACGACCGTGGCCGCACCACGGCCGCACCGGGCCGTTCCGTGGCCGTTCCGTAGCCGTTCCACGCGAACGGACCTTCCGGACGGGCACCGGCGGCGGTTCCGCACCGGCCCTGACGGCGGTGCCGTACCGGCCACCCCGGGACCGTGCCACCGAACCCGTGCCGCGCCGCCACCCCGATCTCCTGGAAGGACCGCTCATGTCTGGCCACCCACGCCCGCCCGCCGCCGGCAGCCCCGGTGTCCTCGCCCGGCGGGCCGACGGGTGAGGCGCTTCCTGCTGCGCCGGCTGCTGCTGGCCGTGCCCACCCTGCTCGGTGTCACGGTCGTGGTCTTCCTGACGGTCGCCCTGATCCCGGGCGACCCGGTCGGCGCCCTGCTGGGGCCCGGCGCCCCGCCGGAGTCCCGGCGGGAGCTGACGGAACGGCTCGGCCTCGGTGAGCCGGTGCCGGTCCAGTACGCCAACTGGCTCTGGCACGCCCTCCATCTCGACCTCGGTGTCTCCATCTCCGCCCAGCGCCCGGTGGCGGAAGTGCTGCTGCCCGCGCTCGGCCAGACCCTGCTGCTCACCGCCGTCGCGTTCACGCTGGTCGTCACCGGAGGGACCGTGCTCGGCGCGCTCGGGGCCCTGCGCCCCCGCGGAGCGCTGGGACGGCTGTCCTCCGCGCTCAACACGCTCGCGGTGTCCGCCCCCCAGTACTCGGTGGCGCTGCTGCTGATCGCCGTCTTCGCCGTATGGCTGCGCTGGCTGCCCGCGGGCGGCACCCACGATGTCTTCGGCGGCGGCGGCCCGTTCGATCTCGTACGCCATCTCGTGCTGCCCGCGACCGCCGCCGCGCTCGTCCCCCTGGGCCTCACCGCCCGGGTGTTCCGTACCGCGCTCGGCTCCGTGCTCACCTCGGATCTCGCGGACAGCCTGCGGGCCCGCGGTCTCAGCAGGACCGCTGTTCTGCGGCACTGCGTCCACAACGCCTCTCCCGCCCTGCTCACCATCGGCGGGCTCCAGCTCGCCTATCTGCTGGAGGGGGTGGTCTTCGTGGAGACCCTCTTCGCCTGGCCCGGAGTCGGGCGGCTGCTGTACGACGCGCTCACCGCGCGGGACCTCCCGCTCGTCCAGGGCGGGGTATTGCTGGTCGCGGTCGCGTTCGTCGGTATCAACATCCTGGTCGACGCGGCGCACGCGCTCATCGACCCCCGGGTCAGGAGCGCGCGATGACACCGGTAACCGCGACGGCGCGGACAGCGCGGGGAACAACACGGAAGGCACCGAAGGAACAGCGGCCGGAGAAGGCCCGGGAGGCACGAGGGGCGCGGAAGGCAGGGAAGAGGACACCGCCAGGACGGTACGGGCCGGGGCTGCTGGTGCCCGCGGGGCTCGCCGCCGTTCTTCTGCTGCTGGCCGTCGCCGGGCCCTGGCTCGCCCCTCAGGACCCGGCCGCCGGATCCCTGGACGACCGGCTGCTCGGTCTCTGGACACCCGGCCATCCGCTGGGCACCGACACCCAGGGCCGCGACATGCTGAGCCGGCTGATCGTGGCCGTACGCCCGTCCCTGATCGGCGGGCTGCTGCCGGTGGCCGTCGCGGCCGTGGCGGGCACACTCCTGGGCGCGGTCGCCGGTCTCGCCGGACGGGTCACCGAGCAGGTCCTCCTCCGTACGCTCGACGTGCTCTACGCGTTCCCCGGGGTACTGCTCGCCATCGCCGTCGCCTCCCTGCTGGAACCCGGACTGAGCACCACCGTGATCTCCCTGTCCTTCGTGCTCACCCCGGCGGTGGCCCGGGTCTCCTTCACCGAGGTACGGCGCATCCGCACCGCCGAGTATCTGGAGGCGGCCCTGGTGAGCGGCGCGGGCCGGACCGCCGTGGTGCTCCGTCAGGTCGCCCCGGTCGTCGCCCCCGTCGTACTGGTCTACTGCTCGTCGCTCGTCGGCCTGGCCATCGTCTACGCGGCCGGCCTCTCCTTCCTCGGACTGGGGGTGGCACCCCCCGACCCCGAATGGGGCGCGATGCTCGACGAATCACGGCCCGCCCTGCTGACCCACCCCGGCGTCGCGGTCCTGCCCGCCGTCACCATCCTGGCCGTCTCGGTGGTCTTCAACACCCTCGGCGACGCCCTGCGCGCCCGGACCGGCGACAGCCGGGCGCTGCGCCCGGAGGCCGTCCGATGAGCCTCTTCCCGGCGAGCGCGCCGGCGCTCTCCGTCACGGAACTGACCGTCCGCTACCCGGGACCGGCCGGTCCTGTCCTCGCCGTCGACCGTGTCTCCCTCACCGTCGAACCGGGCGGCGCGCTGGTCCTCGTCGGTGAATCGGGCAGCGGCAAGACCACCGTCGCCAGAACGGTCCTCGGACTGCCCGGCCACGGGGCCGAGGTCACCGGGCGCGTAGAGCTCGACGGCACCGATCTGCGCCCGCTGGACGAGCGCGCCCTGTCCCGGATACGCGGCCGGCGCATCGGATACGTACCGCAGGACCCGACGGGCTCGCTGGACCCCCTGCGCCGGATCGGCTCCCAGCTCACCGAGGTACTGCTGCGCCACGGCATCGCCACCGGGCGCGGAGCCGCCCGCGCGGCCGTGCCCGGTCTGCTCGAACGGGCCGGGATCGGCGAACCGGACCGGATCGCCCGGAGCTACCCCCACGAACTGTCCGGGGGACTGCGCCAGCGGGCGGCGATCGCCCTGGCCGTGTCCTGTGCCCCGGGACTCCTGGTGGCCGACGAGCCCACCACCGCCCTGGACGCGGTGGTCCGGTCGCAGATCCTCGATCTGTTCGCGTCCCTGCGCGCCGTACACGGGATCGCTCTGCTGATGGTCACCCATGACCTCACTGCGGCACGGCGGATCGGCGGCCGGGTCGCCGTCATGCGCGGCGGCCGGATCGTCGAGTCGGGGGAGGCGGACCAGGTGCTCTCCCGCCCACGGCACCCCTACGCGGCCGAACTGGTGGCCGCCGGGGCGGGAGCCGCCGCCGTGCCGGGGGAGGGAGACCGCCGATGACCGAGGCCCTGCTCTCCCTCACCGGAGTGACCAAGCACTACCCGGGCACCGGAGCGGCCGAGCGTGCCGCGGGCGGCGAGCGCGCCGACGCCCGGCCCGCCCTGGACCGGGTCTCGCTGACCGTCGCTCCGGGCGAGACGGTCGGACTGGTCGGCGAGTCCGGCTCGGGGAAGTCCACCCTCGCCCGGCTGAGCCTCGGTCTGCTCGCGCCGACCTCGGGCACCGTACGGTTCGCCGGGCACGATCCGTACCGGCTGCGCGGCCGGTCCGCCCGGCCCGTACGCGCCCGGCTCCAGTTCGTACCGCAGCATCCGCGCGGCTCCCTGAACCCGGCCCTGCGGGCGGGTGAGGCGGTGGCCTTCGCCCTGCGGACCCAGGGCACACCCCGGCGCGAACGCTCCGACCGGACCGCCGAGCTGTTCCGCCGGGTCGGGCTCGATCCGGCGCTGGCGCTGCGCTATCCGCGAGAGCTGTCCGGGGGGCAGCTCCAGCGGGTGGCGGTGGCCCGCGCGCTGGCGACCGGCCCCGACCTGGTGGTCTGCGACGAACCGACCTCGGCGCTCGATCTCCGCGTCCAGGCCCAGGTGCTGGATCTGCTCGTCGAGCTCCAGGAGAGCCGGGGGCTCGCGTATCTCTTCATCTCCCACGATCTGGCCGTGGTCCGCCGGCTGGCCCACCGGGTGGTGGTGCTGAGGCGGGGCCGGGTGGTGGAGGAGGGCCCGGCGGCGGACCTCTGGGCGGCGCCCCGCCATCCGTACACCCGGGCGCTGCTCGCCGCCGCCACCGTGGCGGCGGTCCCGTCCGATACGGCTGCCGCGGGCACGGCCGCCGCCCCCGGCCCAGCCGCCCTCGGCTCCACCATCTCCGGCTCCGCCCCCTCCGACACCACTTCCGGCACCCCCTTCGACGCCGCCGTCGAACCCTCCGCGCCGCTCTGACCGGCCCACGCCGATCACGCGCCGATCCGCCGACCCACGACCCCGCCGATCCATCGACCCCGCCGACCCACGACCCCGATCCACGGAATCCCGCACACAGAGGACCGATATGACGCACCGCCATCCTCACCACCACCGCGCCCGGACGAGAACGGCCCTGTCCACCGGAGCCCTGCTCTCCGCCGGTGCCCTGCTGATCACCGTCTCCGGCTGCGCGCCCGGCTCCGGGTCCGGAAGCGGTACGGGAGCCTCCGGACGGGGCGGCACCCTGGTCATCGGCGCGACCGGAAAGCTGCCGAACACCGACACCGTGATCGGCGGCGCCGGGTTCGAGGGCAAGCGGCTGGTCAGCTTCCAGCTCTACGAGGGCCTCACCCGCTACGACCTGTCCACCACGGACGGGCCGCCGCCCGTCACCGGCGCGCTCGCCACCTCCTGGAAGGTCGCGGCCGACAGGAAGACCTGGACCTTCACCCTGCGCAAGGGCGTGACCTTCCAGGACGGCACACCGTTCGACGCCGACGCGGTCGTCTTCAACCTCGACCGCTATCTCGACAAGAAGAGCGAGTACTACACCGACGCCCTGGGCGCCGCGGCCGGCGAGTACGCGGGCGGGATCACCGCCTACCGCGAACTCGGCGCCGACCGGATCGAGTTGGTCACCAAGGAGCCCAACGGGCACTTCCCCGAGGACCTCGCCCATGTGCTGATCGCGAGCCCCACCGCGGTCCGGGCCACCGGTTCGGCCGACTTCTCCCGCCACCCCGTCGGAACCGGTCCCTTCGCCTTCAAGTCCCAGAAGCCGGGCGAGCAGATCGAACTCGTCGCCAACAAGACGTACTGGCGGGGCGCCCCCAAGCTCGACAAGCTGATCGTCAAGGCGCTGCCGGACGCCGCCGCCCGTACCGCCGCGCTGCGCTCGGGCTCCGTCAACTGGATCGAGTACCCCAACCCGGACGACATCGAGAGCCTGGAGGCCGACGGGGTGAAGGTGGTCACCAACAGCTACGACCACCTCTGGTACTGGATCCTCGACACGGCGAAGGGTCCCTGGAAGGACGTCAGGGTCCGGCAGGCGGCCAACTACGCCATCAACCGCGAGGCGATCGCGGAGAAACTGCTGCACGGCACCGCCGACCCTGCCTACCAGGCCGCCCCCCGGGCGACGCTCGCGTACGACAAGTCCGGCGACACCTACTCCTACGACCCGGCGAAGGCCGAGGGGCTGCTCGCGGAGGCCGGATACGCGGACGGGTTCCGCACCTCCGTGACCGTTCCCACCGGGGGATCGGGCAATCTGCTGCCGGTGCCGATCGCCGAGGCGCTGCAACGGGATCTGGCCGCCGTGGGCATCGAGGTGGAGCTGCGTACCACCGACTGGTCGACGCTGATCGGCGCGGAGGCGAAGGGCGAGGTGGCGCTCGGCTCCGACGCCATCGCCCAGTCCACCACGCTCTTCCAGTCCGAGGCGCTGCTCCCGCTGTTCATCGGCAGCGGGAGCCCGTTCTGGACCGGCCACTACAGCGATCCCGAGGTGGACGCGCTGCTCGCCTCGGCGGCAGGCTCACCCGATCAGGACAGGCGGCAGGCCGACTACCGGCGGGCCCTCGCCGAGGTGACCGAGGACGCGCCCTGGCTCTTCGTCGTCAATGACCGCAATCCGCGGGCACTCGCGCCCACCGTCCGCGGACTGGTGCAGCCGCAGTCCTGGTTCCTGGACCTCACCACGGTACGGGTCGGCAAGTAACCCCCGTACGGCACGGCAAGCGACCCCCGTACGGCATGAAAGGACGGCCGGTTCCATGACCGCCGAGCAGCCACTCCACCAGCAGTCACCCCACCACCATCCCGTTGTGGCCCCGCCGGCCAAATGGGGCATCACCCTGCCCCTGCCGGGACTGACCATCGACCGGCACCGCTTCCTGGTGGAGCGGCTGCCCGACCTCGGCTACACGGACGTGTGGAGCGCGGAGGGCGGCGGCACCGACGCGTTCACCCCGCTGGCGGCGACCGCCGCGTGGTCACCGTCCCTGCGGATCGCGACCGGGATCGTACCGGTGCACACCCGCGGGCCGGCCGTCCTCGCCCAGACCGCCGCGACCCTGGCCCAACTCGCCCCCGGGCGGCTGCTGCTGGGGCTCGGCGCCTCGGTGCCCGCCCATGTCACCGACATCAACGGCATCCCGTTCGACGAACCCTTCAAACGCACCCGGGACGTTCTGCGGTTCGTCACCCGGGCGCTGCGCGGGGAACACATCGCCGGGGACTTCGACACCTTCTCCATCACCGGCTACCGGCTGCCGCATCCGCCGGCGGAACCGGTCAAGGTGATCCTCGGCGCGCTCAGGCCCGGCATGCTGCGGCTGGGGTTCACCGAGGGTGACGGGGCCATCTCCAATCTGCTCTTCCCCGAGGACGTCCCGAAGGTGCTGGACGCGGTCGGACCGCAGCCGCCCGGCAAGGAACTGGTGGTGAAGGTGTTCGTGTGTCCAACCGAGGACACCGATTACGCGCACCGCGCCACCCGGCCGTTCCTCGCCTGGATCCTCAACCGGGAGCCGTACCGGAAGTTCCACGAATGGCTCGGCCACGGTGAGCTGCTTCGGGCATCGCACCAGGCCTGGGCGGCGGGAGACCCCGAGACGGCGCAGAAGGCGCTCCCGGACGAGGTGGTCGACGGGCTGTTCATCAGCGGCTCTCCTGAGGAGTGCCGTGAGCGCATCCTGCGCTACAGTCGGCCGGGTGTGACCACGATTCAGCTCTATGTGTCGCTGCCGCCCGAGGTGTTCGTGAGCAGGGCCAGGCTGCTGGACACGCTGGCCCGGCTCGGCCCGGTCGGCCGCTGAGCACCGGGCGCCTCGCGCCCTGGACGCTTCCGGCGAGATGGGGGAGGAATTCGTATGGAACTCGATCTGCGGGGCGGTGTAAGAGCCGCCCCGGTCCTTGGTGGTACTCCTCGTGAGAGACAGGCGCTGCGCTTCGCACCGGACCCGCCGGAGCGCGACGCCGACCCGGGCCATGTGGCGCGTGCCGCCCGGGAGAACGAGGAGGACGGACTCAACAGCGCCCTGGTGACCCAGTCGAGTTCCTGGCCGGATCCCTGGCTGGTGGCCGGCTGGGCGCTGGCGGCCACCAGCAGGTTACGGATAGCCGTGGCGCACCGGGCCGGTACGACGGCCCCCACCGCCGCGGCCCGCGCCCTCGCCACGCTGGACCGGCTCTCCGGCGGGCGGGCCTCGGCCCATGTGATCGTCGGATCCAGCGACGCGGATGTCGCCCGGGACGGCGACGGCCTGGCCAAGACGGAGCGCTACCGGCGGGCGGGGGAGTATCTGGAGCTGTTCTCCAGGACTTTGACGGAGCGTCAGCGCTTCGATTTCGAGGGCGAGTTCTACTCGGTGCGGGACGCGGGATCCGGTCTCTGGCCGCGACCGCGCGCCGAACTGCTCTCCTTCGGCGGCTCGTCACCCGAGGGCGTGGAACTCGCCGCGCGGTTCGCCGAGGTGTACGCGGTCGCCCCCGGCCCGCTGTCGGTGACCCGCAGACGGATCGCCGGGGCGAAGTCGGCGGCGGCGGCGCACGGCCGGTCCCTGCGGATCTGGCGTCACATCACACTGGTGCTGGCCGCGACGGACGAGGAGGCGGCGGAGCGGGCGCGGTCCATCGGCCGGGACGCCATCCGGCTGACGACGGGCCCGGACAGCGCCCGCTGGCAGCGGGCGGTCCAGTTGGACAGGGATCTGGAACGCGGCCGCTCGGATCCCCGCCGGGGAGCGGAGCAGGTGACCGCGTATGTCCGCCGCTCACTCGCCGCCGCGTTCATCGGTTCACCACAGAGCGTGGCGGAGCGTATCGGCTGGCTGCGGGCCGCCGGGGTGGACATCGTCCAGCTGGACATGGCCGTCGAGACGGACGAGGACCGCGATCTGCGACGGGACCTGGTGGCACGCCTGCGCAGTGAGTACACCCCGGCCCCGGCCCGCTCGGCCCCCTACTACCGTCGCGGCTGGTGACCCCGGCGCGGCACACGGGACACACCACCCGGGGCACGGCCGGTGCCCCCGCACGCGCGCACACACATGCACGCCTCCGCACGGCCCTCGCCGAGCGGGCGTATCTCTGACCGATGACCGACCGGTCACCGACCGGTCACCGACCGGTCACCGACCGATCACCGACCGTACGACCCCGCACGCGGGGCTGCCGGGCCCCCGGCCGACCGGGGGCCCGGCAGTACCCCTCTCGGCCCCGGCCACGGGCCCGCAGCGTCCTAGCCTGGAGGCATGAGCGACTTCTCCAGCGGTGCCGGTGCCGGGGGCAATACGGAACTGCGGGAGTTCCTGCGCTCCCGGCGGGCCAGGATCACCCCCGAGGAGGCCGGGCTCTCCCCGCAGCCCGGTACCCGCCGGGTGCCGGGGCTGCGCCGGGAGGAGGTCGCCCAGCTCGCCGGGGTGAGCGTCGACTACTACGTACGTCTGGAGCGCGGGCGTACGACGAACGTCTCCGAGAGCGTGCTCGACGCCGTCGCCCGCGCGCTGCGGCTGGACGACACGGAGCGCGGCCATCTCTACGCCGTGGCCAGGCCCACCCGCGCACGCCGCCGTCCGCTGCCGCCGCAGCGGGTACGGCCGGGGCTGTACCGGGTGCTGGAGACCGTCGGCGACGCCCCGGCGATGGTCCTCGGCCGCCGTATGGACGTCCTGGCCACCAACCGGCTGGCGCGGGCCCTGTTCACCGACTTCGACGCGCTGCCGCACCGGGAGCGGAACATGGTCCGCTACCTGTTCCTCGACGAGAGCGCCCGCGAGCTCTACCTCGACTGGGAGTCCTCGGCCAGGGGCTCCGTCGCGAGCCTGCACCTGTACGCCGGACGCCATCCCGACGATCCCCTCCTCGCCGAGCTGATCGGTGAACTCTCCCTCCGGGACCAGGACTTCCGCCGCTGGTGGGCCGACCATGACGTCCTGCGCCGTACCCATGGCACCAAGCGCTACCACCACCCCGTGGTCGGCGATCTCGATCTGGAGTACGAGGCCCTCACCCCCGCCGCCGACCCCGAGCAGACACTCGGCCTCCACACCGCGGAACCCGGCTCACCCTCCGAGCAGGCCCTCCGGCTGCTCGCGAGCTGGACGGCGCCCGAGGGGGACGTACAGCGGCGGGACGTACCGGAGAGGGACGGGCGGGAGCGGGACGTACCGGAGAGGGGCGGGCGGGAGCGGCCCCGCCCCTCCGCCGGCTGAGCGCCCTGTCCGGGAGGACCTACTGCGAGCCGGGAGGACCTACTGCGAGGCCGACAGCTCGCAGAGCGCCGAGCGGTTCGGCTGGTCGGTCTTGGTGATCAGGCTGGCGATGTGCTTCTCGACCGTGCGCGGCGAGATGTAGAGACGGGTGGCGATGGCCTTGTTGCTCAGCCGCTCCGCCAGGAGCTGGAAGACCTCGTACTCCCTGACCGTGACCCCCCGGGTACGCAGAGGGGCCGGGATCCGGCTGCTGCCGGCCCGGTGCTGACGGACCGGAGCGCCGATCTGGCGCAGCAGCGCGCGGCAGGCGCCCGCGACCGCCGGTATCGAGGCCTGCTGGAAGTGGTGCTCCGCCTCGCGCAGCCAGGCCTCCGGCTCGCCCCAGCCATCGGTGTGGGCCGCCTCCGCGACCAGGCGGAGCCCGAGGTGGAGCGCGTTGGGATGGGCGGCGGCGGTCTCCCGCGCCTCCTGGGCGGCCTCCGTCGCGGCCGAGGGTTCGCCCTCCCGGCCGAGGAGCACGGCGTCGGCGAGCAGGACGAAGTGACGGTTCCAGCGCATCTGCGCGGCCGAGGCGCGCGCCACCTCACGGAACCGCTCCCGGCCGGCCGTCCCGGCCAGTACGTCCAGCAGCAGCCCGACCCCATGGCGGCCGTCCAGATGGAAGGTGGTCGGATTCTCCGCCGTCAGGGTGCGTACCTCGGTCAACTCCCGGACGGCCCGCGGCCGGTCCTCCTCCAGCAGCGCGCAGAACACCCCGGCGAGACCGAGGAGCAGGGGTTCCTCCTGGGAGCCGGTGCCGCCCATACGCCGGAACTCGGCCACGGTCCGGTCCATCGCGGCGCGGTCGCCCTGGTGCGCGGCGAGCGCGGCTCTGGCCATCAGCACATAGCGGGCCACCGGCGTCAGCCTCAGCCGGGTCGCCATGGTCAGGCACTCCTCGCTCAGCTCCCGTGCCCCGGCGAACTCGCCGAGCAGCACACCGTTCAGGACGAGGATCCCGTCGATCGCGTAGACGACCGGGACGGCGCCGAGCCGCTGGGCCTCCTCCCTGGCCTCGGCCAGCGTCCTGGTGTCCCCCGCGGCCAGCCAGTGGATACCGCCGAGACGGGTGAGCGCGTACATCCGCTGGAGTGGCAGACCGTGCCGGTCGGCCGTCTCCAGCACCTGTTGCAGACAGGCCGAGGCCTCGCTCAGATCCCGCTCCCTGGCCAGTACGCCGAGCAGCTCCCAGGCCTGGCAGGCGACCAGGGGCAGATCGTGCCGCTCCGCCGCGTCGATCGCCCGGCTGACCAGTTTTCCCGCGCGCTGGATACGGTTCGGTCCCGGTGTGTCGAGGGTGAGATGCGCCGCCACCACATCGATCTGCGCGGCGTACACCTCGTCCGGCTCCGGGCCGAGGAGTGAACGGGCCCTGGCGATCTGGTCGTTGCCGTCGGCCCACCGGCCCGCCACATGCGCGACCTGGGCCAGCCGGGTGTGCAGGGCCGCGAGCCGGGCGGCGCCGAGTCCGCCGCCGACCAGTTCCCGCAGACTGTCCGCGAGGCTCAGCGCCCTCTCCACATCGCCGGTCTCGGCGAGGGCGGGCAGCAGTGCCTCCAGCGCCTCCGCGCGGGCCAGGGTGTCGGGGCCCGTGGCGAGCAGCCGCTCGGCCCGGTCGAGCAGCGCCACCGCGGAGCCGACCGCGCCGTCCGCCAGCGCGCGGCGCCCCGCCTCGGCGAAGAGCCGTCCGGCGCGCGGCGCGTCCCCGGCGTCCGAGCGCAGCGACGCGGCCAGCGGGCACCAGTCGCCCTCAAGACCGGGGTGCAGTGTCTCGACCGCGTCCGCCGCGCGCTCGCAGAGACCGGCCCGGCCGGTGGGTGTGAGCTGGGTCAGCAGGGCCTCCGCGGTCAGCGGATGGCGGAACGCGTACCAGTCGGGCGCGGGCTCGTCGGGTACGACCAACTGCGCGGCCACCCCGGCGTGGAGATGGCTGAGCAGGCTCCGGTCGTCGGTACCGGTCATCCGCTGGAGCACCGACAGCGGGAACCGCCGTCCCAGCACGGCCGCGGCGGACATCAGCATCCGCCCCTCGGTGCCCAGCCGGTCCGTACGGTGGATGACGCCCTGGACCAGGGCGCTCGGTACGGTACGGCGCAGATCGCCGGTCAGCCGCCAGTCCTCGCCGTCCCGTACCAGCGAGCCGTCGCCGATGATCCCCTGGAGCAGCTCCTCGGCGAGGAAGGGATTGCCGGCGCTGTCGCGCCAGACCAGCTCCAGCACATCGGCCGGTATCCGCTCGGGATCGGCGTCCAGGCACGAGGCGATCAGCCGGGTGACATCGGGTCTGGACAGCGGCGGCAGCCGGAGCAGGGTCCCCGTCCCGCGCCGCTCCGCGGAGTTCGCCAGCCCCAGCGCGTCGCTCGGTTCGGCCCTGACGGTCGCCAGCAGCACGACCGGCAACTGCTCCAGATTGTCGATCAGATACTCCACGACGGCGAGGGTCTCGGTGTCGGCGTCATGGAGATCCTCCAGGATCAGCACGCTGCCGCTGCCCCCGCCGACGGCCACGAGCAGCCGCAGCACCGCCTCGCCGAGCACGACCATCGAGCTCTGGTCCGGCTGGGTGTCGCCCCGCCAGTCCGGAATGAGCCGGCCGAGCACCGCCCGGTAGGGACCGAGCGCCGCCTTGTCCAGCGGCTCACCGGCCCGGGACAGCGGCATCAGCGCCTCGGTGAGCGGGCGGAGCGGCACCATCGGTCCGATGGTGCCGCTCCGCCCGCGCAGAACCCGCATGGTGGCCCCGAGGGCCGCGCCCGTCGCCTCGGCGACCAGCCGGGACTTCCCTATTCCTCCTTCACCGACGAGGAACAGGGCACGGCCGCGCCCTTGCCGGCTGCTGAGCAACGACTCCTCGATGAGCGTGAGTTCACTGTCACGACCTACGACTTCGGCTGCACGCGCATGCATGGGTAAGGATCGTAGCGGTCGGGCCGCTTCCGTAAGAGGGCGTCCTGGCGGGCGAAGGGGGCGTACTGGCGGGCGGATCCCGCCACGGGGCCTGTCAGCCGGGGCTGGAGACGCTGGTGTGGAAACCGCTCAGGGTGATCACGATGCCGCTGCCGAGGGTCAGTCCGGCCAGGACCCGGACCCGGGCGCAGGCCAGGTTCCTGCGGGCCAGGCTGATCGTGTCGGCCGGCTCCGGGGAGTGCTCGGGCGCTACGGAGCCGGCCTCGGCGGGGTGCCGGGTGTCCTGCGGTGACGTGGTCATGATGATGGATCCCTTCTGTGGCATGAGGACGGTGCGGGTGGTCACTGAGCCGTTCTGGTGGTGGGTCACACGGCCGGGGTGTCGTTGCCCGGCGTGACGGGGAGCGGGGACGGTGTGGGGCCGAGCAGCAGGACCGACGGCACGCGGTCGGCGAACCCCAGGCGGAGCAGGGCGTATCCGATGCCGGACAGCCCGGTGAGCAGACCGGGGGAGTGGACCCGGCCGGGAGTGCCGCACAGATGGCCGCCGTACTGGAAGGCGCCCACGGTGAGTCCCGCGCGGCGCGCCAGGGCCGTTCCGGCCTCCGGATGGCCCCGCGCGGCGAGCACGGCGAGCGGTTCGACCGTGCCGAGATCGCCGTGACAGAGGCTGTGGTCGGTGAGCGGCACCTGCGCGCCGAGCACGCGCACCGCCGCGTCGAGACGGGCCGAGGACCTCTCCTCGAAGGAGGCCGCCGCGAGGACCGTGCCCGAGAGCCCCGAGCACCAGCTCAGATCCTCCGGGACGTTCTCGGCGGCGTTCCGTTCGGCGGCGGCGAGCGCGGAGTCCAGCAGCCGCCGCCCCGCCTCGGCGTACGCCCGGCGGTCACCGTCACCGTCACCGTCGGCGGCGTAGCGCAGCAGGGACCAGCCGATCCCCGCGTCGCCGAAGGCGAATCCGGGTGTGCCGGTACCACGGCGCCCATGGTCCGTGTGCGAGAGCAGCAGCTCCGCGATCCGGTCCGCGTGGGCGGCGGCCTCGGGCGTCCCGCGTTCCTCGTGTACGGCGAGCAGGGCGGCCAGCGCACCCGCGAGACCGGTCGAGACATCGAGGGACACCTCGGCGCCGGGGGTGTCGTCGACCGACAGGGCGAGCGCGGCCACGGCGGTACGCAGAGTGGCGCCCGTTTCCCCGTTGCCCGTCTTCCGCTCGTCCGTTCCCCCGCCCTCGCCCTCGCCCTTGCCTTCGCCCCTGTCTTCGCTCCCGCCCTTGCTGTCGCTGTCGCTCTCGCCGAGCAGGGTGGTCAGCCGGGCGACGGCGTAACAGATTCCGCCGAGACCGTGGAACGCGCCCGGTCCCACCGTCCTGCTGAGTCCGGGGTCCGAGGCGAGCGCGGCGACCAGCGCGGACACCGGGGCGAGCGCCTTCCGCGCCAGGTCGGTGTAGCGGGACGAGCCGGTCAGCCGGCCGAGCTGGGCGAGGAACAGCGACACTCCGCAGTACCCCTGCGCCAGGCTCGCGCCCATCGGCAGTACGGCCCAGTGGGCGTCGTCGACCAGTTCCAGACCGATCCAGTTGGCCCGCCCCTGGTCCCGTCCCTGTTCCCGTGCCTGGTCCTGTCCCCGGTCCGGCCCTCCGTGTCCGGACCGGGGATCCGTGGGGCCCGGTCCGTGCACGGCACGGGCCACGATCTCGTCGGCGATCCCGGACGCGGCGGCGAGGAGTACCGACGGCTCCGGCACGGCGGCGGGTGTGGTCCTCGCCGGCGCCCCGGCCGGTCTGTGCCGGCTGCCCGACGACGGCCCCGCGGTGGCCAGCGAGGCGGAGATGATCCACTCCTGGTCGTGGCGGTCGACCTCGCCCATCGCCCCGATCTTCCCCAGGGCGGCGGCGATGCCCGAGGTGTCCAGCACACCGGAGATCCTGGTGCCCCGGGACGTCCACACCTCGGGACCCGTCGGCCGGTGGAAGAAGACGGGAATGTCCCCGCACCACAGATCGGCTATCTCGTCCTCGATCACCCGCTGTCCGGCCGGGTCGTCCGACGACTCCGCCCACAGCAGGGACAGCAGCGCGTCCCTGTCCAGCGCGTCGCGCAGGACGTCCGGGTGGAGCGACTCCTTCAGCAGTGTCGCGTAGAGCTGGGTCGGCCGTACGATCAGCCGGCCGGGCCCGGCGGCGCCCTCGCGTGTCAACGGCCCGTCCGGGGCGCGCAGTTCGTCCCGGTGGGCGACGATCGCGTCGTAGCCCGCGCGGAAGCCGCCGAGCAGAGCGGCTCCGTACTCGCCCGCCGCGACGTCCTTGCCCGCCAGCAGCGGCCGGTTGCGCCCACCGGTGAACGGGACGGGACGGCGCACCAGGCGCATCGTGTCCGTTCCCGCGCCCTCCCAGGCGATCTCCGCGTGCGGGCCGCTGTCGTCCGGCGCACCGCCCACGGCCGAGATGTCGACGGCGCCCAGCTCGCCGACCATGAGCTGGGGCAGCAGACAGGTCCGGTGCACCGAGGCGGCGAGCGCGGCCGAGGCCGGATCGGGTCCGGCGGTCGTCGGCTCGGCCAGGGTGGCGTGCAGCAGCGTCTCGACATCCACCAGCACCGGCTGGTCCCCGTGCGCCACCAGGTTGTCGTAGTGCAGATCGGAACCCTCGACCGCGTACACCAGGGCCAGGAGCGCGCCCTGGCGCCGGTAGAACCGGTGGATGTCCGCGACGGACGAGCAGGAGAGATGGCCGATGTACTGGAGCCAGCCGTAGCCGTCCCGCGCGAGCGTCGCGGCGGTCCGCAGGCCGAGCCCCGGCACCTTGCCGTTGAGCCACTCCACCATCCGGTCGAGGAAGGCGTACTGGTTGAGCGGGCGCGGCTTGTAGACCACGGTGGAGCCGTCCGCGAAGCGCAGGAGGGCCACCGACCGGCCACGCTCATGGGTGTCCCCGAGCCCCAGGTCCAGGGCCAGCAGCGGTCCGGGGTCGGATCCGTCGAGCAGCTCCGCGACGATCGTCGTACGGTCGGCGGCGAACCGGGTCAGCAGCTCCGCGACGGCGTCGGCGGCGAACTGGCAGGTCTGGGCGAGCAGCCGGGCGAGCACCGGATAGCCGGCGAAGAGCCGGGCCAGTCCCCGGGCGCCGCCCGTCCGCCGCAGGAAGTCGGCGAAGCGGTCCTCGGGGCGGGTGCCCGTCAGCAGTCCCGCCTTGCGCGCGGCGGCGAGTTCGGCGGCGAGCGTACGGGCGGCCCGGCGGGCGAGCTGCTGTCCGAGCCGGTCCGCGAACCCCTCCGTCAGCGCGGCGGTGTCGGCCACGGCGCGGTCCAGGGGGCCGCGCTTCCCGGTC
This sequence comes from Streptomyces sp. NPDC055025, assembly GCF_053608565.1. Classification (NCBI taxonomy): domain Bacteria; kingdom Bacillati; phylum Actinomycetota; class Actinomycetes; order Kitasatosporales; family Streptomycetaceae; genus Streptomyces; species Streptomyces sp. NPDC055025. Next base: position 147,699 of record NZ_JBSGVS010000010.1, read on the forward strand.
ATCGCGTGGACCGCCGCGTCGACCAGCGGACGGAAGAGCGGGACGAACACGTCGGAGCCCTCGGCGCGCGGTGTGTCCGTGTGCGGTGTGTCCGGCGCCGAGGCGAGGGCCTTCTCGATGAACAGTGCCCAGTCCGGCTCGTCCGCCCGTGCGCCCAGCCGCTCCGCCGATTCCCCCGCGAGGGCGGCGGCCAGGTCCGGGCCGATCCCCAGGACGCCCAGCCGTGTGCTCCAGCACGCCTGCTCCAGTTCCGACAGCGCGCGGTGCCCGTCCGTCAGGGCATGGTGCCCGTCCGTCCCGCCGGGTCCGGCGGGGACGGGAGCGTGCGGCAGGGCCAGCCGCTCGCGCAGCGTCAGGCCGTACGCCCACCAGCGGCGGGGGAGTCCCGGGGCGGCGGCGGAGAGGGGGGCGGAGGAGGTCACATCGGCAACCCTGACAGAACCGCACCCGGGCGGCATGGGGGCGGATCCCCTATATTCCGCGCCTCGGCTACCCACTCTTCGCCCCGCTTCCCCCACCCGCCGCGCCAGGCCCGGGAACGGGCCGCCCACCGGTCCGCGCGCGGGCGGCTCCCGTACCCCGGGGCCGTGTCCCGGCGCGTACGGACCGTCCCCCGGCCACACCGGGTGAGGTGCCGGTCGCGGCGCCTTTCCGGGGCCGTGTCCCGGCATTCCCGTGAATGCGGGGGACCGCCACCGATGTGACGGGCCGCCTCCCGCGCCGAAGCTACGTTTCGAGCCACCCACCGTACGGAGACGAGGAGTACCCCATGGGTGAACCGATGCCTGTCAGTGTGGTCGCACTGGACCCGGTGCTGGAGGCGGGCGCCAGGAGCGCCCTGCACAGCAGCCCGGATGTCGCCCTGGTGCTGTCGCGGGAAGCGGCCCAGGTGACCGTTCTGATGGTGGACCAGGTGGCCCACCAGACGATGGACATGGTCCGGGCCGTCCGGAGCGAGCCGCACCGGCCCGAAGTGGTGCTGGTGGCCACCGATCTCACCCCGGCCGAGGCCCTGCACGCCATCGCCGCGGGCGCCCGTGGACTGCTGCGCCGCCGCGAGGCGAGCGCCGACCGTCTGGTGCGTACCGTCCTCACCGCCGCCGGCGGCGACAGCACGGTGCCGCCCGATCTTCTCGACCGGCTGCTGGAGCAGAGCGCCGACGCGTCCGGCGGGAGACCCGCCCGTCCGCATATCGCGGGCTGGGGTCTCGACGACCGGGAACGCGCGGTGCTGCGGTTGGTCGCGGACGGCCGCGAGACGGGGGAGATCGCCAAGGAGCTGAGCTACTCGACCCGGACCGTGACGACGGTGATGCGGGACATCACCCAGCGGTTCCGGCTCCGCAACCGCGCCCACGCGGTGGCCTACGCGCTGCGGGCGGGTCTGCTGTGAGCGCCCCCACGGTGGCCCCCGCGCCGCTCGCCGCCGAACTGCGCCTGCTCCTGCGGGACATACCGGCCCCCGGCGTCCCGGTGCCCCTGCCGCCGCCGCTCCACCGGGACCGGCTCCGCGTCTATCTCTGCGCGCCGGGTCCCGCCCTGGGCGAACCGGTCGCCGCGGCACTGCGCCGGGCCGGGATCGAGCGCGCCACGGCGCCCTCCCCGGAGACGGTCCTGGTGGCCGCCGCGCGCACGGTCGACGAGGCGCTCGACGCGGGCCCGGCCCCGGACCGCCACGCGGCACACCGCCGTCTGCTGGTCGTCGCCGACACCTTCACGGCCGCCGGTGTGCTGCGTGGCGTACGGGCCGGGGCCGTGGCCATGCTCCAGTCGTCGGAGGCGACCCCGGCCCGGCTGGCGGCCGGGGTGCGCTCCGCGTACCACGGCGAGGGCCGGCTGCCGTCCGGCGTGCTGGTACGGCTGCTCAGCGGCGGTGGCGCCGAGCAGTACCCGCCCGAACCGGGGGATCCCGTCGTCGTACCGCCTCTGACGGTGCGTCAGACGAGGGTGCTCGCGCTGGTGGCGGAAGGACACGGCAACGCGGCCATCGCCCGGAGCCTCGCCTGCTCGCAGCACACGGTGAAGAACGTCATCTACGACCTGATGGCCCGGCTCCAGGTACGCACCAGGGCCCACGCGGTGGCGTACGGCGTCCGCACCGGTCTGATCTGAGCCGGTCCGCTCCGGCGGGCCGGCCGGCCGGGACCCGCGGACCGGCCGTCCGGGCGGTGCGTCCGATGGTGCGTCCGGCGGTGTGTCCGGGCGGTGCCTCTGGGGGCGCCTCCGGCGGTGCGTCAGGCGGTGCGTCCCGCGCGGCCGAGCGTGCCCGCTCCGCGCCCCCGGCGCACAGAGACATAAGCGCAGCAAGCCCGGCGGCGGACCGCTGCCACTCCTTCCCTGTTGCCGTGCCCGGCGCGGCAAGCAAGCTCTCGCTGTGCCACCACGGCCATGACGGACGTGGCAGACACCCCGACCCATGGAGGCAGCCGGTGGACCACGCTGACAGCCGCTCAGCCGACGGCACCCGGACCACGTCCCGGACCACATCGTTCTCGCAGCAGCGGCTGTGGTTCCTCGACCAGCTCCGGCCCGGCTCCGCGGACCATCTCCTCCCGCTGGCCCTGCGGCTCCGCGGCGAGCTGGACATCCCCGCCCTCACCGGCGCCTTCGCCGATGTCGTCCGCCGCCACGAGATACTGCGCACCCGCTATCTCCCCGCCGACGGGGAGCCCGTGCCCGAGGTCGTCGCCGGGACGGCGGTCCCGCTCGGCCGCGTCGATCTCACCGAGGTCCCCGACGAGGACCGGGAGGAGCGGCTCCGCTCGCTCGTCGAGGGTGAACTGCGCCGCCCGCTCGACCTGTCGACGGCGCCCGCGCTGCGGCTCACCCTGGCCCGCATGGCACCCGGCGACCATCTCCTCCTGGTGGTGGTGCACCACATCGCCTTCGACTTCACCTCCTGGGGCGTTCTCACCGGGGAACTCGCCGCGTACTACCGGGAGCGCACCTCCGGCGAGCCCGCCGCGCTGCCGGAACCTCCCTTCCAGTACGCCGACTTCGCGGCCCGCCAGCGCGAACTGCTCTCCGGACAGAGCCTGTCCGGCCGTACCGACTACTGGCGCGCCCGGCTCGACGGCCTCACGCCGCTGGAACTGCCCACCGACCGCCCCCGTCCCGAGGTCTGGCGGGGCGACGCCGGGATCACCCGGTTCCGGCTCCCCGCCGAACTGGTCAGCGCGGTCGACGCGTTCGCCCGGTCCCGGCGCGCCACCCGGTTCATGGTGCTGCTCGCGGCCTTCCAGGCGCTGCTCGGCCGGTACACGGGCCAGACCGATCTCGCCGTCGGCACCCCGGTCGCCGGCCGGGGCGCACCCGGACTCCAGGGGCTGATCGGGCTCTTCGTCAACACGGTGGTGCTCCGCACCGATCTGTCGGGACGCCCGACCTTCGGCGAGCTGGTGCGCCGGGTGCGGGACACCACGCTCGCGGACTTCTCGCACGCCGACGCCCCGTTCGAGCACATCGTCGCCGAACTCACCCCGGAACGCGATCTGTCCCGCAACCCCCTCTTCCAGGTCTCCTTCCTGCTCCTCGGGGGCGAGGCGGAGCGGCCCGAACTGCCCGGCCTGGAGACGGAGCTGGTCTCCACCCCCGCCGGCGGTACCCCCTTCGACCTGGTGCTGGATCTCATCGGAAGCCCCGAGGGACATCTCTCCGGACGGATGCAGTACGCCACCGCGCTCTTCGACGCCGACACGATGCGGCATCTCGCCGACGGCTACGAGGAGTTGCTGCGCGGTCTCCTCGCCGCCCCCGACGCGCCGCTGGCCGAGACCACCCGGAGCATCTCCCCGCTGCCCGCCAAGGAGCGGCGCCGGCTGCTCGCCCAGGGCGCGGGGGACGTACGGCCCGTACCGGAACTGACCATGGCGGGACTGTTCGAGCGCCAGGCCGCGGCCACGCCCGACGCGCCCGCCGTGCGCGCGGCGGACGCCCAGCTGACCTATGCCGCGCTCGACGCACGGGCCAACCGGCTCGCGCATCTGCTCAGGGAGCGGGGCGCCGGTCCCGGCACTCCCGTCGGTGTCCATCTCGCGCGGGGCGCCGGACTCGCCGTGGCGCTGCTCGCCGTCTTCAAGGCGGGCGCGGTGTACCAGCCGCTCGACCCCCTGCACCCGGACACGCGGCTGGCCCGGCTCATCGCCGACACCGGCGCCCCGCTGGTGATCACCGAGCGGGCGCTCGCCGGCCGGCTGGCCGGCACGGGCGTACGGACCGTACTGCTGGACGGGGACCGGGACCGTCAGGAGATCGACACCAAGCCTGCCACGCGCCCCGCCCGGCCGGCCCGGCCGCACGAGCAGGCGTACATCTTCCATACCTCGGGCTCCACCGGTACGCCCAAGGGCGTCATGATCGCGCACCGCGCGCTGACCAACTTCCTGCTGTCGCTGCCGCACCGGCTCGGTCTGAGGCCCGGGATGCCGGTCATGGCCGTGACCACCCTCTCCTTCGACCCGTCCCTGCTGGAGCTGTGCCTGCCGCTGATCACCGGCGCGCAGCTGGTGATGGCGGACCCGGAGCAGGCCAGGGACCCGCAGCGGCTGATCCGTCTGATGGACTCCGTATGCCCCGCCGTGCTCCAGGCCACCCCCGTCGTCCTGCGGATGCTGACCGACACCGGCTGGGCGCCGCCGCCCGCGCTGACCGTGCTCTCCGGCGGCGAGAAGATCCTTCCCGGCCTCGTCCGGTCACTCACCGCGCGCGGCGCCCGCGTCCGGGATCTGTACGGGCCGACGGAGACCACCGTATGGGCGACCATGGCGCGGCTGGGCCCCGGCGAACGGGTACGGGACTGGGCCCCCCTGGACAACTGCACCGTACGGCTCCTCGACGAGCGACTGGAGCCGGTACCGGCCGGCGGGACGGGTCAGATCCATATCGGTGGCGCGTCCGTCGGATGGGGCTATCACGACCGGCCGGAGCAGACGGCGGAGGTGTTCCTGCCCGACCCGCACGCCACCGGGCCCGGCGGCCGGCTCTACGCCACCGGGGACCTGGGGCGGCTGCGGCCCGACGGATCACTGGAGATCCTCGGCCGCGCCGACCACCAGGTGAAGATCCACGGCCACCGGATGGAACCCGGTGAGATCGAGGCCGCCCTGCTGTCCCTCACCGCGATCCGCGCGGCCGTCGTCCACCCGACCCCGGACGCCTCCGGCGAGCCGCGGCTCACCGCCTATCTGGTCACCCGCGACGGCCATCCGGCCCCCGGCCACGACGAGCTGCGCGAGCGGCTGCTGACGACCCTGCCCGACTACATGGTCCCGACGTCCTTCATGGTCCTCGACGAACTGCCCACCACCGTCACCGGAAAGATCGACCGCAAGGCGCTCCCCCTGCCTGACGCACCGTCACCCACGCTGCCTGACACGGAACTCGGGCATCTGCCGCCGCGCACCCCCGAGGAGAAGACCATCGCCGATGTCTGGCGGACGGTCCTCGGGACGCCGGAGGTCGGCGCCCACGACGACTTCTTCCGGCTCGGCGGGCACTCCCTGCTCGCCACCCGGGTCTCCGTACGGCTGCGGGGTGAGCTGGGTATCGACGTCCCCGTGCGGGCCCTGTTCGACCACACGACCGTCGCCGCCCTCGCCGCGGCCCTGGACGGCTACCCCCGGGTGCCGGCCGGCCGTACCGCGCCGGTGCTCACCGCCCGGCGCAGGGCGGGCCGCTGACCGACCCCACGACCCGCCGCCGGACACACCCTGGGGGCCGGCCGCACCATCCGAAGCCGAGAGGACCCACATGACGACCACCGTCCCCCTCCACCAGCCCCTCGACCACACCGACCGTCCCGTGTCCCCCGACATCTCCGTCTTCGAGGACCTGGAGTCGGAGGTCCGGCTGTACTGCCGCACCTTCCCCGTGGTCTTCTCGCGGGCCAAGGGAGCGGAACTGCACACCGAGGACGGCCGCACCTTCATCGACTTCTTCTGCGGCGCGGGCAGTCTGAACTACGGACACAACAACGACTTCATCAAGCGTCGGCTGACCGACTACCTCGCCTCCGACGGCATCATGCACGGCCTGGACATGCACACCGTCGCCAAGCGCGAGTTCCTGGCCCGCTTCGCCGAGCTCGTCCTGCGCCCGCGCGGTCTCGACTACAAGGTGCAGTTCGCGGGGCCCACCGGCACCGACGCCGTGGAGGCCGCGCTCAAACTGGCCCGCAAGGCGACCGGACGCACCGGACTCATCGCCTTCTCCGGCGCGTACCACGGTATGTCCCGGGGCTCCCTCGCGGTGACCGGCAGCCGCCGCGCCCGCCGGGCCGGCGGGGTCAGCGGCCAGGACGTGACCTTCGTACCGTACGAGGACGGGCCCCTCGGCCCGTTCGACTCCATCGGCTTCATCGAGCGGCTGCTCGCGGACCCGTCGTCCGGTACGGACCTGCCCGCCGCGGTGATCGTCGAGCCGACACAGATGGAGGGCGGCGTCTACCCGGCGAGCAGGGAGTGGCTGCGGCGGCTGCGCGCGCTCACCGAGCGCCACGGCATTCTGCTGATCCTGGACGAGATCCAGGCGGGCTGCGGGCGTACCGGCACGTTCTTCGGCTTCGAGGACGCCGGGATCGTCCCCGACATCGTGACCGTCTCCAAGTCCATCGGCGGCTACGGGCTTCCGCTCTCGCTGACCCTCTTCCGGCGCGAACTCGATGTGTGGGAGCCCGGTGAGCACACCGGTACGTTCCGCGGCAACCAGCTCGCCTTCGTCGCCGCGACCGCCGGCTGCGAGCTGTGGCAGCACGGCCCGTTCCAGGCGGGTGTGGCCCGCGCGGCGCGGCGCCTGGGCCGGTTCCGCGCCGAACTCACCGCGCTCGACCCGGCCTTGGCCGTACGCGGCCGGGGCATGGTCCTCGGGATCGACACCGGCGGCGCCGGGGGTCCCGAGCGGGCCCGCTCCGCGCAGCGGTACGCCTTCGAGCACGGCCTCATCGTCGAGCTGTGCGGACGCCATGACGAGGTCATCAAGGTCATGCCCCCGCTGACCATCGACGCCGACCGGCTCGACCTCGGTCTGGCGGTGCTGCACGAAGGGCTGCGCGTGCGGTGAGGCGGAACGGCGGTCTTACCCACCGCTGTACGCCACCCGCCGCGCCCCCGTCACGTACCGGCACCCGTCAGGTACCGAGACCCGTCACACATCGCGAACGCGCCAACCACCGCAGACCAGGGAGGACCCGATGAGTCACCCGACCCGCCGTCACATCATCTCCATCGACGATCTCAGCACCGAGGAGCTGGACCGTATCGTCCGGCGCGGTGTCCAGTACGCGGACGGGGAGCTGGAGGACGCGCGCCCGCTGCACGACGCCGTCGTCGGCGTCCTGTTCCGCAAGACCTCCACCCGTACCCGTACCGCCTTCTCGGCGGGCACCCTGCGGCTGGGCGGGCGGCTGATCACCTATGGCCCCGGCGACCTCCAGGAGAACACCGGGGAGAGCGTCGAGGACACCGCCGCCGTGCTGTCCAGGATGATCGACGTACTGGTCGCCCGTACCGCCGGGAGCGAGGCCGAGCTCCGCGCCTACGCCGACCAGCGCCGGATGGCCGTCGTGAACGCGATGAGCGCCGACGAGCACCCCACCCAGGCGCTCACCGATCTCACCACCCTCCTGGGCACGTTCGGCCGCGTCGAGGGCCTGCGGGTGCTCTACATCGGGGAGGGCAACAACACGGCGTCCGCGCTCACCCTGGCGCTCTCCCGCTACCGGGACACCGAGCTGTATCTGCGCACACCGCCCGGATACGGGGTGGCCGGACGCTATCTCGAACGCGCCGCCGTCAACGCCAAGACCACCGGCGCCCGGGTCGAGCAGCGGCACGACATGGACGGGCTGCCGCCCGCCGATGTCGTCTACACCACCCGCTGGCAGACCACCGGCACCGCCAAGCCCGACCCCGACTGGCGGCGCCTGTTCGCTCCCTTCCAGGTCGGCCCGGCCGTGATGGCCGCCAACCCCGACGCGCTGTTCATGCACGACCTGCCCGCCCACCGGGGCGAGGAGGTCACCGCGGAGGTCCTCGACGGACCCGCGAGCATCGCGTTCCGGCAGGCCGAGAACAAGTACCACAGCGCCCGCGCGGTCCTGGAGTGGTGCACGGCCGGCATTCCGGCCGGCTGATCCGCCACCACGTCCCGCGTCCGCCGTCCCGGATCGCCCGGCGCGATCCGACACACCACCGGTCACCGAGTCGCCGGTGTGCTCTCCGACGTTCTTACCTGGGAGGTAGTCCAGCCATGTCTGAAACCGTACTTCTGCCCGCGGGCGGGTGGCGGCTGTGGACGCATTTCTCGCTCCGTGGTCCGGGTTTTCCGGTGTCGGGGGTGTTGCGTCTGGCGCCGGTTGGGTTGGGTGTGGCGGCGGACAAGTTTGGTGTGGGGGAGGTGTTGTC
>NZ_JBSGVS010000011.1:0-88886 GCF_053608565.1 Streptomyces sp. NPDC055025
CCCCGGGCCCGCCCGGGGCGGCGATCCGGAGGGCGCTCCCGGCCCGCGTGCGCCTGATGGCACCCGCCGTCGGACGCCCCCTTGCGGCGGGCGGGAGAATGGACGGTGGTCGCAGGGCCTGTACACGTACGAGCAGGAGGAACGAGATGCCGGATCCCGAGCGGAGCGAGCGGCGGCTACGGCCCGCACCGCTGCTCTTCGAGCCCTCGGAGGCGGTCGCCGATCCCGAGCACTTCTTCGATCTGGAGTCCCTCGACGACCCCGGGGAGCTGCTGGCTCGGGCCACCGAGCTGGCGCTCGCCTTCCGGGCCGCCACCGACCGCGCGGTCGAGTTCCAGGCGGTGGCCGCCGCCCAGCTCGCCGATCCGCGCCGCTTCGACCGGCTCACGGCCGAGGACATCGCGCACCGCGCGGAGTGGACGGAGGACTATGCCAAGAAGATGGTCGAGTTCGGCCGCGACCTGCTGCGCGGCGAGGGCCGGGGTCAGGTCTGACAGGCCGGTGGCGCGACCGGTCCTCGGTCGACCGCGGGTGCGTCGCAGGTCCGTCGAGGGTGCGGGTCCGCGTCCGCGTCCCGAGGGGCGGGAGCTTCAGCGGTGGCGGCGGGGGCTCATGCGTCCGCCTGGCATATGCCGGGGGGCAGGTTACCCCTCCCCCGGCGCCGCTGTCCCGGTTTCCCCGAACTCTCCGGAGCGGCGGCGTTACTGCCGGTAGACCTGACTGTCATGAGCGCATGGTTACGAGATGAACGCCCGCCGGGCCCCGGGACCGACGACGACGAGCGGCGGGCCGACATCTTCGCCCTCCTCCGTGACGACGAGGGCCGCCGGCACACCGCGCGGATCACCCCGGCCGGCGCGGACTGGCTCGCCTCGTCCGGACCGTATCCCCGCTCCACGCTCTCGCACTGGGCCGCCCGGCCGACCGCCCCCGGGGTACTGTCCTGCGGCTCGGTCTTCGACGTGGTCAACGTCCCCTGGGTCTTCGGCCGGCGGATGCTGGAACGGCTCTGGTCCGAGGGACCCGGTTCCGGGCCGGTCGCCGTGCACCGCGGCCGTACGCTCCTCTTCGCCGCGCCCGGCACCGCCCAGCGGCTGCCCGCCCTGCTCTCCTGGGAGGAGTGGGGCGGCACGGGAGCCGGCGGCACGGCTCCGGCCCCGGCCCCGCCGCCGCTGTTCTGTCATGGCGTGGGCGACGCCGTGACCGTACCGCCGCTCGCGCCGGGCGCCCCCTCGGGACCGCGCTGGGTGGTCGCCCCCGACACCCGCCATCCCTGGCTCCCCGGGCCCGAGGTGCTGCTCTGGGCCTGTGTGCGGGCGGCCCGCACGACGGCGGGGACGGCCCGCGCCGGGGCGGGGCCCATACCCCTCCCCAGGACGGCGGCCCCGGCGGAGCGCCTGCCGCAGTCGTGCTCCTGACCACCGGAAACGGCCCGGGAGCGCCCCTGGGCCCGACTCGGAGCGGCCTCGCGTATATCGATTTTTCCTCCCGCCGATCCTGGTGCTAAGGTCTACGACGTCAGCAGGCGCCGCTAGCTCAGTTGGTTAGAGCAGCTGACTCTTAATCAGCGGGTCCGGGGTTCGAGTCCCTGGCGGCGCACCGACGGAAGAGGCCCCTCGTGAGAGCGAGGGGCCTCTTCGTTTTCCGGCTCCTCGTCGTCAGGTTTCCGGCTTCTCGTTTTCCGGTCAGGAGTGCGGGGTGATCTTGACCGTCCAGGCGCCCCCGGCCGTACGGTCCGCCACCTCCACCTTCGTCCGCTCCTCCGGCACCGTGAACGTCTCGCCGACCCCCAGCGGCGCGTCCGCGAGCGGCGGGTACACCGACTGGTCCCAGCAGGCCTGACTGTGCGGATGGGTGTCCACCACCTCGACCGGGCCGCCACCCGACGCCGTACCGCCGCGCACCCGGTAGATCAGCACGCCCTCGGAGCAGGTGTGGAGGTCGTTGCCGGTCGCCGCGCGCGCCTCGATGACCAGGGCGGAGTTGTCACCGGTCCTGAGGACCGCCAGCCTCGTGCCCGTACTCCCGGCGACGGACGGCGCGGCGGCGATCGGCTCCAGGCTGAGCAGGCTCGTGCCCGTCGACCCCACACACCGCACCTGGCTCCGGTCGAGCCAGCCCAGCTTCCACTTGTGCCACCCGAAGAGATCCGGTGACATCCCGAACTGACTGCCCATCACGTCCCAGTCGCCGACATAGGTGTCCCAGTCGCCCTTGCCGTCCATGGGCCGGTGGTAGAGATCCGGCAGATCGAAGACATGCCCGGTCTCGTGGGCCAGCACATTGCGGTCCGGGGGATGGCGCTCGAAGACGGTGACGATGCGCTTGATGTCCGTACCGTCCGCCTTCATCGGCTGTTCGAAGTTGACCACCTTGGTGGCGTCGGAGTCGACGCCGGGGGCCTCCGGGTCGGCGACCAGATAGACGACGTCGTAGCGCGAGAAGTCGACCAGCGGATCGGCGGCGGCCAGCGCGTCCCGCAGATAGGCCGTGCGCCGGGCCGGGTCCCAGTCGCGCCGCATCCCGTACGCGGTGGAGGCGTGCGGCATCCGCGCCCACTGGAGCTTCGGGTGCGCCCGCAGCGCGAACTTCCCGTACGAGGCCTGTTCGTAGAAGCGGCTGGTGGCCGGGAAGTGATCGGCCGCCAGCTCCGCCGGGGCCGGCAGCTTCCTGGAGTCCGGGAAGGAGAGAAAGACCATGACCGCGTCGAGCGGACGGTCCGGGCGAGGATAGGAGCCGTTCCAGGTGTCGAGACCGAGGGAGTGATGGGCGGAGGTCCGGGTCAGCGCGCAGGGCCCCCCGGAGACCGCGTCCGCGGCGGGTCCGGTGACCAGGGTCATGGCGGCGAGCGCCATCAGGGAGGTGAAGGCGGCCGCGGTCCTGCGCAGGCGGGGTCGGTCCACTCCCGCCGATGGCTGCGGACGCTCCACATCGACCTCCGGCTCCGGATAGGGGATACCTCACCCACCCTGTGCCGTTTTACGGTGATACGCCCTGTTCCGCTGCCCCACACGGGTGAGGAGTGTCACGCGTTCCGTCCGACACCCCGACGGGTCACGGAAAGTCACAGGGCATCACGGCGGCGACCGGCCGGGCCACAGGCAGGCAGAAACGATCGCCCGAGGACCGGCCGCCGCCCCGTGTCGCTCCCGTTCCGTCCACCGGAGCTGGAACGGCCGCCCGGCCTCCCTCTATGATCGGCACACTTTCCCTGGCCGGCCGTCCCGACCACTCGGTACGACTCTGTACGACACGACTGCACCGCGGGAGCGCGCCGTGAGCGGAACCTCCGAAGGGCCGCAAGGACCGCACGGGCAGCGCCGTGCGGCGGTCGCCACGCACGGCGGCGACAGGCCCCCCACCGGTGAGGCGGCCCGTGAGCCGGCCAAGGATTCGATCACGGAGCGTCATCCCATCAGCAGAGCTTTCGACACCGCCGTCGGCGAACGCGACTACCGCGCCGCGTTCCACACCGCCCAGCTCGCCATGGCCGTCCTCGATGACGAGGGGACCGTCATCAGCGCCAACGACGCGCTCGCCGCCCTTCTCGGCACCCGGCCCGCCGCGCTCTTCGACCAGTCCGCCGCCGATCTCGTCGATCTCGCCTCGGACGCCCGCACCTGGCGCGCCTATCGCGCGGTGCTGGACAGCCGCCGCGCCCACTTCCGCTGCACCCGCCGCCTCAAGCACTCCGACGGACGGACGCTCTGGGCCGAGGTCACCGTCGCTCCCGTACCCGAGAGCAGCACCGCGCTGCTGTCGATCGCGGACATCAGCGACCGGCGCGAGCTCCAGGCACGGCTGCGCCATCTCCAGATGCACGACCCGGTGACCCGGCTGCCCAACCGCACCCTGTTCTTCGAACGGCTCACGTCCGCGCTGGAGACCTCGGCGCCGGCCACCTACGGCAGCGGGACGTATGACGCCGGGGCCTATGCCCGGGGCCCGTACGGCGACGCGCGAGGCGATGGCAGAACAGGGCGGATCGGTCTGTGCTACCTCGATCTCGACGGCTTCAAGGCCGTCAACGACACCCTGGGCCACCGCACCGGGGACCGGCTGCTCGCCGCCGTCGCCACCCGTCTCACCGAATGCGCCGACCAGGACGGATACACCCGCAGCGGCGGCCATCTGGTCGCCCGGCTCGGCGGCGACGAGTTCGCGATCCTGGTCGAGGACTCCATCGGCACGGAACAGCTCGCCGATCTCGCCCGCTCCGTACTCACCGCGCTCCAGCGCCCCTTCGACCTGGCCGGACAGCGGCTCTCGGTCTCGGCCTCGATCGGGGTCGTGGAACGCACCGCGGAGGGCACCACCCCGACCGGTCTGATGCAGGCCGCCGACACCACGCTGTACTGGGCGAAGGCCGACGGCAAGGCCCGCTGGACCCTCTTCGACCCGGAGCGCAACGCCCACCGGATGACACGGCAGGCGCTCACCTCCAGGCTGCGTCCGGCGGTCGAGCGCGAGGAGTTCGTGCTCCAGTACCAGCCGCTGGTCGGGATGTCCGACGGGGTGGTGCGGGGGGTGGAGTCGCTGGTGCGCTGGAATCACCCGCAATTCGGGACACTCACGCCGAATCGGTTCATCGGAATCGCCGAGGAGGACGGCTCGATCGTGCAGCTCGGCCGGTGGGTGCTGCGTACGTCCTGCCGCCAGGCCAGACAGTGGCAGCTCGACCACCCGTACGCCCGGCCGCTCTTCGTCAGCGTCAATGTCGCCGTGCGCCAGGTCTGGGACTCCGATCTGGTCGCGGACGTGGCCGAGATCCTCGCGGAGACCGGACTCGCGCCGCATCTGCTGCAACTGGAGCTGACGGAGTCCGCGGTGATGGGCTCGGCGGGCCGGCCCCTCCAGGCGCTCCAGGCGCTGAGCGACATGGGCGTACGGATCGCCATCGACGACTTCGGCACCGGCTACTCGAATCTCGCGTATCTGAGCAGACTGCCGGTCTCGGTGCTCAAACTGGACGGCTCGTTCGTCCGGGGTTTCCGGTACGACGAGGGGGTCCATCCGAACCCGGCCGACGAGACGATCGTCGAGGCGCTGGTCCAGCTCGCCCACCGGCTGGGGCTGACGGTGACGGCGGAGTGCGTGGAGACCTCGGGCCAGGCGGCCCGCCTCCAGCGCATCGGCTGTGACACGGGCCAGGGCTGGCTCTTCTCCCGCCCGGTGGCGCCGGAACGGATCGCGGAGATGATCGCGGCCGGGGCGCGGAAGGCCTGAGGGCCCGGACCTCGGCCGGGGCCCGGAAGGCCTGACGCCCGGGGTTCCGGTCCGCCGGTCCGGTCCCGCGGTCCGGTCCGCCGGTCCCGTCCTGCGGTCCCGCCGGACGGGCCGAGCCCCCGGCCGCCGGTCAGACGGGCAGGCCGTACGCGTCCGCGATGAGTTCGTAGCTGCGCAGCCGCGCCTCGCCGCCATGGGCGTTGGCGGTGATCATCAGCTCGTCGGCGCCGGTGCGCTTCTGGAGGTCGTCGAGACCGTCCCGTACCGCGTCCGGCGTGCCGTGGACGATATTGGTGAGCCAGGTGTTCACGAACTCCTGCTCCAGCGAGCTGAACCGGTACGCCTCGGCCTCCTCCGGTGTCGGCACGAGCCCCGGACGGCCGGTGCGCAGCCGGACCATCGAGAGGGCCCCGGTGAGGACCTGGCGGCGGGCCTCGCGTTCGTCGTCACTGGCCAGGGCCGCGACACCGATCAGGGCGTACGGGGCGTCCAGCACCGCGGAGGGGCGGAAGCTCTCACGGTAGAGATCGAGCGCCGGGATCGTGTTCTGGGCCGAGAAGTGATGGGCGAAGGCGAAGGGCAGCCCCAGCACACCGGCCAGCCGCGCGCTGAAGCCGGACGAGCCGAGCAGCCAGATCGGCGGACGGGCGGTGGGGCCCTGGACCGGGCCGGGGACGGCGTGGATACGGGAGTACGGGTGGCCGTCGGGGAAGTCGTCGTCCAGGAACCGGGTCAGCTCGGAGAGCTGCTGCGGGAAGTCGTCGGCGCCCTCGTGCAGCCCGTCGGAGCGGCGCAGCGCCGCCGCCGTCGCCCCGTCGGTGCCCGGCGCGCGCCCGAGGCCCACGTCGACCCGCCCGGGGGCGAGCGCCTCCAGCGTGCCGAACTGCTCGGCGATCACCAGCGGCGCGTGGTTGGGCAGCATCACACCGCCGGAGCCGAGCCGGATGCGCTCGGTGTGGGCGGCGAGGTGGGCGAGGATCACCGCGGGCGACGAGGACGCGACGCCCGGCATGGAGTGGTGCTCGGCGACCCAGTGCCGGTGGTAGCCCCTGCTCTCGGCGAGCCGTGCCAGCGCGACGCTCGTACGGAGCGACGCGGCGGCGGTGGAGCCCTTGCCCACCGTGACCAGGTCCAGTACGGAGAGGGGCACAGGGGCAGTGCCCTGTGCCGTACCCCGAATCGCGTCCGTCGTGCCTCGGCTCGTGTCGTGGTCGTCCACCGGTCTGACCCTTCTGCGCGGAAGTGCGGCTCACCTACAGCTCACATACAGAAGGAGTGCAACGGGAGGGGCTCTCCGGTTATTCCTGCCCGGTGGCCCGGACCGGTTCCGGGCCCGCGAAGACGGACCGGACAGGACCTAGTCCCGGCTCGCGAACAGCGTGCCGAGCTTCGGTGCCCACACCCTGCGCTGCGCCAGCCGCAGCCCCTCCCAGACCGACACCTGGTTCGCGGTCAGGACCGGCTTGCCGAGCGTCTCCTCCAGCTCGGGCAGATGCGCCGCCGTGTGCAGGGCCGTGTCCGGGAGCAGGACGGCCTGCGCGTCCGGATGGTCGCCCGCGCGGGCCAGCTCCAGCACCTGGTCCCGTCCCCAGGTGCCGACCTCGGCCGCCGTGAGGATCCCGCCGGCCCGGTCCGCGACCACTTCGGTCCCGGCGGACTTGAGGAAGGCGGTGAAGTAGGCGGTGACGTCCTCGGGGTAGGTGGCCGCGACGGCGACCCGCTCCACGCCCAGCTCCCGTACGGCGTGGGCGAAGGCGAACGAGGTGCTCGACGCGGGCAGCCCGGCGGCCCTGGCGAGGGTACGGGTCTGTTCGTGGGCGCCCTCCCACCCGTACACGAAGCTCCCGCTCGTACAGGCCCAGATCACGGACTGGGCGCCCGCCAGCCGGAGCTCCGCCACTCCCCCGGCGAGCCGGTCCGCCGAGCCCATCTCGATCAGCGCGTCGACCCGGTGGGCGTCCTCACCGATGTCGGTGTGGACGACGGCCAGCCGGATGTCGATGCCGAACAGCGCCTCCATGCGTGGATAGTCGTCCTCGGCGGAGTGTCCGGGGTAGAGGAATCCGACGGTGGTCATGTCCAGCCTTCCTTACTCATCACTCATCAGGCAGCGGCTCCGGAAGGGACTCGGGGGACGATTCGGGCAGCGGCTCCATCGATGATGCGGGTGATACGGATGACACGGGCGGTACGGGTGACGCGGGTGATACGGATGACGCGGGTGGTACGGGCGGCCCCATCGGCCCGACCGGCCCCATCGGTCCGATCGGTGCGACCGGCCCCATCGGCACCACCGGCGGCAGGGCCTGTACCGAGGGTATGGGCGCGATCGGAGCCGCGGGCGGACCCGCGGGACTCGCGGAGACCGAGGGCACCGGTGGCGCGGAGGGCAGCGCCGAGGGCGCCTGGGGCGACGGCAGCGGCGGGGCCGGCAGGACCGCGGAGACGTCCCGCGCCTCCTGCGTCTCGCGCGCTCCCCGCATCTCCGACACCTCCCGTGTCTCACGCGTACCCGGCTCGTACGTCTCGCGCGCGTCCCTTACGCCCATATCCACGTCCACGTCGCGTACGCGGTGCGCCTCGCCCGTCCCGTGGCGGTCGAGCAGCAGCCCCTGGTACGGACCGACCGCGTGCGCCCCGAGCCTGCGCAGCGCCGCCCACATCGTCACCTGGTTGGCGGACAGCACCGGCATCCGCAGCTCCGCCTCCAGCTGCGGAATCGCGTCGTACGTCGGCAGATTCGTGCAGCTGATGAAGAGCGCGTCCGCCGACCCGACGACGGCCTCACGCGCCATGTCCACGACCGAGCGGTACGGCACCTTCCAAATGTGCCGTGTCAGCCCCAGAAAGGCGCGCCCAGTCACCGTTACCCCCACTTCCGCCAGATAGTCCTCCAGCGCCTGGGTGACCGACTCCGTATAGGGCGTGACCAGCGCGATCCTGTCGGCGCCCAGTTCCTCCAGCGCCTCGACCAGAGCCCCCGTCGTGGTGAGCGAGGGCACCTCTCCCGCCCGGGTCATCGCCTCGACCATGGCGCGCTCACCCACCGGTCCGCCGACAAAACTGCCCGACGTGCAGGCGTACGCGATGACCTCGGGCTCGGACGCGCCGAGTGCCCGTACGGCCTCGCCGAGCGTCTCGTGCTCGCTGACCAGCCTGGCCAGATCGAGGGAGACCTCGACGGGGACATACGGCGTCCTGGTCACACGCAGCGAGATGTCGTCGGGCACCCAGCGCCACAATTCGCGATCAAGAGCGAAATCGAAAGGGGCGACCACACCCACTCCACGCTGCGGTTGTGGTCCACCCAGAAAGGAGACTTGCAAGACGGGCCCCCTTAGCCTGTTATTGACGACGGTAAGAGCCAGGTGCAAGCGTGGTCAATCCGCCCATCTCAGACGTTGCACGGATTTTCCCCGGTGGAAATCATTCGCACCATCAGACCCGCCCGCGGACCGCCCACAGATCCGTCCGCGGATTCGCCCGACCGGTTCCGGCAGAAGGGCTTCTTACCATGTCAGCACCCACCCTCCTCGTTCTGGAGGCGGACCCTCCGCCGCGTCTCGGCCGGCTCACCGGCAAGGCGCGTATCCGCTACGCGGACGAAAGCGGCCTCGCGGCCCAACTCCCGCTCGCCGATGTTCTGCTGGTGTGGGACTTCACGTCCGACGCGGTGCGGAACGCATGGCCGGGAAAAGGCCCGCGGCCCCGCTGGGTGCATACCGCGAGCGCCGGTGTCGACCGGCTGCTCTGCCCCGAGCTGATCGATTCCGACACGGTCGTGACCAATGCCCGGGGCATTTTCGAGGGACCCATCGCCGAATATGTCGCGGGACTGGTGCTCGCCATGGCGAAGGACCTGCCCGGAACGCTGGAGCTCCAGCGTCAGCGCCGCTGGCGCCATCGCGAGGCGCTCCGGGTCGCGGACAGCAGGGCCGTCGTGATCGGCGCGGGTCCGATCGGCCGGGCCGTGGCCCATACGCTGCGGACACTGGGGGTGACGGTGGCGGTCACCGGCCGCACGGCACGCCCCGGGGTGCACGGCCCCGAGCAGCTCGAACGGCTGGTGACCCGGGCCGACTGGGTGATCAGCGCGGCGCCGCTGACGGACGCGACGCGCGGGATGTTCGACGCGCGCCTGTTCGGGCTGATGCAGCCCTCCGCGCACTTCATCAATGTGGGGCGGGGACAGCTCGTCATCGAGAGCGATCTGATCGCCGCCGTGTCCAAGCGCTGGATCGCGGGCGCGGCGCTCGATGTCTTCGAGCACGAGCCGCTGGACCCCGGGAGCCCGCTGTGGGACGTACCGGGCCTGATCGTCTCCCCGCACATGAGCGGTGACACGGTCGGCTGGCGGGACCGGTTGGGGGCACAGTTCGTGGAATTGTATGAACTTTGGGCCGCCGGAAAGCCGCTCCCGAACGTGGTGGACAAGAAACGTGGGTACGTCCCCATGCATGACTGATCACACGCACCGGACCCAGTCGCACGCCCCGCACGTCCCCTCCGACCCGTCGCTCACGGGCGACCCGTCGGGTCTCGCCGGTCTCACCGCGCGGCAGCTCCTGGCCGGCTACGAGCAGGGAGACTTCTCGCCCGTCGAGGCGACCCGCGCGGTGCTGGAGCGGATCGAGGCGGTCCAGCCGCTGGTCAACGCCTTCGTACGGGTGGACGCCGAGTCGGCGCTCGCCCAGGCGGAGGAGTCGGCGGGGCGATGGCGCGAGAAGGAGCCACGGGGGCTGCTCGACGGTGTGCCGGTCTCGGTGAAGGACATCTTCCTCCAGCGCGGCGGCCCGACCCTGCGGGGTTCGAGGACCGTACGGCCGGGGGGCCACTGGGACGAGGACGCGCCGGCCGTGGCGCGGATGCGGGAGCACGGCGGCGTCCTCGTCGGCAAGACGACCACGCCGGAGTTCGGCTGGAAGGGCGTCACGGACTCGCCGCTGTCCGGGGTGACCCGCAATCCGTACGACCACTCCCGTACGGCGGGCGGATCCAGCGGAGGCAGCGCGGCGGCGGTGGCGCTGGGGGCGGCCCCGCTGTCGATCGGTACGGACGGCGGGGGCTCGATCCGTATCCCGGCCTCCTTCTGCGGGATCTTCGGGCTCAAGCCGACGTACGGGCGCGTGCCGCTCTATCCGTCCAGCCCGTTCGGCACGCTCGCGCACGCCGGGCCGATGACCCGGGACGCCGCGGACGCCGCGCTGCTGCTCGATGTGATCAGCGGCGCGGACCCCCGGGACTGGTCGCAGCTCGCCCCCGCTCCGCCCCTGAGCGACTCACTGGCCGACGGAGTGCACGGGCTGCGGATCGCGTACTCACCCTCGTTCGGCGGCCAGGTCGCCGTACAGCCCGCGGTGGCCGCGGCCGTACGGCGCGCGGTGAGCCGGCTCGCCGAACTGGGCGCGTACATCGAGGAGGCCGACCCGGACATCACCGATCCGGTGGAGGCCTTCCACACCCTGTGGTTCAGCGGCGCGGCCCGGCTGGCGCAGCCGCTCAACGAGGAGCAGCGCCGGCTTCTCGATCCTGGTCTGCGCGAGATCTGCGCGGCCGGCGCGCGCTACAGCGCGCTGGACTATCTGGCGGCGGTGGACGCGCGGATGGAGCTGGGACGGCGGCTGGGCCGATTCCATCAGTCGTACGACCTGCTGATCACACCGACGCTGCCGATCACCGCGTTCGAGGCGGGGGCGGAGACCCCGGCGCGCTCGGGGCTGCGCCGCTGGACGGGGTGGACGCCCTTCACGTACCCGTTCAATCTGACGCAGCAGCCCGCCGCGAGCGTGCCGTGCGGGGTGGACGGGGACGGCCTGCCGATCGGGGTGCAGATCGTCGCCGCCCGCCACCACGACGCGCTGGTCATGCGCGCGGCACACGCGCTGTACGAGTCGGGCGCGGCACGCGTCGCGGCACCGGGCGGAGACCGGTCCGGTCCGGCCGGGACAGCCGGGACAGCCGGGACGGCTCTCAGGCCCGGCGGAAGCTGAGCGTCTCGCCGATGGCGCCCGCGCGCCAGAGGTCCTGGCAGGCCTCGGCCATCCGGTCGAGGCCGTCGACCACCGAACCCCAGACGATGCCGGGGATCCATCCCATGTCCCCGTTGATCAGCAGATTGTTGCGCTCGTAGAAGAGGGCCAGATCGACGACCGTACGGCGTCCGCGCACGGCCTTCTCCTCATAGCCGTACGACGAAGTGCCCAGCTCCGTCTCGGAGAACGTGAAATAGCAGAGATCGCCCGGAATGGGGGTGACCGTGGGATTCTCCAGCGGCGGCTCCGCGGCGGCGAAGGCCGGAAACAGCGCGTAGATCTCATTGCGGGCGTATTTCGCGTGATAGACGTCCGAGCCCAGCGGCAGTGCCTCCCATACCGCGGCGCAGGTGACCGGAGCCCGGTCATCCAGGAGTTTCGCGGTGCATTCGACCCCGCGCTTGTCCAGCGACACAGTCACAAATCGGTCGGTCATGTCCCCATGGTCCTCGTCTGATCCACCGAGTCAAGGACGCATGATCCGAGTGGACCCGGGTAGCCGCGCGGCCATGGCACCACCACCGGAGTACACAGCGGAACACACCAAGGAAAGAGCGACGGAACGGTCACCCATAGGACGCCGTTCCCTGTTGCTGGGTACGGCGGTACTCGGCGCGGCCGGGGCTCTCGGCGCCACCGGATGTGGCCGGATTCCCTCCGGCGACACCCTCGCCCGGCTGAAGTCGCAGCGCACGGTACGGCTCGGAATCGCCGGTGAGGCACCGTACGGATTCATCGACGAACAGGGCGACTTCACGGGTGAGGCGGTGGAACTCGCCAAGGTGGTCTTCAGACGTCTCGGGGTCGCGGACGTACAGCCGGTGGCCACCGATTTCTCCTCGCTGATTCCCGGACTGAACTCACAGCAGTTCGATGTGGTCTCGGCCGGGATGTACATCAACAAGGAGCGATGCGCCCAGGTCGTCTTCGCCGACCCCGAATACCAGATGCTCGACTCGTTCATCGTCCACAAGGGAAACCCCAAGGGGCTGCGTTCGTACCAGGATGTGGTGAGGACCAGGGCGAAGATCGCCACGGGCACCGGCTACGCGGAGATCGATTACGCGATATCCGCCGGGGTGCCGGAGAAGGAGATCGTCATTCTCCAGGATCCCGTGGCCGGGCTGAACGCCGTCGAGTCCGGCCGGGTCGATGTCTTCGCGGGGACCGCGCTCACCTGCCGGAGCGTGGTGCGCAAGAGCCGCAAGGCCGAGGCGACCGAACCGTTCGCCCCGGTCGTGGACGGAAAGAAGAAGATCGACGGCGGCGGCTTCGCCTTCCGGCCCACCGACACCGGTCTCCGTGACGCCGTCAACACCGAGATCCACCGGATGAGGAAGAACGGCGAACTGTTCCGCATTCTCCGGCCGTTCGGCTTCACCGAGGCGGAGATGACCACGCTGACGGCAGAGGAGCTGTGCGCATGACAGCCGGCCTCTGGACACAGTGGGTGCTTCCCGGCATCTGGGTCACCGTTCAACTCACCCTGTACAGCGCCGCGCTGGCCACCGTCGTCGCCTTCACCGTGGGGACGGCCCGCACCCACCGCGCGCGCCCGGTCCGCTTTCTCGCGGGCTGCTACACCGAGATCTTCCGCGGCACCTCGGCGCTGGTGCTGATGTTCTGGCTCTTCTTCGTGATGCCGGGCCTGTTCGGCTGGGCGCTCGTCCCGATGTGGGCGGCGGTGCTGGCGCTGGGGCTCTCGTACGGAGCGTACGGCGCCGAGGTCGTGCGCGGCGCGCTCAACTCGGTGGCTCCGGCGCAGCGTGAGGCGGCTATCGCGCTGAACTTCACGCCCTGGCAGCGGATGCGGCTGATCATGCTGCCGCAGGCGGTGCCGGAGATGATCCCGCCGTTCTCCAATCTGCTCGTCGAGCTGCTGAAGGGCACCGCGCTGGTCTCCCTGCTCGGGGTGGCCGATGTGTCGTTCGCCGCCTATCTGGTGCGGCTGGCCACCCAGGAGAGCGCCCAGATCTACTCGGTGACGCTGGTGATCTATTTCGTGCTCGCCTTTGTCCTCACCCGTGGAATGCGGGCACTGGAACGGAAGACCAAGGCCGGAACAGGCATCATCACCACACCGGGAGGTGCCCGGTGAACGGCTGGGACTGGTCCGCGGTCGCGGACTTCATGCCTCGTTTCCAGGACGGCCTGCTGCTCACCCTTCAGGTGCTGGTCCTCGGTTCGCTCCTCTCGTTCAGCCTCGGACTGGTCTGGGCGATCGGATTCCGGGCGGAAACGCGTCTCGTGCGGTGGCCGGTTCATGTCGTCACCGAATTCATCCGGAACACCCCGCTGCTGGTGCAGCTCTTTTTCCTCTTCTTCGTCCTGCCCGAGTGGGGCGTGCGGTTCTCCGGTCTGACCACCGGGACCATCGCGATCGGACTGCACTACTCGACGTACACGGCGCAGGTCTACCGGGCGGGTATCGACGGGGTGCCGGCCGGCCAGTGGGAGGCGGCCACGGCGCTCAGTCTGCCCCTCGGCCGGACCTGGACGGCGGTGATCCTGCCGCAGGCGATCCGCAGGATCGTGCCGGCGCTGGGGAATTACGTCATCTCGATGCTGAAGGACACACCGCTGCTCGCCGGGATCGGTGTGCTGGAGATGCTCCAGCAGTCCCGGCTGGAGAGCGCGTCCACCTTCCAGTACACCGAGCCGCTGACCGTGGTCGGGATCGCCTTCATTCTCATCGCCTATCCGGCATCCCTGCTGATACGAGCCCTGGAGCGTCGTCTTGTCCGCTGACATTCCCGACACCCGCGAAAACCCTGGCACCTCCCCCGGTACCGCCACCGCCACCGAACTGATCCGTTTCGACAAGGTCACCAAGAGATTCGGCGGGAACACCGTCCTCGACGATCTCTGTTTCTCCGTACGGCCCGGAAAGCATGTCACCCTGATCGGTCCGTCCGGCTCGGGGAAGACCACGATTCTGCGGCTGCTGATGACCCTGGTGCGGCCGGACGAGGGCACCATCACCGTCGATGGCGACAAGCTCTTTCCCGCCGACCGCGACCATGTCCGCGAAGTGCGGAAGAGCATCGGCATGGTCTTCCAGCAGTTCAATCTCTTCCCCCATATGAATGTGCTGCGCAATGTGACCGAGGCACCGGTCAGGGTGCTGGGTCTGCGTCAGGACGAGGCACGGGAGCGCGGCCGTGAGCTGCTCGATCTGGTGGGTCTCGGCGACCGCTGCGAGGCGAAGCCGGCCCAGCTCTCGGGCGGCCAGCAGCAGCGTGTGGCGATCGCCCGCGCGCTCGCGATGCGACCGCGGATACTGCTGCTGGACGAGGTGACCTCGGCGCTCGACCCGGAACTGGTCGCCGGCGTGCTGGATGTGCTGCGGGACATCGCCCACACCACGGACATCACGATGCTCTGCGTGACCCACGAGATGAACTTCGCCCGGGACATCTCCGACGAGGTCCTTATGTTCGATTCCGGCGCGGTCATCGAGTCCGGGCCTCCGGAGCGAATCTTCTCGGCGCCGGAGCACGAACGGACGCGCGAGTTCCTCGGTGCCGTCCTATGACTTCCGCTGTGTTTCCTGTGGTCAACAGGCCGCCCGTACAAGGCCCTTCGCGGCTATCGTGGTGCGATGGAAAACGCGTGAGCTTATGGTCGTGGCCTGACGGGACCTGAGAGGGGCGGAACCGTGGCGTTGATGCCGGAGCCGACCGTGCCGTTTCACTCGGTGCGGTATGTCCTGCGCGTTCTGGAGGCGGTGTCCAAGTACGGCGACGCCGGGGTGACCGAGGTCCAGATCGCCCGGGAGAGCGGCCTGCCGACCGGACATCTCGCGCCCCTGCTCTCGATGCTGCGGCGCGAGGGATATGTGGAGCGGGTCGCGGACGGCGCCTATGTGATCGGTGACTCGCTGGTCCAGCTCGGTTCCGGCCCCGCCCGGCGGCAGGCCCTGGAGGCCAGGCTTCAGGAGTCCCTCGACGAACTGCGCGACTCCGTCGGCGCGGCCGTCTATCTCAGCCGGTACATCGACGGCGAGATCAAGGTGACCCAGGTCGCCGACGGGCCGCTGACGCCCGCGGTCAACGAGTGGGTCGACTTCCGCTCCACGGCCCATGCCAGCGCGATCGGCAAGTGCCTGCTGACCCAGCTCGACCGGAACGGGCGCCGGGAGCATCTGGCCCGCCACAAAATCGCCCGTTTCACCTCCCGGACGATCACCAGCGAGCGTCTGCTGTTCTCCCGGCTGGACAGCCAGCCGCCGACGGTTCCCGTCCTCGACCTCCAGGAGTACGCGGTCGGGACGGTCTGCGCCGCGGTCCCCCTGACGGCCGGCTCCACGGTGGGCTGTCTGGCGCTCTCGCTCCCGGTCGAGTACGCGCACCGGCTGCGCTCGGCGGCGGAGACGCTGAACCGAAGAGCGGCGCCGATGGCACTGTCACTGTCCATCTAGGGACCATCTGGGCCCTGCCCCCTCTCCCGGCACGGGCCCGGCACTGACGGCAGCTCGGGCGGCCCGTGCCGTGGTCCTGAGCACTCCGGAGCACCGGGTATTATTTTCGAGTCAGCAGGCGCCGCTAGCTCAGTTGGTTAGAGCAGCTGACTCTTAATCAGCGGGTCCGGGGTTCGAGTCCCTGGCGGCGCACCGGCGAATAGGTCGCTGACCTGGGCGTTCTCGGTTTCCGAGAACGCCCTTTCGCGTTTCGGGGCTCCGCTGCCCGGACCACCTCGGACTGCTCGCACCCGGCCGTCGCGTCCGGATATCGCGTCCAGCCGTCATGCTCGGAATATGCCGCACACCCGCCATGTTGTTCGTTGCGCAACTAACGATACGACCGTGGAGTGATCCCCATCATGGCTTTTGAACTGGGCATTTACCATTTCGGTGAGCTGACACCCAACCCGTTCACCGGGCAGTCGCCCGCCCCGGGGGTGCGGCTGCGGGAGCTGGTGGAGCAGGCGAAGGCCGCCGACGAGGCGGGACTCGACGTCTTCGCGGTCGGCGAGCACCACCGTACGGACTTCGTGGTGTCCTCCCCCTCGGTCGTACTGGCCGCGATGGCGGAGAACACCCGCTCGATCGCCTTGTCCAGCGCGGTCACCGTGCTCAGCTCGGACGACCCGGTGCGGGTGTTCCAGCAGTTCGCCACCCTTGATCTGCTCTCCGGCGGGCGTGCGGAGATCATCGCGGGCCGCGGCTCGTACACCGAGTCCTTCCCGGTCTTCGGTTATGACCTGAACGACTACGCGGAGCTGTTCGCGCAGAAGCTGGAGCTTCTGCTCAAGCTGCGCGAGCAGAACCCGGTCACCTGGCGGGGGTCGCTGCGGCCGGCGCTGGTGAACGGCGACATCACCCCGAGGCCCGATCGCAAGCTGCCGGTGTGGGTGGCGGTGGGCGGTACACCCGCTTCGGCCGTCCGTGCCGGGCGGCTGGGTCTGCCACTGTCGCTGGCGATCATCGGCGGCGGCTACCGGCAGTTCGCGCCCTTCGTCGAGCTGTACCGCTCGGCCGCCGCCGAGGCCGGGCACGACCCCGCGTCGCTCAAGGTGTCGATCAACTCGCCGGGATTCGTCGCCCCCACCCATCGCGAGGCCATCGAGGTCTCGCACCCCTACTTCCAGGCGGGGTGGATGGCCAACCACCACCAGCGCGGCCGGGGCGTCCCCATGCCGAAGCTCGCCTACGAGGCCCAGGCGACGGCGGCGGGCGCCTTCTTCCTCGGCAGCCCCCAGGAGGTCATCGACAAGATCATGGCGCAGTACGAACTCTTCCGCCACGACCGGATGATGATCCAGCTCGGCTTCGGCGATGCGCCCCAGAAGGAAGCGCTGAAGGCCATCGAACTGCTCGGAGCCGAGGTCGCCCCCGTCGTCCGCAGGGAGATCGCCTCACCGCGTCCGTCCCGGACGGAGATGGCCTCATGACCTCCGCACCCCGTGCCGAGCCCCTGCGCGTCGTCGCCGTGGTGGGCAGTGTCCGCACTCCGTCCAGAACGACGGCGCTGGTGGAGCTGGTGCTCCGGACGCTGGCCGCGCAGACCCCGGCCGAGACCCGGCTGATCGAACTGCACACGCTGGGCCCGGCGTTCACCGGCGCGGCCGAACGCGATCAGGTCGGCGCCGACGTCGAGGAGGCGCTGCGCGCCGTCGAGGGCGCCGATCTCGTCATCGCCGCGACCCCGGTCTTCCGGGGCTCCTACACCGGGCTGTTCAAGCACTTCTTCGACCTGGTCGACCAGTACGGGCTCGCCGCGAAGCCCGTACTGCTGGCCGCGACCGGCGGCAGCGACCGTCACGCCCTGGTGATCGAGCACGCCATGCGCCCGCTGTTCGGCTTCCTCCAGGCGTGGACCGCGCCCGCCGGGATCTATCTCAGCTCCGGCGACTTCGACGGTACGACCGTCCTCAACCCCGAGGTGTACGAACGGATCGAGATGGCCGTGGCGGACGTGGTGCCCATCGCCAGAGCTCTGGCGGCCGTCAGATCGCACACTCTCCCCGTCTGACCCCAGCGCCGTTCGACTCGGCGTTTGACTCGGCCGGCACACCCTTCATACAGTTCGTTGCACAACGAACTAAATGAAGGGTGTGCTCCATGGCCCGAACAGTGGAGGAACGCAGATCATGTCCGAGACACCGCCCGGCTCCCCTCGCACCGAGAAGGGTCACTCCGCCGCTGTGGCGCTCCGCCGTGAGGTCGGCCTCGCGCGCCGGGTGAGAGCCGCCGCGTGGCCGGTGCTGCTGCCGGTGGGCGTCGCCGTGGCGATCGGCGCCGTCTTCATCGGTGTGTATCTCTCCGCCTTCCACGCCCCGGTGGCGCACGGTCTGCCCGTGGCCGTCGTGGGCGGGCCCGCGGACGCGGCGGCGGTTCAGGAGCGGCTGCCCGAGCGGCCGTCCGACACCTTCCGGGTCCGGGCCGTGCGGGACGCGCCGGCGGCGCGCTCGGCCGTCCGGCACGGTGAGGTCTTCGCCGCGTACATTCCCGGGGGCGGGGGCGCGACGCTGCTGTACGCGGGGGCGCACGGCCCCTCGGTCACCACGCTGCTGACACGCTCCTTCGGCCCGCTCGCCGAGGCGGACGGACAGGCGCTGGAGACCGTCGATGTCGTTCCGCCGTCGCCACGGGACACCCGGGGGCTGGTCGTCTTCTACACCACCTTCGGGCTGGTGCTCGCCGGCTATCTGTTCGGGATCATGACGTACCAGCTCGGGCGGGGTGTGGGGATGGCGCGGCGGATGGCCGGGCTCATGGCGTTCAGCGGCATAGGCGGGCTGACGGTGGCCGGGATGGTCACCGCGTTCGACGCCCTGCCCTCGCCGTTCGCCGAGGTCGCCGGTCTGGTGGCGCTGGTGGCGCTGGCGGTGGGTTCGTCCACGATGCTGCTGGTCAGGGGGCTCGGTGTGCTGGGATCCAGCATCGCGGCAGTGGTGTTCATGACGGTGGGCAACGCGACCAGTGGAGGCAGTCTCCCCGCCGAGTTCCTCCCGGGATGGCTGGAGCCGTTCTCCGCCGTGCTGCCGGTCGGCGTGGGCGTACGGGCTGTCAACGGCCTCGCGTACTTCCACGGCGACGGGGTGATCAGCGGTGTGGCGATCCTGACCGGGTGGGCGGTGGCCGCCGTCGGCGGACTGCTGCTCCTCGAACAGAGCGGCGGCCGGGTCCGCCGGCCGGTGCCCGCGCAGAGGTCCGGCCGTGGCCGGGGGCCTTCCCACGGGGTGGCCGGCGGAGTGCTCGGACGCGGAGTGCTCAGACGTTGATGCGCAGCCGGTCCAGCGGTTCCACCAACTCCTCTTCCTCATAGGTGAGGTGGGAGAGGAGGATTCGTTCCAGCAACTGGGTGAGGTCCTGGACCTCACCCATCTGGCTGTCGTCCTGGACGAGGGTGACCAGGGCGGCGTCGAGTCAGGCCAGCCAGTAGTTCTGGCGCAGGGTCAGGCTGTTGATCATCGAGCGGGCCGTGGCGGCGTCCTGCCGTCCGGCCGCGACCTGGGAGACGGCGTCGATGATCTGCCGCATCTCCTGGCGCAGATGGGCATGGATGCCTATGAGACGGCTGCCCGTGCCGCCGGGACGGGCCACGGCCGACGGCGGCTTGGGGATGTGCGGCCGGGTCGCCTCGCCCAGGGGGTCGGCGGACCAGAGGTCGATATGCCCGGAGGCCTCCGGCACGGCGGGGACGTTCCCGTCCGCCGCGGCCCCGCCCGCCGTGACCTCACCCGCCGTGGCCCCGCCCGCCGTACGTACGGGGGACATGCCGCCGCGGGCGGCGCCCACGGCGTCGCGTACCAGGGGGGCCACTTCTTCGGTGAAGGTCCGCAGCTCGTGCTCGGCGTCCGGGCCGGACACGGCGACAGGGATGGTCCTGGATCCCGATCAGGTCCATCCCGATCCGGTCGGCGAGGGTGGCCAGCCGTATCAGGTCGTCGTGGCCCTCGGCCGTCGGCGTCAGGAAGGCGCCGAACCGCAGGTCGTGTCCGTAGTCGGTCATGAGGATGATGTATGGCTTTCCGTGAGCGGACGGCCGTGCGGGACGGCGGAAAAGGCGGGCCCGTCAGCAGGCGTCGGCGGAGTCGTCGAAACCGACGGTGCGCCAGATGTCGTTGAGCGCCGTGAGCTGTTCCTCGGTGAGTTTGTCGAGGAACTCACGCCTGAGGTTGGTGAGATGGACCTTGCGGGCGCGGCGGTACGCCTTGGCGCCGGCGGCGGTGAGGACGGCGTCGAAGCCGCGTGCGTCGGTGGGGCACTTGCGCCGTTCGACGAAGCCCTGGCGTTCGAGGTCGTCGACGATACGGGTGAGTCCGCTGCGGCTGATCAGCAGGGAGGCGGCGATGTCCTTCATCCGCAGACGGCCCTCGGGGGCCTCGGCGAGGGTGAGCAGGACCTCGAAGGAGGACATCGGGATGCGTTCGGCCGCCACGAGTTCGCCGTCGAGGGTGCGCAGCAGCTTCAGATGGGTGGAGAGGAGGCCCAGCCAGGCCGCCCGCTCGTGTCGGCTGAGCGCGCGGGACGGTGAGGCCCCCTTGCGCGTGTCCTCACGGACGCCTGGCGCCGTGGTCTCGGCGTCACGCGTCCCGTTTCCGTTCCTCAGGCTCATAACCCCTCCGAAAAGTTAGTTTCACAACGAATTATATCCGGGACTTCCGAAGCACGGTCGGGCCCGGCAGAACAGACTCTGCCGGGCCCG
The DNA here is from genome assembly GCF_053608565.1 of Streptomyces sp. NPDC055025. Classification (NCBI taxonomy): domain Bacteria; kingdom Bacillati; phylum Actinomycetota; class Actinomycetes; order Kitasatosporales; family Streptomycetaceae; genus Streptomyces; species Streptomyces sp. NPDC055025. Next base: position 20,411 of record NZ_JBSGVS010000011.1, read on the forward strand.
ACTCCGTACTCACCGCCGCGGATCGTCAGGCGCGGGGCTTGGGAAGGATCAGTTCCTCGAAGCCGGAGACCATGCCGTACTCCAGGCGCAGGGCCTCCAGGACCGAGTACGCGTGGTACTTGGTCATGACATCGGCCCCGGCGAGGCGCTGGGCCCATGTCTGGCCGTTGTCGGTGACCTTCTCCAGCGTCTTCTTGGTGACGTAGTTCGTCATCTCGTTGAAGTAGTTCTCCCACAGCACCCAGGCGTTGCTGAAGCCGATGCGCTCGATGTACTCCAGCTCATGGCCGTTGCCGAGGGCCTCCTTGGAGAATTCGACGATGTCGTTGGTGTAGTCACGGGATGCCTTGGCGTCCTCGGGGGTGCCGTAGCGGTTGACATGGCCGGAGACGACGCCCTTGAAGTCGTACCGGAGGATCCAGTCGTGGGCCTCGGCCCAGCCGCGGATGTTCTCGGAGGCGTCGCAGTGCTTGAAGGCGCTCCATCCGGGGCTGATGATGTCGATCGCCGCGAGCGCCTTCTGGCGCGGGGCGTAGATGAAGATGTTGCCCGGGGTGTGGTTGACGCCGTGGTAGTCGAGGTCGAACCGGACGCCGTTGACGTCGAGGGTCTCGCTCTCGGTGATCGTGTCGGTGGGTACGGGCAGACCCCGCTCGCCGCCGAGGTCGGGCCAGCGCTGGATCATCTCGCGGGTGTAGTCGTGCGCGATGACCTTGGGCCTGGCGGCGGCGAAGATCCCCGCGGCGCCGATGTGGTCGGAGTGCCAGTGGCTGTAGATGAGATGGGTGACGGGCTCGTCGGTGACCTCGGCGATGGCCCGGTTCAGGTTCTCGCCCAGCAGCGGGGGCGCGTCCACCACGACGACACCGTTGCCGGTGCGCACGAACATGGTGTCGTACGCGCCGGAGGTGACGTAGTAGGCGCCGTCGTTGATCTCCTCGACGTGGTAGCCCTTGGCGATCCGATCGGGCAGGAAGAGGGCGCCGTAACCGTCGGCCGGTATGGGGCGGTAGTCGGTGAGGGTGTTGAGGGGCATGCCGGCCGCGCCGAGCTGGTGGCGGTCGGTGGGGGTGCCGGGCTTCTGCTGGTTGTTCATGACGCGATGTCCTCTGTGGGTAAGGGTGAGGAGGTACGGCGCTGGTGAGGCCGCCCTCCGGGGGGCCGGGGATGGCGCGGGAGTGTGCCGCTACTCCCCGATGCGGAGCACGGGCTTGATCACAGCCCCGGTCCGCGTGTCGGTGACGGCTTCGTTGATCTCGTCGAAGCCGCGGAGGGTGACGAGGCGGTCGAAGGGGAACCGCCCGGCCTTGTACAGCTCGATGAGCCGGGGGATGAACAGCTGGGGGACGGAGTCGCCCTGCGCGATGCCGCGCACGGTCCGCCCTCCCAGGAGCGCGTTCATGTTCACCGGCGCGTGGGCTCCGGCCGGGGCTCCGCCGATCAGGGCGGCGGTGCCCAGCGGAGCGAGCGCGTCGACGGCGAGGGTGAGCATCTCGGGCCGCGCGGTGATCTCCAGGACGTAGTCGGCGCCGCCGCCGGTGATCTCCGCGATCCGTCCGGCCACGTCCTCCTCCTTGCCGTCGACCGTGTGGGTCGCGCCCAGTTCCCGGGCGAGCGCGAGGCGTTCGGGGACGATGTCGACCGCGATGACCGGGCTCGCGCCGGCGACCGCGGCGGCCATGACGGCGGCGAGACCCACCGTTCCGGTGCCGATGACCACGACGGATGCCCCGGCCGGGATCTTGAGCGAGTTGAGTACCGCGCCCGCGCCGGTCTGCAGGCCGCAGCCCAGCGGCGCGAGCAGTTCCAGCGGTACGTCGTCCGCCACCTTGACCACATTGCGTTCGGTGGCGAGGGAGTGGGTGGCGAAGGAGGACTGGCCGAAGAAGTGGCCGTGGATCTCCTCGCCCCCGGTGCCGCTGAGCGCGTTGGAGCCGTCCGGGCGGGAGCCGCCGAAGTTCAGCGGGAAGGAGCGGGCGCAGTAGGCGGGGTCGCCGTTCAGACAGGGTGTGCAGTGGCCGCACGACTGGTACGACATCACCACCCGGTCACCGGGGGCCACGGTGGTGACCCCGGCGCCGACCCGCTCGACGATCCCCGCGCCCTCATGCCCCAGGACCGCGGGCAGCGGAGTGGGAAGGTGCTGGTCGCGGACGTGGACATCGGTCTGGCAGACGCCCGCCGCGACCACCTTGACGAGCACCTCGTCGGGTCGCAGGCGGGTGTCGAGGACGAGGTCCTCGAAGGCGAACGGGCCGCCCTTCTCCCGGACCACCGCGGCCCTGACGGCGATGGCCGCCGGACCGGGGCCGCTGTGTGTGCTCGGGGACGCGGTGCCCTCTGCTGCCACCATGATCAATTCTCCAAACCGGACTCACCTCCCGCCCCTGGGCATCGCGGCCCGCCGGCGGCGGTGATCTCATCAGCCGCCCGTGGCGGCGTGGAACGGAACGGAACGAACAGCGGGCGGCCGGCGCGTGTCGGCGAGAGACCCCCGTATGCGGCCGGTGCGCGCTGGCAAGGGACCTTATATAGTTCGTTCTGCAACGAAGATAACCACGCCTTCGGTCACGGGTCAAGCGATCCGGTCGGAGACCGTGCGCCAGGGCCTCCACTTCGGGAATGCCCAGCCCCGCGGCCATGTCAGTCATATTTAAGTTCGTTGCAGAACGAACTGTATTTATGTTTCACTGACCCGGCAACGAGCGATGCCGAGGACGGCCCGCAGGGCCGCCGGCTTCAGATGTTCCGGATTCCCAGGAGATAGCCCTCATGTCCTCCACCACCACCGGCACGGTCCATGTCCGCAACCTCATCGACGGCGTCCGCACCGACTCCGGCACCATCGGCGAATCGCTCGACCCCGCCACCGGCGAGGTGCTGGGCACCTTCGCCGACGGCGGCGCGGACGAGGCGCGGGCCGCCATCGACGCCGCCCGCCGGGCCTTCGGAACCGGCGACTGGTCCCGCGACCGCGATCTGCGCGCCCGAGCCCTCTTCGAGATGGCCGACCGCATGGCCGCGCGGCAGGACGAGCTGATCGCCCTGCTCTCCCGGGAGAACGGCAAGATCCCCTCCGAGGCCGCCCTGGAGGTCGGTCTGACGATCTCCAAGATCCGCTACTACGGTGCGCTGGCCCTGACCGAGTCCGGCCGGGCGTCCGAGGTCAAGCCCGGTCTGTACTCGATGACCCTGCGCCAGCCCGTCGGCGTCGCCGGAGTGATCGCGCCGTGGAACTCACCGGTCATTCTCTCCGTGCGGTCCTTCGCCCCGGCCCTGGCCGCGGGGGCGACGGTCGCGCTGAAGCTGCCGGGCCAGACCGCGCTCACCAACGGCCTGCTGTTCGACATCATCGGCGGCGCCCCGTCCCTGCCCCGGGGCGTCTTCAACGCCTTCACCGAGTCCGGCAGCGCGGGAGCCCGGCTGATCGTCGCCGACCCCGGTGTGGACGTCATCAGCTACACCGGCAGTACGCGTGTCGGGCGCGCCATCATGGCCGACGCCTCCGCCTCGCTGAAGGGGATGTCCCTGGAGCTGGGCGGAAAGACCCCGATGATCGTCTTCGACGACGCCGATCTCGACGCCGCCGTTCCCGTACTCACCAAGGCGATCACCACCTTCACCGGCCAGTTCTGCATGACTGGCAGCCGGATCCTGGTCCAGCGGGGAATCGCCGACGAGCTGCGCACCCGGCTCTCCGCCGCGCTGGAAGTGGTGAGGGTCGGTCCGGGCAGCGATCCGGACAGCGAGATGGGGCCGCTGATCGACCAGGCCAACGCGGACCGGGTGGAGAGAGAGGTCGCGGACGCGGCCGAGTACGCCGAGGTCCTCGTCAGGGGCGGCCGGGTCACCGACGGCCCGCTGGCCGCCGGCGCCTTCGTCCGGCCGAGTCTGCTGGAGGTCGAGGAGGTGGACCGTCCCATCGTCCAGCGGGAGGTCTTCGGCCCGGTCGCCACCTTCGAGGTCTTCGACGACGAGGCCGGCGCGATCAGCCGGGCCAACGCCACCGAGTTCGGCCTCGCGGCCGGTATCTGGACCCGCGACGTGGACCGGCCGCTGCGGGTCGGCCGCGAACTCGACGCGGGAACGGTGTGGACCAACACCTGGGCCGTCATCGTCGACCAGATGGAGGAGGGCGGCTTCAAGCAGAGCGGCGTCGGACGGCTCAACGGCGAACGCGCCCTGGAGGAGTTCCAGGAGATCAAGCACTTCGTCCACCCCGCCCCCCGCTCCTCCTGACCCGTCCCCCGGAGGTCACGGCGTCGGGCGTTCCCGGTTTCCGGGAACGCCCTTCGCCCGCCCTTTCGCCGTCCTTTCGCCGTCCTTTCGCGACGGGTCTCGCCGGCCGCGTCAGCGTGCGGCGATCTGCTGGAGTGCCGCGCCCTGGTAGCGGGCACCGGCGTTCCAGAGGATGAAGGAGTTCATCTTGTTGGCCGCCGCGGCCTTGATCTGATCGGCCACCTGGGCCGGCCCGTAGGTGCTGCCCATCGAGAAGTCCTGGAGCCACGGGACGATCTCGGTCTGGGTGCCCTTCGCCTGGCGGGCGAAGTCGGCGAGCGAGCGCTGCACGATCGCGTACGGGGCGGTGTCGGGGTTGGCGACGCCGTACTCCCCGGGTCCCCAGTGGGACGGGTAGACCATCGGCGCGATGTAGTCGCTGACCTTGACCAGGGCCGCTATGTCCTGGGCGATCTCGGTGGGCCGGGTGGCGGCTATGCCGAAGACCGAGACACCGAGGTACGCGGGGTGCGAGCCCATCGCCGTCCGGGTGTCCGCGACGAACGAGGTGATGGACTGCTCGGGCGTGGCGGACCCGATGCCCGGGAACCGCATCTTCGACAGCGGGCCATCGGGGCGGCGCACATAGTCGTAGAGGATGTCGTCGAAGCCGAGCGAGGCCGCCTCGACCGCGAGGTCCTGGTTGTACTTGCGGACCGTGCGGTCGGCGAAGTTGGTGAAGGCCAGCTTTCCGTAGTGGCCGCCGCCCGCGTAGGGCTCTCCGGCGGGGGTCAGCACGACCTGGTCCTTCTTGCCGGCCTTCCAGGCCGCCGTGGCGAGCTTGGGGTCGCGGAAGGCGACGATACGGCCGATGACCTGGGCCCCGGCGGCGTGGATCTCGGCCACCGCCTTGCGGGCGTCGTAGTAGCCCTTGGCCGCGCCTATCTGACGGGCCAGCGGCACCTGGGAGGCGTACCCGACCTCGCCGTCCTCGTCCTTGACGTCCAGCTGCACGGCGTTGAGCTTGCCGCTGCGGACCAGGGCGAGGATGTTGCCGCGCAGGGTGTCGTTGCCCCAGCCGATCGCGGTGATGTGCGCGGCACGGATCATGGGGCGGCGCCCCCGGGTGGACACGGCCTTGGTGGTGGTGTTCCCGGCGCGGTCCACGGCGGTGACCTTCACCACGGATGTGCCCCTGGGCACCGTGATCGTGAAGGCCCCGGACTTGTCGATGCTCACCACCTTGCCGTCGACGGTCACCTTGGCGTCGGTGCCCGCCTTGCCGGCGATGGTCACGGGGCCGGCGTTCTTGACCTCGGGGTCGACCACCTTGAGGGCGGGAGCGGTGGTGTCCACCGTGAAGCCCACGACTTCCCGGTACGAGGCGAAGGGGATGCTGCTGTCGCCCTCCACCACCAGGGTGTGCCGGCCCTCGGTCAGACGGGGGAGTGCGAGTTTCAGACGGGGGCCCGCGGCCGTGACGGGGATCGCCGCGCCGTCGAGGGTGGCACGCACATTGTCGTGACCGCCCGCCGCCTCGGTGTCGAGATAGGCGGTGACCTGTGCGGCCTTGCGCCCGTCGAGGACGGAGCCGTCGGAGAGTCCGTGCACGCCCGGTCCCGATGTGAGGAAGGTCCAGCCCACTCCGGCCAGGGCGAGCGCCCCGGCCGTCGCTATGAGGGCGCGCCGGCGTGCGGGGCTGCGGCGGGGACCGTAGGAGTAGGGGGAGTGCGATATGTGTCTCGGGGCCATCATGACGTCCTTCGTGCCGTGGCCGGGTGGTTCCTCCATTGATTGCCGCACGGCGTGCCGTTCCTCCTGTTCTGATCGGATTTCACACGAACGGCCGCATCGGGCCCCGGCGTGGTGACTGCGCCATCCAGGCGACAGTGCGGTACGGGGGCTCCCGCCGCCGGTAGGGATGGCGCGACACATTCGCCTTGGAGGTCCCTCATGCGCCACCCGCTCGTCCCGCTCTGCGCCCTGGCGGGCGCCGCCCTGCTCGCCTCGGGCTGTTCCCCGGGGTCGTCATCGGCCGGGGAAGAGGCCGCGCCGGCGGCGGCCAGCCCCGCCGCCGTGAACCCGGCGGAGGTCGGCGCCGACGAGCTCGGCCAGGTGCCGGTGCTGATGTATCACCAGCTCACCGAGAAACCGGCCAGCGTCTACGACCGCACCCCGGCCGATTTCCGGGCCGAGCTGGAGCGCCTCGCCCGGGAGGAGTACGTCCCGGTCACCGCCCGGGACTTCCAGACGGGCCGTATCGACATCCCGGCCGGAATGCACCCGGTGGTCCTCACGTTCGACGACTCGACCAACAGCCAGGTGCGCCTCGACCAGAACGGCACCCCGGCGCGGGACACGGCCATCGCGATCATGGCCGAGACGGCGAAGAAGTACCCCGGGTTCAAGCCGGCGGCGACCTTCTTCGTCAACGCGGACGCCTTCTCGGCGACCGGTTCGGCCAAGGCGCTGACCTGGCTGAAGGAGCACGGGCACGAGGTCGGCAATCACACCGACCGCCACCAGAACCTGCGCTCCCTGGACCAGGCGGGTGCCACGAAGGCCATCTCCGCCGGACAGCAGGCGATCGTGACGGCCGCGCCCGGGACCCGGGTCACCTCGCTCGCCCTGCCCTTCGGCGCCATGCCCCAGGAGGCCGGGGTCGCCGCGCGGGGAACGGGCTACCGCTACGACGGGGTGTATCTCGTGGGGGCCAACCCCTCGGTCTCGCCGTACGACAAGGCCTTCACACCGGCCGGGATCCCGCGGATCCGCTCGGCGGGGCCCAAGGACGCGGACGCCGAGTTCGGTTCGTCGCGCTGGCTGGACAAGATCGCCGCCGGGAAGAGCTGGTACGTCTCGGACGGGAACCCGAACACGATCTCCTTCCCGACCGCCTCGCAGGACAAGCTGGCACCGGCCTTCGCGAAGCGGGCCCAGCCGTACTAGAAAGAAGCGGGCCCAGCCGTACCGGAAACCGGAGACGGGCACTGCCGTGCCGACCGCCGCGGGTCGCGGGGGCGGGTCCCCGGCGGCGCGCGGACAGGGCAGGGCCCCTCGTGGGAGCGAGGGGCCCTGCTGTCGTACGTGCTCCGGTCCCGCGCCCGGGTCTCAGGCCACCGACCGCGAGCCGTCCACCATGGGGCTCACACCGAAGATGTCGACCGCGTGGTAGTACGTCCACGCCAGGGCGTCGCAGGACACCTTCGTCGCGCCCGAGTACTTCGCGCACACGCGCTTGAGGTCCGCGTAGAAGGCGGAGTCGATCCGCGCCTTGTTCGCGCCGAAGGTGCCGGCCGCCTTGTAGTTGCGGTAGCCGAAGTCATGGCGCACACAGGCGTTCTGGAAGGGGAAGCCGAAGGGGTTGTCCGGCGAGGACGAGCAGTAGTCCGTGGACCAGTCGAAGCCGTAGGAGGACCAGGCGCCCTGGTTGCCCCGGGCCGCGGTGAAGGAGTTGTAGCTGTTCGCGGACTCCTGGGTCCAGCTGCTGAGGACCTGGGGCTTGTCCGCCGGCGCGGCACTGGCCGAGGTGGCCGTGAACAGGGAAGCGGTGAGGGCGAGTACGGCCGAGGCGAGCGGAAGAGCCAGACGTCTGCGCATGGCGGAACAACCTCCGGACGGATATGGGGGGAACGCTCCTCGCGCCGGTTGGCATGGAGCGCCGTAAGCGTGAAGGGCACGGCTGTCGCACGGGTCTACGCGCGATGACCGCCGCGGGAATGGTCCCCCAAATCCCGGCGGAGGCAAACCCTTTTCACGTCGAACTGGCCTCTGAGCGCTTCCAGTTGACGGTTCCGCCCCCAAGTGCCCGATTCCCGGCCGCCCCTCGCGCCGGGGCGCACGCTGCCCCTCGCGCCGGGGCGCGCGCCGGAGGGCGCGTCGGAAGGCATGCGGGCGCGCGCCGGAGCGCCGGGACGCCGGAGTGCCGGGACGTGTGCCTCGGGAAGCGCGGACCGCGCGGCGGCGGACCGGACGGTGCCGCGCCCCCCGAGGTACTTACTGTCTCTTACGGCTGATCCGGCCGCTGACTACCGACTGCTGACCACTGGCCACCGACTACTGACCAGGCGTCAGGACCGGATGTCAGAACTGGACGTCGGAGCAGGAGTAGAACGCGTTCGACGTGTCAGCGATGGTCCACACCGCCAGGATCACATGACGGCCCGACCTCGACGGCAGGTTGCCCGAGTGCGAGAGCGTCGCGGGCGGCTGCTGGTTGTTGTACGGCACCGTCAGGAACGGCTGGGTGTCCAGGGCCGCGCGCGTGAGCGGCTGGGACGAGTTCCATCCGTTCTTGGTGATGTAGTACTTGAAGTCGGTCGTGGCGTGCCGGGCGGTGAACTGCCAGCGGAAGTTGTAGCTCTGGCCACCCGAGACCTTGGTGGTCGGCCAGGCGCCGCCACGCGGGTCGTCGAGCTGCGCGAACTGACCGAGGCCGCCCGAGCAGAGCTTGCCGTCGGCGGGACCGCCGGCCGGGAAGCCCTTGGGCCCCTCGACGCTCTGCGGCTCCCACTGGATGTTGCCGCAGTTGGAAACCGTGCCGTTGGCACACAGCTTCTGACGGCTGATGGGTGAGTCGGTGTAGCCGTGGCTACTTGCGCTGCTGGTGGCGAGCAGGGACACGCCCGCCACGGCGAGGCCGACCACGGCCGCGCCTATCTTCTTTCGCATGCTTCGCTCCAGAGAACGTGGGGAGTTCGGTGAGCCGTACTGCACGCGTGCAGGGGAGAACAAACTGCGGTCTAGACCAAGCACTAGAGTATTAACGGAACTTGACCGTGTCCATAACAAGTACCGGTCAGGTCCAGACCAATTACAGCCTCTCCCCGACACCCTGGCGCCCGGTGTAGAACGCCACGGTGAGGTCCTTCACCAGCACCTTGCGCTCGTAGTCGTCCAGTTCGACCAGTCCGCGCGAGGTCAGACGGCGCACGGTGTCGTCCACCGCGTCCACCACCGAGGTGAGAACGCTGTCCCGGTGCTTGGCGTCGATCGCCGCGATCCTGCTTCGCTGCATCGCGGCCGCGATCTCCGGCGCGTACTCGATCCGGGTCGGCTGCGCGGAGAAGACATCGACGCCGACGGGCCGGCACTCCGCCGAGAGCATGCGGGTCAGCGCGTCGCCGACGGCCTCCGCGTTGCGCAGGGTCGGTGCCTCGTCGTGGAACGCGTCGGCGGGCAGCTGGGAGAGCACCCGCGCCATCGCCGCCTCCACCTGCTCACGCAGATACTCCTCGTGGTCCCCGACACCGAGGGCCGCGCGCACGGTGTCCCTGACCCGCCAGACGACGAGGACGACGACCCGCAGCGCGGTGCCGTTCGAGTCGACCGAGGGCATCGGCTCGCTGCGCCAGTGCCGCAGCCGTACGTCGACCTTGCGGCGCACCAGCAGCGGGCTCACCCAGAGCAGTCCCGTACGGCGCACGCTGCCCCGGTAGTCGCCGAAGAGCGTGAGCACCCAGGCCTGGCCGACCTGGCCACGGCCGAGGCCGCCGAAGGCGAAGACCATGACGGTCCCGCCGAACGCGAGCAGGGCCCACTGTCCGAGCCCGATGCCACGGTCCGGTTTGGGCCGCAGCCCCAGCACCTTCGCCACCGCGTCCGGTACGGCGCCGACCCACCACAGGAGCGCGGCGCACGCGATCAGCGTCAGGAAACCGACGAGCGAGGCGGCCCAGCCGGGGAGTACGGGCCCCGGACGCTCGGCGAGCCGGGGATCGACGGGCGGCGCGGGCCGCACCGGCGCGGCGGGCACGGCCACGGACGCGCGTGCGGGTGCGGGCACGGCCACGGGCACGGACGCGGGTACGGGCACGGACGCGGGTACGGACGGGGACGCGGGTTTGGGCGCCGGTGGCGCGGCGGGCACGGGCGGGGGCACCCGCCGTACCCGAGGCTGCTCACTGGTGCCCCACCGCCGTCGGACCACGGTGGGCGGTCTGACGCCGGCCGGCTCGTCGCGGAAGAGCAGATGGACGGGGATCTCCTGGGTGGACTCCCCGACGATGAGCGGGCTCCACCGGGGACCGTCCCCACCGCCGGGGCGCCCCGCCGGCCCCGGCCTTCTTCGGGGGGCGGGCTCGACGGACGATTCACCCGCCTCCGCACCGGCGGGACCGGCCGCCTCTGCCGCACCCTCGGCCGTCCCCGACGTCGACCCCGACGTCGACCCCGGCTCCGACCTCGGCCTCGACTCCAGCTCCGGCCTCGGTCCGGAACCTGGTCCCGAGCCCGGTCCTGAGCCCGGTCGGGTGTCCGGTCCCGTGTCCGTGGACGGCTTCGTGTCGCCGTGTCCGTCGTGTCCGCCGTGTCCGTCGCCCATGCCCGTGCCCGCACCCACGCCCGCGTCCGTGCCCGCACCCACGTCCCAGGCGCTTCCCGTCCGTACGGAACTCCGCGCGGTCTGCGCGATGAGAGGCGCGGTCACCGGACCACCCACCGCTTCCGGCCCGTCCACGGCGGGGTGCCCGGCCGTCCCTGTCTCCCGTGCGGATGACGCGGCGACCGGCTCCGGGGGCCTCACCGTCGCGCTCGGCACCCACATCTCGGCGCCGAACACCGAGCGCGCCGAGCGGACCGGGGGTGTCCCGCCGCTCCGGGGCGTCCCGGCCGGAGCCGGGAACGGACCGTCACCCGGCGGCGCCGGTGGCGCGCCCGGCACGGATGTGCCGCTCCCGTCCGGTGCCGGAACATCCGGAACGTCCGGAAAATCCGGAGCGTCCGGGAAGCGCCCGCCGTCCGCCGGGGGCACGGCGGGCGCCGGGTCCTCGTCGTTCGGGTGCGAGGTCGTCGTCGTCATCCTTGCCTCCGTCATGCGAAGAGTCGCTGCCAGGTCCCCGGGCCGGGGTATCCGTCGGCTTGGGCACCGCGCCAGCCCTGGGCGCGCTGGAACGCCTCGACATTGCGCCGGTCCGCCTCGGTCCAGACCCGTCCCGGGCCCGAGGTGTAGTACCTGCCGAAGCCCTTTCTCACGAGCTGCCTGCCGAGCAGCTCGACATACGTACCGCCGCCGCCGGGCCGGAAGTGCTGCGCACCGGGGTACGCCGGTGCGCGCCCCGGCGTACCGCCGCCACCGCGACCCCCGCCGGCAGCGCCCGGACGGCCACCGCCGCCCGCGCCACCGCCGGGACGGCCGCCGCTCTCCCCCGCGCCCGCCGCCGGGATGTCCTTGCCCAGGCCCCTCACCAGATACCGCCAGGTTCCGGCGCCCGGCCGCCCGTCCGCCTCGGCGCCGCGCCAGCCCTGCGCGCGCTGGAACGCCTGGGTGGCCCGCCGGTCGGCCTCGCCCCACCGGGGACCCGGGCCCCGGGCGTAGAAGCGTCCGCCGCCGCGCTGGACCAGCATCCGGCCGAGCTGTCCGACGTACGCGTTGTTCGCGCCGGGCCCGAACGCCCCCGCGCCCGGATACAGCGCCGACGCCCCCGTCCCCGCGCCCGGCCCCTTGGCGTCGGCGCTCTCGGCCAGCCCCCGGTAGCGGTACGGGACATAGCGGCCCGAGTGGCTCCAGTACGCCATCGGGGTGGGCTGGGCACGGGCGTGCGGCTGGGCCTGCTCGTACGCCAGATAGGAGGAGTGCGTGTAATCGGTCCAGCCGCCGAAGATCGTGACGTGCGAGCCCTTGATCGGGCTGGCGGGATTGTGGAAGAGGAGCATGTCGCCCGGCTGGAGATCCTCCCGGTCGATCTCCACGCCGTACCGCGCCAGCGTGCCCGTCCACTCGTTCCCGGTGAGGTTCCAGGCCATCGAGACAAAGCCGGAGCAGTCCTGGCGGTAGCCGTCCGACCAGAACTTCTCCAGGCTGTACGGGACCCTCGCGGACGACCAGCGCTTGGCGCGGTTGATGATGTCGGCCCGCGTGGAGCCGCGCAGCGCCGTCGGGTGCCGGTGCGCCCCGGGGCCCGGCAGCGGTCGCCCGTGGAGCGGGGCACTGCCGCCCTGTGGAGTCGACGGAATCGAACCGGCGGCCACCCGCGCGTCCGCCGCCGAGCGCGCCACCGCCGCATCCGCCGTCACGTCCGCCGCCGCGTCCACCGCCGTCACGTCCGCCGCCATGTGCCGTGCCGTGCCGGCCAGCTGTCCGGCCGCCCACGCCGTCGCCGTGCCCATCCCCACGCCCGCCCCCGTCGTACCGAGGGCGACTCCCGTCGCCGTCGCCAGGAGCAGTGCCCGCCGGGCGCCGTGCGCGGCCGGATGGCCGCCCGCACGCACCGGCAGCCCCCTGGCCAGATCGCGCCGCCGCTCCGCGCATCCGGCGCAGGGGCAGTCACGAGCCGGCTCGTACTCCTCGAAGACCGGGACGGTCATGCGTTCCCCTCCACACTCATCAAGATCTTTCCGACGCGATTGACGGGCCAGTGTCTCAACTGTCCGGACAAATCGCATTTTGACGGATCAAGGGGAAGAAAAGACAATCCGACAGGCCGCAACAGTCATCAAATGGTCGGGGCACCTCCCCCGGTCCGGTAGAGTTCTCCAGGTCAGCAGGCGCCGCTAGCTCAGTTGGTTAGAGCAGCTGACTCTTAATCAGCGGGTCCGGGGTTCGAGTCCCTGGCGGCGCACGCACAGCGGAAGCCCTCTCATCGCGCATGAGAGGGCTTCGCTCGTTCCGGCGACCACCGATGTTCAGAACCGGTCGGGACCCACTCCGATTCGCTCGGATTCACACGGACTCACGCGCAGTCGTACGGACTCGTACGGAGTGGTACGAAGTCACACCGCGCATGGCACATGCTCGCCAACACACCGACCGCACCGGCCTATCAAATCGCCCGAACAACGGGCAATCGGCCTTTCTCTCCCTTGCGATCACGACCTCGGTCGGACAACCTATCCTGAACACATTGACTCCAATGGGGCATGCGGTCCGAACAGTTGAATGGACGCGGCGCAGGGGAATGCCCCCATGGACGGGTGCAACCGGATGGCCACCGTTCTCTGTCTTTGATGACGGGGCAGCAGTTGACGCGTCCGGTCCGGTGGTCGAGGGGGACCATTCCGGGTGGAACGTTCGATACCAATCACGCGGCAACCGCGCGTGCGGGGGGATGACTCATGACGTCGACGCCGGACGGCGCACGCCGGGACAACGACGTTTCCCGGACCACTCAGCTTCGGATTCCCTCACACCTCGGAAGTGGTGGCCGGCGCCCCCGGCCCAGGAAGACCGCGCTCCCCAAGTACGACTACGAGCACTACAGCCGGCTGGCCGGGCCTCTCACCCGGCCCGACCCCGCCAAGCCGTACACCGTCCAGTACCGGTCCCTGCTCTCGCAGGAGCCGCACCGTATCCGGGCCGCCCTGCTGCTCGGCGCGGCGCCGCTGCTCTCGCTCGGGCTCTTCGCCTGGCTGATGCAGCCTCAGCACTGGACCGAGCGCGATCCGAACCTCAAGAACGACACGCTTCTCATCCTCGACATCGTGATGCTCGTCTCGATCGGACTGATCGAGCTGTTCCGTACGATGAATGTCCTCTCGAACGCGCACGCGACGCTGGTCGCGCGCGATCCGGTGCCGGTCGTACCCGAGAGCGGCACCCGCGTGGCCTTCCTCACCTCCTTCGTCCCGGGCAAGGAGCCCCTGGAGATGGTGACGAAGACACTGGAGGCGGCGGTCAGGATCCGGCACCGCGGGCTGATGCATGTCTGGCTCCTCGACGAGGGCGACGACCCGGCCGTCAAGGAGGTCTGCGCCCGCCTCGGGGTGCACCACTTCTCCCGCAAGGGCATCGCGAAGTGGAACCAGCCCAAGGGCGCCCATCGCGCGAAGACGAAGCACGGCAACTACAACGCGTGGCTCGACGCGCACGGCGACAGCTACGACTTCTTCGCCTCCGTCGACACCGACCATGTCCCGATGCCCAACTATCTGGAGCGGATGCTCGGTTACTTCCGCGACCCGGACGTCGGCTTTGTGATCGGCCCGCAGGTCTACGGCAATTACGACACGTTCGTCACCAAGGCCGCCGAATCGCAGCAGTTCCTCTTCCACGCCCTGATCCAGCGCGCGGGCAACCGCTACGGCGCGCCCATGTTCGTCGGTACGAGCAACGCCGTGCGGATCAGCGCGCTCAAGCAGATCGGCGGGCTGTACGACTCGATCACCGAGGACATGGCGACGGGCTTCGAGATGCACCGCGCCAGGAATCCCCGGTCCGGCAACAAGTGGCGCTCGGTCTACACCCCGGACGTGCTGGCCGTCGGCGAGGGCCCGACCGCGTGGACCGACTTCTTCACCCAGCAGCTCCGCTGGTCGCGCGGTACGTACGAGACGATCCTCAAGCAGTACTGGCGCGGCTACGGCACACTGCCGCCCGGCAAGCTCTTCAACTACACCATGATGATCATCTTCTATCCGATGTCGGCCCTCAACTGGATCCTGGCGGCGCTGAGCTGTGCGCTGTTCCTGGGCATGGGCGCCTCGGGTGTGCAGATAGACCCGGCCATCTGGATGATGCTGTACGGCAATGCCTCGGCCCTCCAGATCGGGCTCTACATCTGGAACCGCCGCCACAACGTCTCGCCGCACGAGCCCGAGGGCTCCGGCGGACTGGCCGGCATGGTGATGTCCGCGCTCTCCGCGCCGATCTACGCGCGCTCCCTGATGGACGCCGTGCTGCGCCGCAAGAGCAGCTTCGTCGTGACGCCCAAGGGCGACTCGTCCAGCCCGGACACGCTCTTCGGCACCTTCCGTATCCATCTCTTCTTCATCCTGGTCTTCGGCGGCTCGCTGGGCTCCTCCTTCTACTTCGGGCACGACCATCCGGCGATGATCACCTGGGCGTCGCTGGCCCTGCTGATCACGGCGGCCCCGATCCTCGCGTGGCGCTGGGGGATGCGTCAGGAGCGGAAGAGGAAGCGGCGGGGCGCGCACCGCGACGGGGACACGTCCGGTGGCGGGCAGCCGGACGGACCCGGTGGCGCGGCGCCGTTCGTACCGCGGCAGCAGACCGCCCCGGGCGCTCCGGCCGCTCACTCCGCCCCGGACGCCCACGCCGCCCCGGCCGTACCGCCCGCGGCCATCGATCAGACCGTACAGATTTCCCTTGGGGGACCTAAGAAATGAGCGCCGTTCCCGTCCGGCAGAATCACCGCAGGAACCGCGCCCGCCGTATGGCGATAGGCGCCGCGGTGGTCGTCGTGGTGGCCGGGGTGAACGGACCGGCGCTCTACCGGTTCGGCTCGGAGAAGTACCACGAGTACAAGATCAACCGGCCCGAGTACAAGGCGGAGAACGGGCACTGGGACTTTCTCGACGTCCCGGCCGATTTCAAAATCAATTCCATTCACGCCTCCCTGCTGCACACCGGAAAGGTGCTGCTGATAGCGGGTTCGGGCAACAACCAGAAGAATTTCGACGCGGGCAAGTTCGAGTCGATCCTCTGGGACCCGAAGACCGGCGGGTACAAGATGATCCCGACCCCCAAGGACATGTTCTGCTCCGGGCACACCCAACTGCCGGACGGGAACCTGCTGGTGGCGGGCGGCACCAAGCGGTACGAGAAGCTCAAGGGCGATGTCACCAAGGCCGGCGGCCTGATGATCGTCCACAACGAGGACCCGGACAAGCCGATCACCCTGCCCGCGGGCACGATGTTCACCGGCAAGGAGAACGGCAAGACCTTCGTCTCCAAGGATCCCGTCCTGGTCGAGAAGGCGAAGAAGGTCTTCGATCCGCAGACGGGCGCTTTCCTGCGGACGGAGGCGGGCCTCGGCCGTATCTATGTCGAGGCGCGCCAGTCCGGCAAGAAATTCGAGACCGGCACCGAGGACAACTACCGGGTGCAGGGCATGAAGGGCTCCGACGCCCGCAATGTCTACGGTATCGCGCAGAAGCTCGCGCTCGACAAGAAGGACTTCCAGGGCATCAAGGAAGCCTATGAGTTCGATCCGCTCGCGGAGAAGTACATCACCGTCGACCCGATGAACGAGGCCCGCTGGTATCCGACGCTGACCACGCTCAGGGACGGCAAGGTGCTGGCGCTCTCCGGTCTGGACGAGATCGGCCAGATCGTCCCCGGCAAGGACGAGATCTACGACCCGAAGACCAGGTCGTGGGAGTACACCGGGATCATCAGGAAGTTCCCCACCTATCCGGCGATCTTCCTGATGGACAACGGCAAGCTCTTCTACAGCGGTTCGAACGCCGGTTACGGGCCGGCCGATGTCGGCCGTGACCCCGGTGTCTGGGATCTGGCGACGAACAAGTTCGAGAAGATCCCGGGGCTGAGCGATCCCGACCGGTTGGAGACCTCGGCGACGGTCATGCTGCCGCCCGCCCAGGACCAGAGGTTCATGGTGATCGGCGGTGGTGGGGTCGGCGAGTCCGAGAAGTCCAGCGAGAAGTCCCGGCTGGTCGACCTCAAGGACCCGGAGCCCCGGTTCAAGGACGGGCCGGCGCTGGAGAAGGGCACGCGCTATCCGAGCGCCTCGCTGATGCCCGACGACTCCGTGCTGATCACCGGCGGTTCCGAGGACTACCGGGGGCGCGGCGGCTCCGACATCCTCCAGGCGCGGATGTACGACCCGGAGTCGGCCACGTACAAGCGGGTCGCGGATCCGGCGGTGGGGCGCAACTACCACTCGGGCTCGGTCCTGCTGCCCGACGGCCGGGTCCTGATCTTCGGCTCGGACCCGCTCTACGCCGACCAGGCCAACACCAAGCCGGGCGTCTTCGAGCAGCGGATCGAGATCTACACGCCGCCGTATCTCTTCCGCGACTCGCGGCCCGCGCTCTCGGGCGGGCCGAAGAGCGTCGAGCGCGGGGCGACGGCGGAGTTCAGGACGGCGGACCCGGGGTCGATCAGGACCGCGAAGCTGATGCGGCCCAGCGCGGTCACCCATGTCACCGATGTCGAACAGCGCTCGGTGGCGCTGGATCTGAAGAAGACCGCGGACGGTATCGAGGTCACGGTCCCGAAGAACGACGCGCTGGTCCCGTCGGGCTGGTACATGCTCTTCGTCACGGACGAGAAGGGCACACCGTCCGAGGGCGTGTGGGTGGAGATCCCTTAGGTTCTGCCCGGGGTCCGCCGACCGGCGGCGGGCGGGTGGTCGACCGCGGGGCGGTTCGACCGCGGCGGCGGTTCCCCGCCGCCGCCGAACCGCCGTGCGCGCCGCGCTACTTCGTATTGCGCGCCAGATCCAGGGCGTAGCGCGGATACCAGTCGCCCGCCTTGGGCCCGCCCTTGCAGTCGCCGTCCGACTCCCCGGGGCGCTTCACCCAGAGATACGCCGTGACCAGCGGATCGCCGGTATCGGTCGTCGGTGCCTCGCCAAGGGCGCGGCCAGGGGGGTTGCACCAGTTCTCGCCGGGGTCGCCCCCGGTGTACGGGCCGTTGCCGTTGCGGCTGGTGTCGATCACGAACGGCTTGCCGCCGACCTTCTCGGAGAGCCGCCTGCCGAAGTCCGCGCTCGTCGCGGTCGGGTAGAAGTTGGAGACGTTCACCGAGAAACCGTCCGCGTCGCCGATGCCCGCCCACTGGAGCGGTTCGAAGAGCGCGTCGGGCGACTGCCAGCCCGCGTTGCCCGCGTCGAGATAGACCGAGGTGGCCGGCTGCTCCTTGAGCCGCTTGATCGCGCCCTTGAGCAGGTCGTACCGCTCCTCGTGGAACTGGTCCGGGGTGCAGCCGTCCACCAGGTGCAGTACGGCGTCGGGCTCCAGGATCACCGTGGCGCGGCGGTCGCCGATGCCCTGGGCGACCTGATCGACCCACGCGCGGTAGGCGTCGCCGTCGGAGGCCCCGCCCTTGGAGAACTGGCCGCAGTCGCGGTGCGGAATGTTGTAGAGGACCAGCAGGGCGTCCCGGTCGGCCTTCGCGGCGGCTTCGGTGAAGCCCTTGGCCTGGGCCTCCGGGGTGTCGGGGCCGATCCACTCGGCGACCGGCTGCTCGGCGATCTTCCGTATCAGGGCGGCGCTCCGGGTGTCGCCCTCGCCCGCGTACGCGGCGACCTGACGGGCCGCCGTGCCGTCGGGGTTGACCCAGTACGGGGCCTGCGCCTTGGGCCGCTGGCCTATCGGCGACACCTTCGTACCGCCGTCACCGTCCCCGTCCCCGCCCCCGTTCCCGCCGCCGTCGGAGGAACAGCTCGCGAGGAGCAGAACCGCACCCGCCGACACACCCACCGCTCCGGCCCTCAGCACCGCACGGACGCGCGCACCGCGACCGGAATAACTGCCGTACATCCACTCCCCCTTGATGCACTGTGCCGACGCACCGCGACCGGGACCGCCCTCCCCGGCGCCCCCGAACTCTGCCCGCCCGCCTGCCTGCCTGCCCGGTCGAGACGGGCCGTCACCAATCCTGGCATACCGCCACCGGCCGTCAGGCGGATCGTTCCGCTTCGTGGGCGAGCTGTGACGGGGCCGGGTCCGGAGCCGGAGCCGGAGCCGGAGCAGAGTCCGGGTCCGGGTCCGGGTCCGGGGGGACGTTGCGCTGCCGCCGCGCGCTTCTCAAGGCGACGACGACCGCCGCCACACCCGCCAGGACCAGTCCGACCACCGCGTGCGGGGTACCGGGCCCGGCGGAGTCGGGCGGCTCGGACGGCTCGGCGGGTCTCGGAGGTCCCAGGGGGCCCAGGGTCCCCAGAGGTCCGGCGGATCCCGCGGGCCCGTTGGAGCCGGTCCATCCGGCGGATCCGGCGGATCGCGCCTCCTCCCGGCCGGCCCCCGCCGTACCGCCGGGGGCGACGGCCGACGGGGTGAGGGTGCCCCGTACGGAGTCATCGGCCCGCACCAGGGACTCATGGGCCCGCGCGACGGAGTCATGGGCCCGGATCACGGTGAGACCGAGGACCGGCGCGGCCACCAGCACGGCGGCGGCCACCCACATGGCACGGAGACGGGGCAACCCTGAACGCATCGTGAACCTCCTGATACTCAGAGACTCACCGGTGCGACGGCCTTCCGCATCCGCAGCGCGCGGCCGGACAGGATCCAGTCCGCCGCGCCCCTCGCTGACGTGCTCAGATGAGATCCACAAGATCGGCGATCGAGTCAACGACCTTGGAGGGGCGGAAGGGATAGCGGTCGATATCGGCGTGAGTCGTCACTCCGGTCAGCACCAGGAACGTCTCCACCCCCGCCTCCAGACCGGCCAGCACATCGGTGTCCATCCGGTCGCCGATCATCGCGCTGGTCTCGGAGTGCGCGCCGATCGCGTTGAGCCCGGTGCGCATCATCAGCGGGTTCGGCTTGCCCGCGAAGTACGGGTCCTTGCCGGTGGCCTTGGTGATCAGCGCGGCGACCGCGCCCGTCGCGGGCAGCGGGCCCTCGGTCGAGGGTCCTGTCTCGTCGGGGTTGGTGCAGATGAACCGCGCTCCGCCGTTGATCAGCCGGATCGCCCTGGTCAGCGCCTCGAAGCTGTAGGTACGGGTCTCACCGAGCACCACATAGTCCGGCTCGTGGTCGGTGAGGATATAGCCGATGTCGTGCAGCGCGGTGGTCAGTCCCGCCTCGCCGATGACATAGGCCGTGCCGTCGGGGCGCTGCGCCTCCAGGAACTTGGCGGTGGCGAGGGCCGAGGTCCATATGTTGTCGACGGGTACGTCGAGTCCCATCCGGGCCAGCCGTGCCTGGAGATCGCGCGGTGTGTAGATGGAGTTGTTGGTGAGGACGAGGAAGGGCTTGCCCGACTCTCTCAGTCGCTTGATGAACTCGGCGGCGCCAGGGATCGGAACCCCTTCGTGAATGAGCACACCGTCCATGTCCGTGAGCCACGACTCGATCGGCTTGCGCTCTGCCACTGGACTGTTCTCCGCTCTGCGGTGGCCAATACTCCATATGATCCGACCCGCCCAGCCTAACCAGGGCGTCGCACGGACGGTACAAGCGTCCAGTGCCTGATCGGAGGGCCGCAGGGCGGAGCCCCGGCGGGATCCCACGGGATCCCGTGGGATCCCGCCGGGGGGCATGGGCGCGGGTGGCACGGAGGATCGGGGCGTCCGTCAACTCCCCATGCGGCGGGGGCGGTTCGATGAGCGTTCCGGAGCGCGGCTGAATGTCGTGCCGCAGGCCGTGGCGCCGGTCGTGCCGCAGACCGTGGCGTCGGCCCTGGCGTCGGCCCTGCGGGCTTCAGGGCTGGTCGTTGCCGTTCGTACGGTCCTTACCGTCCGTGCGGTCCGGACCGTCCATGCGGATGCCGCGATCGGTACGGAGTCGCCCGATGCCCAGAGCGAGGACGGCTCCGGCCGTGAGCAGGGCGGCGAAGGCGGCGGTCCGGCCGAGGAGATCGCTGTCGGAGTCGGTACGGGCGAACTGCCGGGATCCGGGCAGCCGGTCGCCGGGGTCGGGATGCCCGGCGGTGGGCGCGGGCGTACGCGGGACGGTACGGCCGTGATCGCTCGCCCCAGGGCCGCCACCGTCTCCGCCGCCCAGGCCGTCTCCGTGTCCGGCACCCTGTCCGGCACGGTCGCCATGGCCCGCGCCGTCCCGGTGACCGCCGCTGTCACCGTCACCGCCGCCCGCCCGGAGGGAGAGCCGATAGGCGTTGGACTCCCCGACCCAGTCGCCGTCGCTGCCCCGCCGCTGGACGGTCGCGGCCGTGACGATGATCTTGTTCGGTTCCGTGCCCGCGGCGAACGCGAGCCGCGCGCGGACGCTGACCGTACGGCCGGCCGCTACGACAAGGCCCGGCGAGCCGTCGTCGAGGACGCCGATGATCTCGTCCCGCTCGGTCTTCTCCAGCGGCAGCGTCCGCCAGCGTCCCTCGCCGTCGGTGATCTCCAGGGTGAGCTGGGAGACGTCGAGCGCCCGGTGCCGGTCGACGAGGACGAGGACGGGGTGGATGTCCCGGCACGTCCGGCCGGTGGTGTTGGTGAGATCGAGTGACCACGTGCCCGCGTCACCGCCGGGCCGGTAGTCGTCGGGTCCGCCGTGGATACGGGTCGTGATCGGGAACTCCGGGTCGGAGACCTTGCCGCATCTCGGCTCGCGCCTGTTGGCGGGGAGCGAGGATGCCTCGGCGGGCGTCGGTGTCATGGCCCGTGTGGTGGTGGGCGTGCCCCTGGGCGGGATGCAGGCCATCGCCGTCGGCGCGACGGTCATGGCGGCGACGGCGACGACGGCCAGAACGGTCGCGGCGGCTCCGGCGGCTGCGGTGACTCCGGTGGCGGGGGCGTGACGCAGTCGCATGGGTGACATGGCCTTTGCTGATCGCGAGGCGGTCGGGCGGGTCCAGCGGGTCCGGCGGACGGTCGAGGTGGAGGTCAGCGGTTCGGGGTTCGTGGATCGTGGTTCGCGGCCCACGGTCCGCGCGATCGGCTGTCGGCTGTCGGCTGTCGGCTGTCGGCTGTCGGCTGTCGGCTGTCGGGCGCGCCTATCAGGCCGGCCCGGCCGCCGCCATCAGAACCTCCGACGCTGTCACGCGCCCGTCGCCCGTCCTGGGCGCCACGGCCCCGGACGGCCGGAAAATCACACAAACCACTCCATCAGCCCATCTCAGAGGCCCGCCGGTGTCCGAAGACCGGCGCGAGGACGAGCTGCGCCGCCCCCTCGGCGACCGGATACGGCCCGCCGTCGGCCGCCAGGACCGGAACGACCGCGCCCCGGGCGCGTTCGGCCACGACGGCCCCCACGCCCCGGACGAAACACTCCTCGTGCGCGGTGATCGTCCGGCCGCCGAGCAGGACGCGGTCGATGTCGAGCAGTCCGACGAGGTTCGCCGCCCCGGCGCCGAGCACCCGCGCCGCCTCGGCCGGTTCGCCACGGGCGACGGCGGCGAGGCAGAGCGCCTCCACGCAGCCGCGGTTGCCGCAGTCGCACGGCGGGCCGTCGAGCTGGATGACCTGATGGCCGAACTCCCCCGCGCCGGTGCGGGCACCCCGGTGCAGCGCGCCGCCGAGCACGAGCCCGGCACCCAGGCCCGTACCGAGATGGAGATACGCGAAGGAGTCACCCGCGCCACCCGCGCCACGCAGCGCGAGGCCGAGCGCGGCGGCGTTGGTGTCCTTGTCGAGCACGACGGGGAGCTGGAGCCGGGCGGCGAGCGCGTCGCGCAGCGGAAACCCCGCCCACTGCGGAAATCCGGTGACGCGTCCGGGCACCCCGGTGCGGTGGTCGAGCGGTCCCGGCATGGCGACCCCGACCCCGAGCACGTCCCGGGCTCCCGGCGGACCGGCGGCCCGGCCACCGAAAACGCCGACCGCCGGCGCGTCGGACTCCCGTACACGCGGTCCCCTGTCCGGCCACGCGCCACTCCGGCCACGACCGGCCCCGTCATCCGCCCGCGCGTCACGTCGTACGTCGTAGCGCGCGCTCGCCCGCACGGATTCGCTTCGCGCGGATTCACTTCGCGCGGACTCGGACCGTACGGATTCGCCCCGTACGGATTCGCCCCGTACGGACTCCGACCGCACAGGCCGGGCGGCTCGTGCGGTCTCCGGCCGTACCGACTCGGCTCGTACGGACCCGGCCCGCAGCACTTCCGCACGCACCGCGTCCACCTGTACCGCCGCCGCCTCGACCACCCGTTCCGCCCCCGCGCCGAGGTCGAACGGGGCCGTCCGTACGGCGACCAGCGCCCCGGACAGATCCATCAGGACCGCCGTCAGCTCGTCGCGGTCGAGATGCAGCCCGACCGCGTACGCGGCGGTCGGCACCAGCCGCAGCACGGTCCTCGGTTTGCCGCCCGTGGAGGCGCGACGGCCCGCCTCCGTCGCCATGCCCTCCGTGCGCAGCCTGGCCGTGATCTTGCTGACCGCCTGCGGGGTGAGTCCGGTGCGCTCGGCGAGTTCCAGTCTGCTGATCCCGCCGTCGCCCGCCGCGCGCAGCAGGTCGAGCACCAGCGCGGCGTTGTAGCTGCGCAGCGCCGGCAGATTGGCCCCCGCACCCACACCCGTTCCGGCGCCCGCACCCGTTCCCGTTCCCGCACCCGCACCCGTTCCGGTGGCCTTTCCGGCGCCTGTCCCCGCGCTCCTTCCGGCGCCTGTCCCCGCGCCCGCGTCCGCCCCGCTCCCGGCCACTCCCCCGACATCCCCGTTTCTTCTCTCCACGTCCGCCATTGTCCCCCGTGGTTGCACTTTGGCAACGCCGTTGCTTAAGTGGTGCCATGACCTTGACTGGCGCCCGCACCGGCCCCCCTCTGCGCGTCGGACTCGTGGGCTACGGCCTCGCGGGCTCCGTCTTCCACGCCCCGCTGATCACCGCCACGGACGGGCTCGTCCTCGACACCGTCGTCACCGCGAACCCGGAGCGCCGGGAGCAGGCGGGCGCCGAATTCCCGGGGATACGGTTCGCGGCGTCGCCGGACGAGCTGTGGGAGCGCGCCGACACGCTCGACCTGATCGTCATCGCCTCCCCCAACAAGACACACGTCCCGCTCGCGACGGCCGCGCTCAAGGCCGGACTGCCCGTCGTCGTGGACAAGCCCGTCGCGGGCACCGCCGCCGAGGCACGCGAACTGGCCGCGCTCGCCGACAAGCGCGGGCTGCTGCTCTCCGTCTTCCAGAACCGCCGCTGGGACAACGACTTCCTCACCCTCGCCCGGCTCATCGACACCGGCCGGCTCGGTGACGTACAGCGCTTCGAATCCCGTTTCGAGCGGTGGCGTCCCCAGCTCAAGGGCGGCTGGCGCGAGTCGGGCGCCGCCGAGGAGATCGGCGGGCTGCTCTACGACCTCGGCAGCCATGTGGTGGACCAGGCGCTGGTCCTGTTCGGTCCGGCGGAACGGGTGTACGCGGAGGCGGACGTACGCCGTGCCGGCGCCGCGGCCGACGACGACACCTTCATCGCCATCACCCACACCACCGGTGTCCGCTCCCATCTGTATGTCAGCGCCACCGCCGCCCAGCTCGGCCCCCGCTTCCGAGTGCTCGGCTCGACGGCCGGCTATGTGAAGTACGGACTCGACCCGCAGGAGGCCGACCTGCGTGACGGCGGACGGCCGGGCGCCGACACGAGCTGGGGCGTGGAGCCCGAGTCGCTGTGGGGGCGGATCGGGGCGGGAGAGTCACCGCTGACAGGTGGCGGCTATCCGGTGGAGACCGAGCCCGGTGACTATCCGGCCTACTACGCGGGCATCGCCACCGCACTGCGCAAGGGCATCGCGCCCCCGGTGACGGCGTACGAGGCCGCGTCGACGCTCGACGTACTGGAGGCGGCACGCCGCTCGGCCCGCGAGGGCACCACGATCACCCTGGAGACCGAGTCATGAGCACCCCCGCATCCGTGCCCGAGCCGACTCCCGAACCGCAGGAGCCGACCCCCGTGCCCGAGCCGGCCCCCTCGCCCACCGTCGCCGAACTCGAAGCGCAGGAGGCCCGGCTGATCCTGCGTCACTTCACCCACGACGACGCCTGGGCCCTGGGCACCCTGCTGGTCGAGCTGGCACGCGAGCGGAACGCGCCGGTGGCGATCGACATCCGCCGGGGCGCACAGCAGCTCTTCCACTTCGCGCTCCCCGGCTCGTCGGCGGACAACGACGCCTGGATCGACCGCAAGCGCCGGGTCGTGGAACGGTACGGCGCCAGCTCGTTCCTCGTCGGCACCCGCTTCCGGGCCAAGGGCAGCACGTTCGAGGAGTCCTCGCGTCTCGACCCGGATCTCTACGCGGCCCACGGCGGCTCGTTCCCCCTCGCGGTCGAGGGCGCGGGCATCGTCGGTACGGTCACGGTCTCGGGCCTGCCGCAGGCCGAGGACCACGCGATGGTGGTGGAGGCCCTGGAGCGGCTGCGCGGCTGATCCCGTATCCGGGGCGGTCGCGGTGGCAAACTGCCCCGCCCCGCCCCGGATTCCTCCGTCCCGGACTCCTCACCTCTTCCGTCCGACGCCTCCCGCTCTTCCGTCCGACGCCTCCCGCTCGTCCGTCCGGCGCCTCCAGCTCGTACGTCCGACGCCTCCCGCCGAAGGCGCTACGCGTCCTTCAGCTCCTGGCGCTGAGCGCCCAGTCCCTCGATCTCCAGCTCCACCACATCGCCCGCCCGCAGATACGGCTTCGGCTCCGGCTTGCCCAGCGCCACCCCCGCCGGCGTCCCCGTGTTGATGACATCGCCCGGATACAGCGTCATGAACTGGCTGACGTACCGGACGAGTTCGCCCACTCCGAAGATCTGGTCGGCGGTCGTCCCGTTCTGCTGGAGTTTCCCGTTCACCTTGAGCCTGAGCGGCAGCGCCTGCGGGTCCGGCACCTCGTCCGCCGTCACCAGCCAGGGGCCCAGCGGGTTGAACGTCTCGCAGTTCTTGCCCTTGTCCCACGTACCACCGCGCTCCATCTGGAACTCGCGCTCGGAGACATCGTGCGAGACCGCGTACCCGCCCACATGCGCGAGGCCCTCCTCCGCCGAGTCCAGATAGCGGGCGGTCCGTCCGACGACGACCGCGAGCTCGACCTCCCAGTCGGTCTTGCTGCTGCCCCGGGGCACCAGGACGGTGTCATCAGGTCCGACCACTGTGTCCGGCGCCTTGAAGAAGATGATCGGCTCGCTCGGCAGCTCCACGCCCGTCTCGGCCGCGTGATCGTGGTAGTTCAGCCCTATACACACGATTTTTCCGATCCGGCCGAGCGGGGGCCCTATCCGTACGCCGTCACCGTCGAGCACGGGCAGTTCGCCCGAGGCGGCGGCCGACCTGATCCGGTCGAGCGCGGCCTCGTCGGCGAGCAGAGCCCCGTCGATGTCCGTGACCAGCGCGGACAGATCCCTGAGGGTCGTCCCGTCCTCGTCGAGCAGCGCCGGGCGCTCCGCCCCCGCCGTACCGACACGCAGCAGCTTCATCCTCTATCTCCCTCTGGGTCGAGCATTGCCAAGCCGATGGGCATGGCCATCGGGGGATTGGCTGATCCTCCAAGACATCGGATCACTCCGCAAGGCCCAGTTCACACCCTGGACCCCCCGAGCCACCCCCCGCCGCTCCCGTCACCACCCCACCACCAGGACCATCCCCACCCTCACGCGTCCTACGCGGCGATGGCGGGCACTCGCCTCGGAAGCGGCCGAGCGCCTACGGTCCGGCGGTTACGGGCAGGGCTGCTGCGGCACGGCGGTTACGGCACGGTGGCCGGTACCACTCCCGCCACCGGCATGCCCCGGTAGTAGAGGAAGTACCGCTCGACCGCCGTCCAGGTCGTACTGGTCACCACGTACAGCGCCGCCGCCAGCGGCACCACACCGACGGTGAAAAGCGTCGCGAAGGAGAGCAGCGGCATCATCTTCGTCATCGCGCCCATGCCGGGGACCTGCTGTCCGTCGGGCCCGGCGGGCATCGCGGGCGCGTTCGCGAGCTGGATCCGCATCTGCCGGAAGTTGAAGGTGGCGACCCCGGCGATGATCGCGAAGAGCGCCAGATACACGAGCCCCGCTCCCCCGAACAGCCCGCCGTGCGCGAGGGCGTCGGTCCAGCGGTCACCTAGGGGCGCGGCGAAGAGGGAGTGGCCGAGGAGCTCGTTGCGCTCGCCGCCGATCGTCCGGTTGGAGAAGAGGTGGTACATCAGGAAGAACGCCGGCATCTGCGCCAGGCTGGGCAGACAGCCGGAGAGCGGCGAGACCTTCTCCTTGGCGTGCAGTTCCCTGAGCGCCTTCTGCATGCGCTCGGGATTCTTGCCGTGCTTCTTGCGCAGTTCGGCGATCTGCGGGGCGAGTCTGGTACGGGCCTTCTGGCCACGGGCGGACGCGCGGGAGAGGGGGTGGACCGCGAGCCGTACGCAGGCGGTGAACAGGACGATCGCCGCGGGCGCGGCCCCCGTGTGGAAGAGCGGCTGGAGCAGATCGGCCAGACCTGTGACCAGGTTGGCGAAAACGGACATGAAAGCGGACATGGTGAGCCCTCCGTGGGGTCTCGTCGTGCCGTGCCGGTGGGAGGCGGACGGCCGCGATACGCGCGCGCTGATACGTGCCGGCACGCGCGGTGCGACTGGTCCGCCGGTCCGCCATGAGGCGGCGCTTCGGCATGACGACCCGCGTGGAGGTGTGTGGGGATGAGCGGGGGGAGCGGGGGTGAGCGGGGGCTTCGTTCCGCGGGGAGCTACGAGTGCTCGCTGTCCCTGCTGCCCCTCATGACTCCTCTATTGCCCCTGCTCCTACCCCTGCTGCTCTTACCCCTGCTGCTCTTACCCCTGCGCCCACGCGGCCGTCGGCGGGCGGCGGCCGGGTGCTCGGGGACGGGTACGGCCCGAGGCATCGGGATCCCGTTGGGGCAGGAAGGCGGTGCGTTGCTCGCGGTCGCGGATGGCCGTCCGTACCCGGTGCGGCGGGTGGGCCGGCACGGAGCGCGCGCTGATGACGGCGCAGACGGTGAGGGCGGAGCCCACGGCGGCGGTGGCGGCGAGCGCGACGGCGGCGGAGAGGCTGCCGGCGTCGATGAGCAGGGTCTCGGTGAGCAGGAAGAGCAGAAGCCCGGCGGGGCGCAGCAGCCGAAGCGCGCTGCGGACCATGGCCTGCCCCTCTCGTCTCGTCCTGTCTCGTCCCGTCGTCCTCGTCCGACCGCTCGCGCGGCAGGTGCGACGTGCTCGTACGGCCCGTACCCCCGTACCGCGGGTACCGCGCGTTCCGCCGACGCGGCTCGTCCGGCTCGTACGACAAATGCCGCTTCAGCCGTTATACACGATCGACCTCAAGGGGCTGTAGCAGTCGGCGGGGCCGGAGCAGGGCCCGGCTCACCGGATCGCCGGGCTCCGGATCCAGTCCCTCGCCCGGCAGCACCTCCACGTCCTGGGGCGGCACGCCCGTACCGCAGGCCGGGCATTCGCCGTACGGGCCCAGCTCCGTACCGCAGTCGGCGTGCGTGAACACGCGCAACCGCTTCGTACCCGGCATATGTGCGGTGCCCCACAGACCGAGCGACCGCACGATCGGCCAGAGGGCGATCCCGCTGTCGGTGAGGACGTACTCGTCACGCGGCGGGGAGTCCTGATAGCGCCGCTTCTCCAGGACACCGGCGCGCTCAAGGGTCTGGAGGCGGGTGGCGAGTACGGCGCGGGGCAGGCCGAGATGGACGAGGAAGTCGTTGTAGCGGCGGATGCCGTAGAAGGCGTCGCGCACGACGAGGAGCGTCCAGCGCTCGCCGAGGACCTCCAGCGCGCGGGCGATCGAGCACTGCTGTGTCACGTAGTCCTTGCCCAGAGCCATGGAAGCAGCTTAACAAGATTTGGGTTCAATGAATGAACCTTCAGACTGCTAAGGTCGGCGCCAGTGGTGAGTTCATTCACCGAACCTATAGATCCGCCACCGATCCGCCGATCCGCCGCAAAGGGGATCCGCCACCGAGGGGACGAGACGTCATGGCCCAGGCTCAGCCCGAGCCCCTGCACCAGCCCGGGAACCGGCCCGCGCCCACCACGGCGGCGGGGGCCGGGACGACGGAGGCCGGGACTGCGAGCGCGACCGCGACCACGGCCACGAGCGCGACCGCACCCGCACCCGCCGCCCCGCGGACCGCACCTCCGGCGCCCCGGACCACGTCCGCATCCGCATCCGCATCCGCATCCGCAGGCGCATCCGCAGGCGCGCGCCCCGGCGCCACTCTCGCCGTGACCAGCGCGGCCACCACCGTCGCCCTGATGAACTACACGACCCCGCTGCTCACCCTCCCGAGCATGAGCGCGGCCTTCCACACCCCGCTCTCCGGCCAGGCCTGGCTGCTGAACGGCGCTCCGCTCGGCCTCGCCGCCGTTCTGCTGATCGCGGGCAGCCTCGCCGACGACTACGGCAGGCGCAGGATCTTCCTCCTGGGCACCCTCGCCCTCGGTGTCACCACCGCGCTCGGCGGTCTCACCGACAGCACGCTGCTCTTCACACTCGCCCGGGTCGCGCAGGGCGCGGCGAGCGCGGCGATCATCGCGAGCAGTCTGGGGCTGCTGGTCCACGCGTTCCCGGCGGGTCCGGCCAGGATCAGGGCGACGGGGGTGTGGGGCGCGTTCGTCAGCGCGGGGATAGCCCTGGGCCCGCTGCTGGCCGGGGGGCTGAACGAAGTGAGCGGACCGAACGCTTCCGGCTGGCGGCTGACCTACGCCGTTCTCGGCGTGGCGGCGCTCGTCATCGCCGGTCTCGGCGTCCGCGTACTCGCGGAATCACGTGCCGCCCGCCGGAATCGACCCGATGTCTCGGGTGCTGTCACCCTCGCCCTGGCCTTCACCGCGCTGCTGAGCGCGCTCACCCTGGGACGGGACGGCTGGCTGCGGGCGCCCGTCCTGCTCCTGCTGCTGGCCTCGGCCGTCCTCACCGCTCTCTTCACCCTCATCGAACGGCGCACCGCCGCTCCCCTGATCGATCTGGGGCTGCTGCGCCGGCCGCTGTTCGGGGCGGCGTCGACGGGCGCGCTGTTCACCGGTCTCGCGGTGATCGGCCTGATGAGCTATCTGCCGTCGCTGCTCCAGCAGACCATCCATATGTCGGCGCTGGGCGCGGCCTGGCTCTTCCTCCTCTGGTCGGGTACGGCCTTTCTCGTCGCTCTCCAGGCCCGGCGCCTCGCGGGCCGGGTGGCGGCCCGCCATCAGCTGGCGCTGGGCTTCGTACTGCACACGGCGGGGGCGCTGGGGATGCTGGGCGCGCTGGACGCCGGGTCCTGGGTACGTCTGGTGCCCGGCCTGTTCGTCGCGGGCGTGGGCAGCGGTCTGCTGAACGCCGCGCTGCCCCGGCTGTCCGTCGAGTCCGTGCCGACGGAGCGCGCCGCGATGGGCTCGGGCGCCAACAACACCGCGCGCTACCTCGGTTCGTCGGCCGGCGTCGCGCTGATCATCGCGGTGGCGACCTCGGCCGCCGATCCGGCACACGGCACGGACCTGGCGATCCTGGTCTCGGCGGGCCTCACGCTGGTGGGCGCGGCGACGGTACTGGCGCTACGGGAACGCCGTCACCCGCGCAAAACGGCGTGACCCTGCCCAGTCGGCGCGGCCGGACCGCAGCTCACCCAGGGAGGAGCGACGCGAACGCCGACAGCGGCCGAAGGTGACGGACGGGACGGCGCGGCCCGGAGGCGACGGAGCAGAGGGAGCGACCGGAGCAGTCGGAGCAGACCGGAGCGGACGAGGCGGCCCGGAGGCGGCCCGACGCGGACGGAGGGCGACGTCCGAGCACGTCAGGACCGCGGGGCCGCACCGGGCGCGGCCTCCCCTCCGCCCGTATCCCGTACAGCAGTACGGTGTGCACCATGCGCCCCGACATGCCTGCCGACCACCCCACGGAAGCCGAGCGCCTGCTGCGTACGGCGGCCCAGTACCCCGAGGATCACGAGCCCCTGCTCCTCCAGGCCGCGGCCCATCTGGAACTGGCCGGCGACCGCGACCGCGCCACCGGCCTCTACGACACCCTCCTCGCGGGCTCCCCCGAC
This sequence comes from Streptomyces sp. NPDC055025, assembly GCF_053608565.1. Classification (NCBI taxonomy): domain Bacteria; kingdom Bacillati; phylum Actinomycetota; class Actinomycetes; order Kitasatosporales; family Streptomycetaceae; genus Streptomyces; species Streptomyces sp. NPDC055025. The sequence goes on from NZ_JBSGVS010000011.1 coordinate 50,882, forward strand.
CACCCCCATCTGGTGAAGGCGCTCAAGGCCGCCAACCTCTGGGAGTACGGACACGAGGCCGAGGCCCGCGCGATCATCGACGGCCTGCGCTCCGCCGCCCCGCTGGACCCGGCGCCCTGGGAGATCGTGGCCGAGACGCTGGAGTCCCACGACGAACTGCCCGCGGCCCACGACGCCTTCACCACGGCCCTCAATCTGCTGCTCACCCCGGGCGAAGAGGTCCCCTACCCGACCCACAACCTGCTGATCGGCCGCCACCGCGTCCGCCGTCTGCTGGGCCTGGACCACGACGACTGGGACGCCCTCGCCGACCGCGTCCACCCCTCGACGGTCTCCCTGGACGAGCTGCACGACCCCAAACGCCTCTGGTCCCTGGGCTCCGACAACCCCGCCGAACTCCAGGCCGAGATCACCCGCCTCCGCGCCGAACTCGGCTCCTACCGGACGGCCCTGTCCCGCCCCTTCCCCGTGGCGGTCCTCCACTGGCCGCAGCCGGAACTGACCGAACTCCTCACCGCGTACCCCGCCCTGGCCACCGAGTACCCCTCCCACGAGGCCCATCTGTCCCAGCTGGAAGCCTCGCTCCGCGACCTGGCCGCCACCGGCACCCCCAACCTGGGCATCGTCACAGCCACGGTCCCCTCCTACGAGGCCTTCGCGGCCTCGGAACAGTCCTCCCCCTCCAACACCGCCCTGCTCCCCCAATACGCCACCACCCTCGCCGCCCGAGGCCGAGCCACCCCCTGGCCCCCACCCCGCAACGCCCCCTGCTGGTGCACCTCAGACAAGCCCTACCGCGACTGCCACGGCAGTCCGGGCAGGGCGTAGCGTCTCCGGATCACTGCGGAAACCCAACTGACTCAGACGATCGAAGTCCAGTCGTCGATCCCTCAATGAAGATCACCCTTCGGGCGGCCCAAAGGGCTCTTGGCCGTCACCAGCCATGGCCCGCGCCCCTCCGCCGGCTCATCCTGCCGCGTATAAGGCGAGCAGCACGGGCAGGGCACCCTGCCCGTGCTGGGGTTCGGCTCACCCAGGAGCCGCCCAGAGGTTGAAGATATTCTGAGCGTATGCCAGACAGTGTTGAGTGGGATGCCCCAGCAGGCTCCTGGGCTTCTTCAGCAGCTCGCCGCCGCAACATGCAGGCGATCCGCAGCCGTGATACGAAGCCGGAGCAGACCCTTCGACGTCTCATTCACGCTCAAGGTCTCCGTTACCGGGTATGCGCCCGTCCGCTGCCCGAACTACGCCGGACCGCTGATCTCGTATTCCGTCCCGCCTTGGTCGCAGTATTCGTGGACGGCTGCTACTGGCATGGATGCCCAGAACATTACGTGTCACCCAAGACCAATTCTTCCTACTGGTCCGAAAAAGTGCTCCGCAACGTCAACCGTGATCGTGACACCGATCAGAAACTCGCTGACGCCGGATGGCTGTCTCTCCGCTTCTGGGAGCATGAGTCGCCAACTGACTGCGCAGAAAAGGTAGCGGTCACGGTCCTTTCCCGCAGAGCCAGTCTAGAGAAGAACAAGCATCTAAAAGATCGCGGGCTGATCTTCTGAATCTGACGCTCCAGCGAGAGCCGTCCCGTCGTCCATTACATAGCTTTCCAGTAGCTTAGAACGGAGTTCTGGCCTCAATACGGCAGCGATCGCCCGGCCGACCGCTTCGGCTACAGGTGGCGGAAAGGCATTACCCACTTGCCGGTATCGCGCGGTTTTGCCGCCCTGGAATTCCCACTCAGCCGGAAACCCCTGAATGATCGCGGCTTGCTCCACGGTAAGCATGGGACCATTCGGCCTAAACAGGTCACGCGCCGGATCACATTGCTCTATTTCGTTGGCAACTCCATTGCCGTCAACGCCGAGCACCGCCCAGGCCTGCTTCGCCCGGCTAGGGCCCAGGTCAGCGCCACCATGTTTCCGAGAACCACCAACGAGGGTCGGCGCTACGTCAACACCGGCCGAAAGTGCCTTCAGCGCACGATCTTGCCATTGGTCAAAATGATATTCTCCAGTCTCGTCGCGCTTCTTCGAGGGCTGACCATGCTTATTCAGTGACCAGTACTTGTTGAACCGTTCACGCATCGAAGGCTTAAGCTTCTCATACACAGAGAGACTATCCGCACGCGTCCGAATCGGCCAGGTGAAATCAACCCCATGGGAGAAGTCCCGATGAATGGCAACAAGAACAGCGCGAGGTCGCAACTGAGGCACACCAAAATCTTTTGCCTCTAGCTTCCGCCAGACTTGAGACATCTCCGCATTCTGCTTGACATTGGACCAATAATTCTTGATCAGCGGCACATCGTAGCCCAGCCCGTACAGCTCATTTATGATCTTCCGCCTATACTCAAGAAATACATGAGGAGGCTCAAGAATCCCTCGGACGTTTTCAATCATAATTGCCTTGGGCTTCATGTCGGCAACAATTTTAAGCATGTCCGGAAAAAGATCCCGCTCATCATCGGCGCCAAGTCGCTTACCGGCAAGCGAGAATGGCGGGCAAGGAACACCGCCAGCCAGCAGGTCAACTCTCAGGCCGCGATCTTTAATCTCCTGGTACTGCGGGGAGCAAAGGAAGTCCTTGACATCACCTGGCTCAAGGGCATCAACCTTCGCCTCGTCCCATCCAGGCCAGGCGCCGACATTGGCCTTGAGAGTGTTCACCGCGTGACGGTCCCACTCAACTAGGGACAGATGGTGGAAACCTGCTTGGTGCAAACCGACGGCTTGCCCACCTGCGCCCGCGCAGATCTCAACTGACGTGAGTGGCTTATCGTTCCGCGGGCGTGGGTGATCGCCTGCCATCGGCTGCTCCTCGTGTATGGCGCGAAAAAAGTCTGCTCAAGTCTCGCAGACTGCGCAGCAATGAGCAGCCGCCTCACCCGAGATCTTGCAGCATAACCTCATAGGCGACCACCGCTGGATGCGGCGGCCGCCAACGCCACCAGCCCTAGCCCGCCCGCACGTGCGCCAGAAGCGCCTCCACATCGCTGGGGGCTAGTCCAGCCGCCACAGCAGGCTCTTCCTCCAAGTCCGAGAGCTGCTGAACAGAGGGGTCATCCAAGATCTTCCCCATGAACTCAAGCTTCTGGTCAAGGCGGGCGGCGACGACCTCGTCAACGGTGTTGCGGACCGCCAGCACTGTGACACTGGTCTCGGTCCCAGGCTGAAGCCCAAGCCTATGGATACGGTCCAAGCTCTGCAGGAAGCGTCCCGCGACGAAGTCGCGATCGACATAGACCGCATCGTGACATACCTGATGGAGGCTGATCCCCTCGCCCAGGGTCGCCGGGTTGGAGATAAGCACCATGCAGGCCGGATCCTCCCGGAAGCGACGGAGCTGCTCCTCACGATCTACCGTTCCACCGAAGACAGTTGCCGGACTGTACTTCGCCAGAAGTCGTTCCAGAGTAGTGAGGCTCCGCACAAAAGTGGTCCAGATCAGTGTTTTCCGTCCCTGACTGGCGTTCTCAGCAACAATCGCCGCCGTTTCCTGGTACTTGGGTGAGAGCTCGTAATCAGGAAGATTCTGCATGTGAGCGTAGAGTGAGTGGCCTCTCGGGATCTCCAGAGGGGGAAGCTGATACGCCAGCGGCTCATAGCGACTTGCGCCTTCGAGCAGGAGGGCTGGACTTGTCGCAGCCATAAGCAAGCGCAAGGCCGTTCGCCCAAGAGCGGTCAGGTCATCTGCCCTACCTCTGGAGTCCGCGCCCCCGACCAGCGCAGCATAGATCTCCTCATGCAGAGGCGGCATATCTACATAACGCATCTTCAAGTCCATCGGAGGAAGTCCGAGTTCCTGCTTGGTCGTCCGGGCGAAGAGAGGCTGCAGGGCCGCGCTGGCGTAGGCCAGGTCTCCTCCGGCAACGGCGCGCTCAACCGACCGCTGACCATGCCCCGGCCACACGAAACCAAACAGACTCTCCAGGTCCTTCGACCCGTTCGGCGCCGGCGTACCGGTGAGAATCAGCCGCCTTGTCGCCAGCGGACCAAGTGCCATACAAGCAGACCCGTATGTGCCCCGCACGCCCAGTTTCATCCGATGTGCCTCGTCAAGAACGATCATGCTCGGCTCGGCCCTCAGCCAGGACGCCAGTGTCCCGAGTGAACGGTCAAGTCGCTCATAGTTGACGATGAGCACTTCCGCCCAGCGATCCGTCGCCCCGTCGAGCACGTGAGTACGGAGCCTGTGCTGAAAGCAGACCGCCGTCTCGTACTGCCACGACTCGTACGCGGACTTCGGGCAGACAACGAGAAGCCGTTTGACGTTGCCTTTCTCCCGCTGGGCGGCGTAAACACCAAGAGCAGCCCTTGTCTTGCCCGCACCGGGGACGCTGAAGTTGGCCCCATGCTGAAGCGAGAGCAGCTTGGCAATGTCTCGGCGCTGAAATTCGCCAAGCTCCGCGATCCACTGGTCACCGAGCAGCGCGGGGACATCATCAGGATGGATCTCCCTTTCGCTTCCTGGATCGCTGAGCCTGGATTTGACCTTCTCAGCGTCCTGAATATTCCCCAGTACCAGGTTTCTGAGATCCTGCGCCCATGTCACTCCCGACGGATCCGGCCAGGTCGCTATCTCGCCGACCTTATTCAGCAGATCGTCGAGATCAACGATCGCGGTCAGCCGGCCAAGCTGGCCGCCCGTTCGGAAACGGGCGGCCAGCTGAACAAGATCTCCGCTGTAGTCTTCGGTGGTTCTGAGAATGACCCTGGTCCGTGTGTCGTCAAACGCGAGATTCAACGACACCTGCCCGGCAGTGTCGGTCACTGCGTCTCCTTCGGGGCAACGGCTTCTACGAGCCAGGCAACACCGTCGCCCGGTTCCCCTTGAACTCGTCCAGCCTGCTGAGCAAGCTTCCGCAGACTCTCCCGCAGTCTCAGCACTGCTTCGTCGAGTGCCGCTTCATCGAGGCTCCGGGCCGCGCGCGCCTGGACCACCTCGACCACGCACTGATCGATGTCCGCGCAGGCATCCGCCAGCCGGGCGGGTGCAAGCTGCTTCCTCTTCCGCACCCGGGCGTCACGGCCGGCGGCGTCGATGGCCTTGTCGAATGCCTCCTTCGCCTCGTCAAAGACCTTCTGAGCCGCCTGCTTCTCCTCCGTGGCCGGCTCGGAACTTCCCGCCAGGGCCTTGGCCCGCAGAATCTGGTCGTTGAGTGCACGCGCGGCGGCCACCCGGGCGGATGCTCCAGTCACGGACACACCCAGACCGGGTACGGCTACTGCTTCTTGTTCCACTCCGGAGCCGAGATCGCTGAAGCCGGGCGGCAGTTCCGTAACGAGATAGTCTTTCTCTACGAAATACTCGTCAATATGGCGTACGTCCGTCTTAGAAAAGTCCAGGAGAATAGCAGCCAGCCGCAGTTCCTTGACGATCTCGCCATCGTCCGGCTCTGCCGCCGAAACTTTCTTGTAGAGCCTTTCCAGCTCCTTCAGTTTCTCCTGGTCGTACTCGAAATCGACCAGTCTCAGGGAAACCCCGCCCCCACTCCTGCTCCGCTCAATCAGTTCGCGGATGGTACCGAGAATCCAGCGCTCCTGATGGTAGGTCTTTACCTGGACCCGGAACTCCTTGGCAATGACATCCGGCGTTCGCCCCAGTGCGGCCTGTTCCTCCATGGCAAGCAGCCGGTTGATATATGAATAGTCACGCCGGTGATCTTTGCGCAACTGTAGCGACAGCTCAACAGCGTTGATATCTGCCCAGGTGAAGGAAGCCGGCAGCACTCCCACCCGCATCGACTGCGCACCGGCCTCCCGCAGCGCGGCAGCGCGGGTGTTTCCATTGACAAGCACGCCGTGGTGCGTGACCAGGCCGGGATCGTTCTGACCGAACTGCTCCAGGCTATCCTTCAGCGCCTCGAACGCGGAGTCCCTTCGATTCGGATTCGAAGGCTCCGCTTGCAGCAGGAATTTCAGGTAGTCCTGGCTCTCCACACTCCACGGATCGTCCTCCAGCGCACCGTCCTTCGCAGGGTCATGACTGCGCTGCGCCCGGATACGGTGTGTCCCCGGATTGAAGTAGAGGCTACTGAGCGGAAGATCAATCACCTCAACGTGCGTGGCCTTGTCGTTCCAGTCGATCGTGACCGTTTCGCGGGTGCCCCCCGATGCTTTTACCTCCTCCAGCCGCTTCTTGATCAGCTCGCTGAACTCATCCGCTCTTGGCGGATCATTAAATTCCCGGAACACGCTCTCCCCGATCCTGTTCACTGGTTGTCTTCGCCGGCCACTGCTTTACGGACAGTCTCACGTGAGGCTGACGGCAAGGTCCGGTACGCCCCCCACAGCTTCTCCAGGGACCCCTGAGTGCGTCGGTCTGCGGCGATCCAAGCCGTCAACGCCTGCTTCTCCAAAGGCGAGAGAGAATCGATCCTGCCGAGCACATCCGCGAGATCGACCGGCGCCTCGCCCGCGGTCCCCGATGTACAACGCTTGCACTCGGTCACCATCTGCACTTCTACGGATCCGTCATGCAGTACAACTTTTCGCCTTGCCACATTCAACTGTGACCGAACATCACTCCCCTCCTCGTATTCCTCACCTGCACCGATTCCACAGGTGCGGCACATGAAGTTGTCACTCTGCCAGACCTTGATGCGCTGAGGGCTGGTCAGACTACCTTTGTGTCGCGCGACCTTGGCCTGACCCGGAATCCACACCTCCGCACCCTTGGTGACATAGCGCTGCTCCTCCTGCTTCAGCGCCGGGTCATCGCGGCTGGTGTCGATCCGCCAGCCGTGATCCCTCAAATCACGCAAACGCCGGTCGATCTGGGCGACTTCAGGGAAAGCCTGGCGAAGCTGCGCTTTGGTGAAGATGTTGCCCTCCCCCACCTCGGCCTCCAGCCAGAGAGCGGCGCGCACTTTACCGCCAAGTTTGCCGTTCTGCCACGATGGCAGCATTGCCATGCCTTCTCTCCGATCAACAGCACAGTTCGAGGCCAGCAACGCACCGGGCAGCACAAATCGGCATATACACCGCACCCTTTCGGCCGCTGACTCGGGTTGCCCCGGGAAACCATTCATTGCCTATAGCAACTCGGATGTCCAGATCTTTTGGATGTTGCGCCCGAACGCGACAACATCCAACGACACACCGCGCCGCCTCGTCATGCACAATCGGTCTTCACGGCAGCATCACACCAAAGGGGGAGGCAAATCGTGCGAGCGGGACAAGTAGGCACCAGGATCAGAGAAGACCTGCCCCCAGGCAGGCTGGAACTGGTCCATGCGCTGAAAAAGCTGTACAGCTGCCTGGGCAGTTGCACTCAGGCCGGAACCGCGCTTCGCCTGACAGAGAAGGGGCACACCGTCACAAAGGGGCAGATTTCGCGCTACCTCAACGGCAATATGCTCCCGAACGCGAAGTTCGTAGAGGCTCTTTACGACTTGGCCGTGGCGACGGCAGGCAACAATCCTGGCGGCATGACACGGCAGCAAGTACTCAGTCTCCATGGCTCTGCTGAGCCGACTCGCTGTGGAACCTGTCGTCAGACGCGGCAGCGAAATCGCGTTTTGGCCAAAGAAAACGAGGAGCTGAAGGCGGCCGAAGCCGGCCTTCGAGCACAGCTCACGACTGCACAGCGGCGTGAAACGCCGCTGCCGGTCCCCCGGCGAGAGAGGGACCGGCAGCGGCGCTCAAGCGACGTCCGCGCCGCCCGCCAGATCGCCAAGCAAGCAGCGAGTCTTCAAGACGCAGGCGATCCGGGCGCCGCTCTGGCGATGTTGCTCGACACTGTGGGCACCTTGACTCCCGTGGAGGGCGCCATGTCCGCCAAGATTCTCCGCGCCGAGAAGCGCGATCAACTCGCGGATACCCTGCTGCACGTCTACGGCCGGGAGCGCCGGGAGGGTGACGTCCTCTGGATGGCTTTGAAGCTGCACGAGCAGGGACTGATGAACGACGTGGCCGTGGTCCTGCGTGCGGCTACCAGCCAGGCCAGGACCGACACCGGCGTTTGACTCGACAACGCGAGCTAAGGGTTCGTCATCACCCCTGCGCGGCCGACTCCGTTGACGGCCGGCTGGCAGTAGACGGTTTTGCGTCACGATCCGGGTTCCGCGGAGCGGACTGCCCCGACGCCCCGACATTCGTCACCGGAAGTGGTGACTGCGATCAAGCCTCTGCTTTGCGCGGCTTCGGCCTCGTAGTGCATCTGGGCACGGTCGAGTACTGCGTCCGGGTCTCCGCCCCGGGTAGCTACCCAGTGGAGGAGGTCCCCGATCAGATCGGTCGGGGACTCGTCCGCGTGGCAGGCCGACGCCACCTGGTACCGCCAGGACACCTGGAAGGGTTCGGTACGCGGCCAGCATCGCTGACGCGCGGTCGGACTTGAGGCACTGCCCGTGCCGGCCCAGTGGGAATTCACACCAGACCGCCTTGCCTGTGGCGGTGACGACCGTCCCCCAGTCCATCGCCAGCGCCGCCAGCAAATGCAGCCCCCTGCCGCACCCCTCCCCGCAGGCGACCTGTTTCAGCACTGACAGCACAGGGCTCGTGTCATGCATCTCAACGCACGGCCTGCCCGCGCCCGGCTCCAGGACCGGCGTTGACGAAACACCCGCACCGACGTGCTTCACGACGTTCGTCGCGAGTTCGGTCACCGCGAGCTGCGTCTCGTCCGCAAGTGCCGACGCTCCCTCCGCGCCATCGCTGAACTGTTGGCTGGGCAGCGGATGACCGGCTTGGAAATGGAAGGCTTCTCCCATGTCAGCGAGGACCACGACCCGGCGGCGTCAGCTCTGGGCGATCCTCGATGAGTCGGTGATCCGCCGTGTCGTCGGCTCGCGGCAGATCATGCGTGAACAGCTCAGCCACCTGCTTGCGTTCGACTACCTCCGCGCACAAGCGTTGGATATGGCCGCTTCATCGGCCGTAATCCAGCGTGTTCGCGAGGAGATGTGATGGTTACGGTGCCCCAGTCCACAGTCGCTCTTCGATGGTTCAAGTCCTCCTACAGCGGCGGCAATACGACCGAGTGTGTGCAGGCCGCGTTGCTGGTTGGCGGGGTTGCGGTGCGGGATTCCAAGGACCCGGGTGGGGGGCGGCTGGTGTTTGGGGAGGATGCGTGGGGGCGGTTTGTGGGTGGGGTGGTCAGAGGTATGGGCGGATGATGACGTTCGGGAGGGTGGGGCGGGATTTGGCCTGGTGGAGTTTGGTGCGGACCGCGGCTACCAGTTCTTCGGGGTGGTCGCGGATGAGGGCGGGGACGGCGCTGACCACGTCCACTCCGTGGGCTTCCAGGAGGAGGCGGCGGCGGAGGGTGGCGCGGTAGGCGGTGACGCCCAGGTGGAATTCCTCCGAGTCGACCTCAAGGGCCACTCCGGCGTGGGCCCAGTAGGCGTCCGGGCGGGCGAGGAAGGTGCCGGTGGGGGTGAGGAGGAGCGGGTTCCAGAGGGGGTGGGGGAGGCCGGCGGCGAGGAGGGTGTCGCGGGCCTGGCCCTCGGCGATGGAGCGGGTGCCCGCGCGGAGTTCGTCCAGGACCGCGCGGACCGCCGGGTTGCGCAGGGCGTGCGAGGCGCGGAGTTCGGCGTGCAGGTCCTCCGGGTGGCAGCTGCATGTCTGGACCGTCGTCGCGAGGATCGCGCGTACCCGTTCCGTGGACGGTTCGTGGGCGGCGAAGTCGGACGCCGCGCGGACCGGCCGTACACAGGGAATGCCGTTGACCAGCAGGGTCGGCGGCCAGCGACTCGTGCGGCGCAAGCGTACATACGACCTGTCCCGCAGACCGCGGCGCGCTTCGACCAGGACGTCGGCCCGTCCGGCCGTCGCACCCCGCACTCCGTACAGCGACAGCGCCGCCTCGCCCGTCAGGACCGCCTTCTCACCGGAGAGGGCGGCCGTCCCGGCGTCCGCGTAGAGCACCGCGGCGAGCAGCCGCTGGCGTGGATCAGGTTCGCCGGTCTGTATCAGGACGACGCCGGGCAGCAGCCGCTGCCAGGGTCCGCCCGGCGCGCAGCGGCGGGCGGCGGTACTGGCGGCGAGGCCGGTGGCCCGTAGCTGGCCGGACGTCGCCAGGCGCATTTGCGTACGGGACAGCTGAGCGATGGCCGCGTCGGCGGCGGTGGTCCTGGGCATGGGGGTTCACTGCCCGCGCCCCGTCGGAAGTGGACACGCGCCGACGGACTGTGACGATCTCTTGTGTCCTCGGTTGCGTTCCGGGCATACCGTCCGACTCATGCCGCCCGACTCGTATCGTTCGGCTCGTATCGTCCGGCTCAGGCCCTTCCGGTTCAGGCCCCTCCGGGCTCATACCGTCCTGGTTAGGCTCGGTCATGTCAGGAGACCTGAAGAGCGGCGAAGGCGGCAGACAATGGCAACGGCAGCGGCAGCAGCGACACCCGTCAGGATTCCATCGGCGGCCGTGGCCGCGGGCGCGGCGGCGGGCGGGCTCGTCGGGGGATACGGGATCGCCCAGTGGACCAAGAAGCGCCCCCTCGGCGGTGTCGCCCTCGCCGCCGCGGGCGCCGTGGCCGCCCGCCAGTGGCAGCGGACCGGCGGCACGAAGACCGCGGTGGCGCTGAGCGCCGCGTACGTCGCCGCCTTCGCCGGTTCGCATCCGCTGGCCAAGAAGATCGGAGCCTGGCCCGCCGTCCTCACCGTGGCGGGCGCCGTCGCCGCCGCGTCCTGGACGGTGACCCGCCGCGCGGCCGGCTGAGCGAAGTGGGAGAAGAGGGCCGGGAGGAGAGGGAAGGAAGAGGGTGATCTCTTCCGGCGCCGCTGAACGGGGCCGCCCCGCCCTCCGTATTCAAGGGCAACTCCCCCATGGTGGGCTGGGCGCGTGAGCGGACGACAGAGTCCGGATCACGCGCCCAGCGCGTGCGCCACCGTATAGATCAGCAGGCCCGCGAGCGCGCCGACCACCGTGCCGTTGATCCGGATGAACTGAAGGTCGCGGCCGATATTCGCCTCGATCTTCTTCGATGTGTCGGCGGCGTCCCAGCTCCGCACGGTGTCCGAGATCAGGGATGTGATCTCGCCGCGGTACGTGGAGACGACGTACCCCGCCGCGTCCTCGATCCAGCCGTCCACCTTGCCCTGGAGCCTGCCGTCCGTCGCCAGCCGCGCGCCCAGGGAGAGCAGCGAGGCACGCGCGCGCAGACGCAGTTCGCTCCGGTCGTCCTCCGCCGCGGACATGATCATCGCGCGTATGGACGCCCAGGCGGAGGCGATGATGTCCTGCACCTCGGGGCGTCCCAGCAGATCCGACTTCAGCCGTTCGACCCTGGCGCGGGTCTCCGTGTCCGACTGGAGGTCCACGGCGAAGTCCCGCAGGAAGCGGTCGATGGCACCGCGCGCCGGATGGTCGGGCATGTCGCGCATCTCGGTGACGAAGCGCAGCAGCTCCTTGTAGACGCGGTCACCGACCTTGCGGTCGACGAAACGCGGCGTCCAGCCCGGCGCACCGCCCTGCACCGCGTCCATCACCGAGTCCGCGTGCTCCACCAGCCAGTCGTGCGCGCGGACGCAGATCAGATCGACCGCTCGATGGTGCGAGCCGTCGGTGACGATTCTCGCCAGGGTCTTGCCGAGACCCGGCGCGACCTCGGCCGCGTCCGCGCGGCGGGTGATCGCCTCGCCGACGATCGCCTGTACGTCGGAGTCCCGCAGCACTCTCAGGGCGCCGCGCAGCGCCGTGGACAGCTCGGCGGTGACACGGTCGGCATGGGCCGGTTCGGCCAGCCACGTGCCGAGCCGGCCGCCGATACCGAGGGCGCGCAGCCGGGTCCGTACCACCTCGGCCGAGAGGAAGTTCTCCCCCACGAACGAGCCCAGCGAGGTCCCGAGCTGGTCCTTCTTGTTCGGGATGATCGCGGTGTGCGGGATGGGCAGACCGAGCGGGTGGCGGAACAGCGCCGTCACCGCGAACCAGTCGGCCAGCGCGCCCACCATGCCCGCCTCCGCCGCGGCGGCGACATAGCCCGTCCAGCCGCCCGCGCCGGAGTTCTTCGCCCAGGTGGCGAGGACATAGATCAGGGCCACCAGCAGCAGCAGACCGGTGGCGGTGGTCTTCATCCGGCGGACGCCGCGCCGCTTCTCCTCGTCGGCGGCCGTGTACGAGAACGAGCCGAGGGTGGCGCCGACAGGGGAGCGCCTGCGGGGGCCGGCGGATCCGCCGGGCGCGGCGGCGGCGGAGGCGGACGCATCGGGCGCGCCAGGAGAGGTGGACACGCCGGGGGCAGTGGACGTACCAGGACCGTCGAACGTGGACGTACCGGTTCCGGCGCGCTCACCGGACGCGTCGGAGGCGCCGGACGCGGGCGAGCCGCCGGGCAGCGCGGACGGACCCGAAGGCCCCGGACCGTGACCGTTGTCACTGCCGTCACGACGGACACCGCCGTCGGTGCCGCCTCCGCCGTCCCCTGCTTCCGCCGCTCTCTCCGGATCCGTACGTTCCATTCCGCTCCACCCGTCCGCGTACGTGTCGTGCCCCGCAGCCCGCGAGCCCGCGGCCCGCGAAGCCCGCCCATACGCATTGTCTCTGCCTGAGGTACTCCCGGGACGCACGTCGAGTTCCCGCGCGCTATCGGATCGCGATACCCGATGATGTCTTCCGCACCGACGTACACCGGGAACCAGAAGAAGTACCAGGCGAGGTGCCAGGAGAACACGAGGGGACATCGAGGCATGGCGAGACTCCGCGCATGGGCGCTGCTCGGGGCGCTGATGGGGGTGGTGGCACTGGTATGCGGCGCCATCATCGGCGGGTTCGCCCTGCTCGACGGCCCCGGCACGGGCGGAGGCACGGGCACAGGCACGGGGACAGGCAAGGGCGGCGGAGGCGAGGGCGGCGTCTGGTGGGCGCCCGGCGCACAGGACCGTATCCGCCTCGGCGACGCCGCCCCCGTCTCCAGCGACCCCTGGACCGGCACCTGGGCCGCCGCCCCCGCCGGGGCCGAACCCGGCGCACCGACCGGCCACCCCGGCCGCTCCATCCGTAACGTCGTGCACACCAGCATCGGCGGCACCGGTGTCCGGGTCACCCTCTCCAACCTCTACAGCCCCACCGCACTGCTGATCGGCCACGCCTCGATCGCCATCGGCAAGGGCGGAGCCGGTCACAGCGGGAGCGTCAGCGGCAGCCGCGGCGGCAGCGGCAGCGGCGCGGAGGCCGTCGCCGGCACCATGCGGAAACTGACCTTCGCCCGGCAGTCCTCCGTGACCGTGCCGCCACGCGGGCAGATCATCAGCGACCCGGTGGATCTGCCGGTCCCGTACGACGGCGATCTGCTGATCACGCTCTACACTCCGGCGCCCGGCGGCCCGGTCACCTACCACCCGCTGGCGCTCCAGACCTCGTACCTCGCCCATGGCGACCGTACGGAGGACCTCGACGGCGCCGCGTACACCGAGCCGACCGGCTTCTGGCGCTATCTCACCGCCGTCGACGTACTCAACCGCGACTCGCCGGGCGCGGTGGCCGTCTTCGGCGACTCGATCACCGACGGCGACGGCTCCCGCCACGGCGCGAACCACCGCTGGCCCGACACGCTCGCCGCCCGGCTGCGCGAGCAGCACATCGGCGTGCTCAACGAGGGCATCCGAGGAAACCGCGTCCTGGCCGACCAGTCGCGGCGCGGTTGCGGCGAGAGCGGGCTCTCCCGCTTCCGACGGGATGTCCTCGGCCGGGCCGGGGTCGAGGTCGTCGTCATCGACCTCGGTGTCAACGACATCCTGCGCGGCGGTGTCGCCGATCCCGCCGCCGTCACGGCCGGGCTCAGGGAACTGACCCGGCAGGCGCGCGCCCACGGGGTACGCGTCATCGGCGCGACGCTGGCGCCCTTCGGCGCGTACGGCGGATACAACGACGCCGCCGAGTCCGTACGCACGCGGATCAACGAGGAGATCAGATACGGCGGGGTCTTCGACACCGTCGTGGACTTCGACCGGGTGCTGCGCGATCCTTACGCGCCCGACCGGCTCAGGCCGGTGTACGACTCGGGGGACGGTCTGCACCCGAGCGACGCGGGCTACGAGGCGATGGGCCGCTCGCTCGATCTCGCGGCGCTGGAGGGCGGCCAGGTCCGGACCCGGCTCTGAGGCGACGGCTCGGCCCGGAGGCGTACGGACGCCACCCGGCCCAGCCCGGCCCGAGGGGACGAGGGGACGAGGGGACGAGGCCAGCTCCGACGCGTACCGCTCGCCGCCTCGTACAGCGCCCACGTGCGCCGGCGCTCCTACAGCGCCCACGTGTGCCGGCGCCCACGTGCGCCGGTCAGTCCAGTTCCTTGCGGCTCTTCTTCTCCAGCCGCTCCCGCTTCCGCTCCTCCTTGAGCCGGCGCTTCTCCGACTCCCTGATCTTGCGCTCCACCCCGACCCCGCCCATCAGCGCGAACCCGGTGACGATCACCCGTGGCGAGCCGGGACTCACCTCGGGGTCGCCCAACTCGCCGAAGCCGCCCATGAAGCCGGAGCCCCTGACCTCGACATCCATGTCCGGCGGCACGACGACATGGACACCGCCCATGATCGTGAAGCAGCGGATCACCACATCGCGGTCCTCGAACCGCGCCTCGCGCAGATCGATCTCGCCGCCCGCCTGAAGAACGACCGCCGTGAACGTCCGGCCCACCGTCCAGGTGCCCCTGCGCCCGAACCCGCCCCAGAACGCGAAGGCGCCCTTGGACGTGGCAGGCCCCTTGCCGATCCGGTCCGACCAGGTGCTCACACCGCCGCCCGACGAGGACGGGAGCGCCATGTCCGTCGTCGTACCGGGCGCGGGCAGGTCCCGTACCAGCGGCGCCAACTCGCCATGGGTGCGCGCCTTGTACGTCGCCTCCAGTCGCTCGCCGAACTCCTCCATGTCGAGCCGGCCCTCGGCCACGGCCTCGCGCAGCCGCTCAGCGATCTGCTCCCGCTCGGCATCGGAGGCACGCGTATCAGGGCCGGAGCCGGGACCGGAACGGAGGTCGGAGCTGGAACCGGAGCCGGAGCCAGGACCGGAACGGAGGTCGGGACCGGGACCGGGGCCGGAAACCGGACCGCCGGAGCCAGGGCTGGAACCGGGGCCTGGATCAGGCCGTTCACTCGTCATGGCAGCAGAGTAGTCACCGCCGGGGCCCGCGTCACACAGCTGATCGATCGGCGTACATCTTCGCGATGACCGCCTCGATGTCCGGCTCCCGCACCGAGAGATCGACCAGCGGATACTCCGCCGCTATCCGGGCGACCAGCGGCGCCGCCGACTCCGTCGCGGGGAAGGAGAGCCACTGCCGCGGTCCCTCCACCCTGACCGTCCGCGCACCGGCCAGTTCGATCGGCGGAAGCTCACGCTCCAGATCGACCACGAGCGTCCGCTCGCTCTCCCCTACCTCGTGCAGCCCGGCGAGAGCGCCGTCGTACAGCAGCCGGCCGTGGTCGATGACCATCACCCGCTTGCAGAGCTGCTCGATATCCGTCAGATCATGGGTGGTCAGCAGGACGGTCGTGCCGCGTTCCGCGTTCAGGTCCCGCAGGAACTCCCTGACCCTGGCCTTCGAGACCACATCGAGCCCGATGGTCGGCTCGTCCAGATACAGCACCTCGGGGTCGTGCAGCAGGGCCGCCGCGATATCGCCGCGCATCCGCTGGCCGAGCGAGAGCTGCCGTACGGGTACGTCCAACAGCGCGGCCAGATCGAGGAGTTCGACGCACCGCTCCAGGTTCACCCGGAACCGCGCGTCGGGGACGCGGTACATCCGGTGCATCAGCCGGTACGAGTCGATCAGCGGCAGATCCCACCAGAGCGTGGTGCGCTGCCCGAAGACCACGCCGATACGCTGCGCCAGCCGCGTACGCTCCCGGGACGGATCGATGCCCGCGACGCGCAGCCGTCCGCCGCTCGGGGTCAGAATGCCCGTGAGCATCTTGATGGTGGTCGACTTGCCCGCGCCGTTCGGGCCGATGTAGCCGACCATCTCGCCGCGCGGCACCCGGAAGCTGATGCCGTCGACGGCCCGTACCTGATGCTTCTCGCGGCGCAGCAGGCCCGCTCTGCGCCGTACGTCGAAGACCTTCTCGATGCCGTCCAGCTCGATGAAGTCCGGGTCACCGCCCAGGCCGTCCGTACTCGTACTCGTACTCATCAACGCTCCGTTCCGCTCCACCCGGTCCCCGCTCCGACCCGACCCGACCCGAAAGGACAGGCCCCGGCTCACCTAGCTCCCCGTACTCCTGTACGTACGCAGCCCCGCCCGCCACGCGACTCCCGCCAGCGCGCAGCTCGCCCCCGCCACCACCGGCGGCAGGAACGCGACCGCGTCCGGGAGCCCCAACGGGTCCTCGCGGCCGAGGACATACAGCGCCGGCAGCCAGTTGACGAAGGCCAGCGGCACCACGAACGTCACCCCGCGCACCAGGTCCTTCGCGAAGACCGTGGGCGGGTACTGCAACAGCGTCGTCCCGCCGTACGTGAACGAGTTCTGCACCTCGGCGGCGTCCTGCGCCCAGAACTGGAACGCCCCGCCCGCCACGAACACCGCCGAGAAGATGGCCGCGCCGCTCACCACCATCATCGGCAGCATCAGCACCCGTACCGGCGTCCAGTCGATGTCCAGCGCCACCAGGGCGTAGACCAGCACCAGCAGCCCCTGGGCGACCCGGCCGAGCCGGCGCAGCGCGAACCGGTCCGCCGCCACCTGCGCCAGTACGGGTACGGGCCGCAGCAGCAGCGTGTCGAGCGTGCCGTCACGCACCCGCCTGCCCAGCCGGTCCATCGAGCCGAGCAGCAGATCGGCGAGGCCGAAGGCGCTCGCGGACGTCCCGTAGAGAAAGGCGACCTCCGGCAGCGAGTAGCCGCCCAGTGCGTCCACATGGGTGAACATCAGCAGGATCGCGACAAAGTCGAAGGCGGTCGCCGCGAAGTTCCCGAACGCCGTCATCGCGAAGGACGCGCGGTACGCCATCGTGGAACGCATCCACATCGCGACGATCAGGCCGTACGCCCGGAGACCGTCCCGCAGGGCGGCCCGCCGCGAGAGCCTCGGAACCCACCGTTCCGCTGACGCCTGTGCGGATACCTGTACGAGTACCTGCGCGGGTACCTGCGCAGACGCCTCCACAGGCACCTCGCCGGCCCCCGTCTCCACCCCGGCACCCGAGCCCACCCCGGCCTCCGGCCCCACCTCGGCTCCCGCCCCCTCCCCCGCCACCGCTTCGTCAGCCACCCTGGACCACCACCCTCCGTGTCGCGACGGACTGGAGCAGCCGCCCCACCGCCAGCAGCGCCAGCGCCCAGCCCGCCTGGAACGCGTACGCCCAGACCAGATCCCATCCGGTGTGCACGCCGAGGAAGACATCCGCCGGGACCTGGAGCAGCGAGGACCAGGGCAGCGCCCGCGCCACCTCGCCCAGCGGACCGGGGAAGACATTGAGGGGCAGCAGCAGCCCGGAGAAGAACATCCCGGCCAGCATCGCCATCTGGGCCACCCCGGCCCCGTCCATCAGCCAGAACGCCGAGAGCGCGACAAGAAAGCGGATCGCGAAGCTGACCACGACCCCGAGCAGCACGGCGAGAAGGAACGCCGGCCAGATCAGCGGATCGGTGGGGAGCGCCAGTTCGAAGGCGAACGAACCGAGCACCATCGGTAGGATCCCGCGCCCCAGCAGATGGAACGCGGCGCGGCCCAGATCCCCGGCCAACCACCACAGCTGGAGATCGGCGGGCCGGTAGAGATCGACGGCGATGTCACCCGTACGGATCCGCTCGACCAGCTCGTCCTCGAAACCGCCGCCCATCATGGCGCAGGTCATCAGCAGCGCCTGACCGAGCCACACATAGGTGACGGCCTGGGAGAGGCCGTAACCACCGAGCCCCGGGCGCTCGTCCCAGAGAGCGGTATAGGTGTACGCCACGATGAAGCCGAAGACCGTATTGGTGAACACTCCCGCCAAGGTCGCCACCCGATACGTGGCATAGCGCCGGAACCCACCCGCGGCCACCACGACATACAGCCGCACCACACCTCAGCTCCCTCGTATCATCCGCACCGATCTGCACCGGACTGCACCGGTCCGCACCGGACTGCGCCGGACTGCACCGTTCCGTACCGGTACGCACCAGTCCGTACCGGCGGCATCCGGCACCGGACCGGGCACCCGGCACCCGGCGCTCCGCGCCCGGCACCAAAGCGCACGACCCTAGTCCACCGGGATCAGCCGTCGCGACCGGTTATCGAGCTGGTGCGGGACCCGCTGTCGGGCCAACGGCGCTCAGCCGTTCTGGCCCTGTTTCAGGGGGCTTCATGGGGCCGCACAGCGTTTCTCGGGGCTGCGCCGTGAATCGCCTGATACGACACCGTTATGCCGGAGAGGGCGAATCCCCCGGCCGCGGCCGAGGAGTCTCCACACTTATGAGCGATGTGTCAGACGTGTCACAGCAGCAGGGCTGGGCCCCTCGGGACCCCTCGACCCCCGCCCCCACGATCTCCCGCTTCCCGGCACCACGGAAGAAGAGCCGGGAAAAGGACCGTCCCCGCCGTACCGGCCCGCGCAGACTCCTCCCCACCCGGCGGACGCTGCTGGGCACACTCCTGTTCGGCACACTGCTCCTCGGGGGCGGCCTGATCGCGGGGTACCACCTCGTCGGCATCCCGGCCGCCAACACCGCGGCCACCCTCCAGTCCAATCTGTATCTGTACGCGGACGGCACCCAGATCGCCCGCGACGGCGAGATCAACCGCGAGAACATCCGGCTCGCCCAGGTGCCCAGGGCCGTCCAGCGAGCCGTACTCGCCGCCGAGGACCGCGGCTTCTACAGCGACCCCGCCATCAATCCCCAGGGCATGGTCCGCGCCGTCTGGAACACCGTCACCGGCAAGGGCACGCAGGGCGGCTCCACCATCACCCAGCAGTACGTCAAGAACTACTACCTCGGCCAGGAACAGACCGTCGTACGCAAGGCCAAGGAACTCTTCATCGCCATCAAGCTCAACCGCGAGGAGAGCAAGAAGACCATCCTCCAGGGGTATCTCAACACCAGCTACTTCGGCCGCAACGCCTACGGCATCCAGGCCGCCGCCCAGGCGTACTACGGCAAGGAGATCGAGGACGTCAACCTCGCCGAGGGCGCCTATCTGGCCTCGCTGCTCAACGCGCCCAGCGACTTCGACGTCGTCGTCCACCCGGAGAACCGGCCGGCGGCGGAGGCCCGCTGGAACTATGTCCTCGACGGCATGGTCAAGGAGCGCTGGCTCACCCCGGCCGTCCGGGCCACGCTCGCCTTCCCCGTACCCAACGAGGTCAGACACTCCAGCAGCGGGCTCTCCGGACAGCGCGGCTATGTCGTCCAGGCCGTCGAGGACTATCTCGTCAGCAACAAGATCATCGACGAGCGCACCCTGGCCTCCGGCGGCCATCGCATCACCACCACGCTGGAGCGGGAGAAGCAGGACGCCTTCGGCGAGGCCGTCCAGGACATCGTCCTCAGCCGTCTCGACACCGGCCGCGCGGCCGACCGCAACGTGCGCGTCGGAGGCGTCTCCATCGACCCCGCGACCGGCAAGGTCGTCGCCATGTACGGCGGGATCGACTACACCAAGCAGTACGTCAACAACGCCACCCGCCGCGACTACCAGGTCGGCTCCACCTTCAAACCCTTCGTCCTCGCCGCCGCCGTCGAGAACAACTCCCGGACCCGGTACGGCGAGCCCATCACCCCCAACACCGTCTACGACGGCAACAACCAGCGCATGGTCGAGGGCGTGGACGGGCCCACCGGCTACGCCCCGGCGAACGAGGACCACATCAACTACGGTCCCCTCTCCCTGCGCGAGGCCACCGACAAGTCCGTCAACGCCGTCTACGCGCAACTCGCCCAGGACATCGGCCCCGCCACCGTCAGAAACACCGCCATCGCCCTCGGTCTGCCCAGCAACACGCCCGATCTGAGGGCCTCCCCCTCCATCGCGCTCGGCCCGGCCAGCGCCAGCGTGCTCGACATGGCGAAGGCGTACGCGACGCTCGCCAACCACGGCAGACACGGCACCTACACCCTGGTCCAGAAGATCAGCAGGAACGGTACGAAGATCGATCTGCCCCACCAGGAACCCCGGCAGGTCATCAGCCGCGAGGCCGCCGACACCACCACCGCGGTGCTGCGCGGAGTCGTCGAGGGCGGCACGGGCACCGCGGCCCTCTCGGCGGGCCGTCCCGCCGCGGGCAAGACGGGCACGGCGGAGGACGACAAGGCGGCCTGGTTCGCCGGCTACACCCCTGACCTGGCCACGGTCGTCGCGATGATGGGCGCCGATCCCAAGACCGCGGCGCAGAGACCGCTGTACGGGGCGCTGGGCCAGGACCGTATCAACGGCGGCGGACCGCCGGCGGAGATCTGGGGCCGGTTCACGGCCACCGCCCTCAGGGACACCCAGAGCGAGGACTTCGATCTGCGGCTGGACAACGGCGCCGAGGAGATGTTCTCCCCGGAGGACGGGTCCGATCCGTTCGGCGAATTCGGCGGCGGAGCGCCGGGCGACACCGGGGACCGGTCGGAGGGGGGCGGGTCCGGTTCCGGGGACGGGGACGGCGACGGGGAGCAGGGGCAGGAGCAGGAGTCACCGGGGCAGTCGGAGGACTGGTCCGGCGCCCGGCCCGGAGTCCCGGCCAATGGCCCGACGGGCGGGAGCGGTGCCGGCGCCCCTGTCTCCGGAGGGCAGGGGTCCCAGGCTCGCCCGGACCGTACGGGCCGGACACCGGGCCAGGGACAGTTCCAGGGACAGGCACAGGCAGCGCAGGGGCAGTCGTCGCAGCAGCACGGTGTGAGCGGCGGTTCCGTCCCTGGAGGCGTGGGCTCCGGGGACGGAACCGCCGACATCGGCAGGACCGAAGGCTTCATCGGGCGCGGCGCCCGGGGCCGACGTGCGGGCGGCGGAGGGGCGGGCGGCGGAGGAATCGGCGGAGAGGGAGCAGCCGGTCGCGGAGGAGCCCACCGCAGGGGAGTCCGTCACGGAGGAGTCCGTCGGGGAGGAGTCCGTCGCGAGGAAGCGGACGGCTCGGGGCGGGAGACGGGCGAGAGCCCGGCCCGCGGAAGAATCTCCGCTCTGGGCGGATGACCGGATGCCGGCCGGAGTCGCCCCGGCCCGGCGTCACACTGGCCCGGCTGGGGCGAGAGACGGCGACCGGCGACCGGCGCCAACAGCCGATGGCCGGTGGCCGGTGACCGACTACAGATAAAGCCCGGTGGAGTCCTCGGAACCCTCGAACCGGTCGGCGGCGACCGCGTGCAGATCGCGCTCCCGCATCAGTACGTACGCCACCCCGCGCACCTCGACCTCGGCCCGGTCCTCGGGGTCGTACAGCACCCGGTCCCCCGGTTCCACCGTCCGTACGTTCTGCCCCACGGCCACCACCTCGGCCCAGGCCAGCCGCCGGCCGACCGCCGCTGTCGCGGGAATGACGATGCCGCCGGACGAGCGCCGTTCGCCCTCCGGGATGTCCGTTCTGACCAGGACACGGTCATGGAGCATGCGGATGGGCAGTTTGTCGTGCTGGCTGCGGGGGTTCTCGCTCACAACCCAGAACCTACCTGCTTACGTCCGTGCCGTACGCCATAGGGGCAAGCAAGCCGTACGCCGACCGCGGACCCCGTCCGGCCCGGACCGTCGGTGTCCCGCGCCGTCAGTCCTTGCGCCGCCGCATCGACACCGCGAGCAGCCCCACGACCCCGACGGCGATCAGCGCCACCGGGACCAGCCGCTCCAGCCGTGGTCCGCCGTCCAGCCCGATGAACGGCGCCCGCGCCCCCGACACCACCCTGTTCACCGCGACGAACGCGCGTCCGGCCGTGTGATCCACACTGGAGACCACCCGGGCCTTCGCGTCACCGACGATCGTCTTCGGGTGCACCCGCACCCCGATCTCGTCCAGCGTCTCGGCGAGCTGCCCGCGCCTGCGGACGATGTCCGCCTCGATCTGCGCCGGGGTCCTGGAATCCGACACCGCGCTGCCTCCGTCGTCGTGTCCGGTAGTCCTTCGTCAGTACTTGAGCAGTACTTCCTCGACAGTCTGTCAGCTTCGCCGTCGCCGCACCCGACGGCACCCCCGATTACGCTCGGCCACGTACACCCGACCTCCATCGAGGAGAACCATGAGCGAGCGACTCAAGCCCGGCGACACCGCCCCCGCCTTCACCCTGCCCGACGCGGACGGCAACGATGTCTCGCTCGCGGACCACAAGGGCCGCAAGGTCATCGTCTACTTCTACCCCGCCGCCCTCACCCCCGGCTGCACCAAGCAGGCCTGCGACTTCACGGACAACCTCGGTCTGCTGGCCGACGCCGGGTACGACGTGATCGGGGTGTCACCCGACAAGCCGGAGAAGCTGGCGAAGTTCCGTGAGAAGGAGAACCTCAAGGTCACGCTGGTCGGGGATCCGGCCAAGGGGATCCTGGAGAGCTACGGGGCCTTCGGCGAGAAGCAGTCGTACGGCAGGACCGTGACCGGCGTGATCCGCTCCACGATCGTCGTCGACGAGGAGGGCAAGGTCGAGCACGCGTTCTACAACGTGCGGGCCACCGGCCATGTGGCGAAGATCATCAAGGACCTCGGTATCTGATACCGATATCTGATCCCGGTATCCGATCCCGATATCTGACGGTGTCCGGCACCGGGACCGCGTGACATCCGACCGGGGTCCCACGTGAGTGGGACCCCGGTTTGCCGTCGCCGTGGCCGTGCGGAAAGTTCCTTGGACGCGTTCGCACACGTTTGCCCGAGGAAGGGATCCGCGCCATGGCCGGCCACGAGCACGACGAGGAGGCCGACTCCGGAGCGGTCGCGGGTCGCACGCCGCGCCACCGGTCCGGCGCCACCGTCATCGTCACCGACGAGCGCGCGGTCGGACGGGCCGTCAGGGCCGCGGCGCTGGGCAATGCCATGGAGTGGTTCGACTTCGGCGTCTACAGCTATCTGGCGGCGACGCTCGGACATGTCTTCTTCCCGTCCGGGAACCCCACGGTCCAGTTGATCTCGTCCTTCGCGACCTTCGCCGTCGCCTTTCTCGTACGCCCGGTCGGGGGCATGGTCTTCGGCCCCATGGGTGACAGGATCGGGCGCAAGAAGGTGCTCGCGCTGACGATGATCATGATGGCGATCGGCACCTTCGCCATCGGCCTGATCCCCTCGTACGCGGCGATCGGCTTCTGGGCGCCGGTCCTGCTGATCTTCTTCCGGCTGATCCAGGGGTTCTCCACCGGCGGCGAGTACGGCGGGGCTTCCACGTTCATCGCGGAGTACGCGCCCGACAAGCGCCGGGGGTACTTCGGCAGCTTCCTGGAATTCGGCACCCTCTCGGGATACATCTGCGCGGCGGGTCTGGTCACCGCGCTCCACGCCTGGGCCGGAGCGGACGCGATGGAGGCGTGGGGATGGCGGGTGCCGTTCCTGGCCGCGGGCCCGCTGGGACTGGTCGGTCTGTATCTGCGGCTACGGCTCGACGAGACGCCCGCGTTCCGGGAGCTGCGGTCGGGGAGGGCGGGGGCCGCCGGGGCGGCGGGCGAGGCGGGACGCGGGGCGGGACTCAGGGCGGGGCGCGGAACGGCGGACCAGGTGGCGGACCGGACGGCGGACCGGGCGGCGGACCGGGCGGGGCCAACGGCGCGGGGGGATCTGGCGAAGATCTTCCGGGGGTACTGGCGGACACTGATCCTGTGCGTGGCGCTGGTCGGCGCGTACAACGTCACGGACTACATGCTCCTGTCGTACATGCCGACGTATCTCTCCGACGAGCTGGGCTACAGCGACACCCATGGACTGCTCATCCTGCTGGGCGTGATGGCGTTCCTGCTGCTGGTCGTCAACCGGATCGGCGTGCTCAGTGACCGCTTCGGCCGCAAGCCGCTGCTGATGACGGGCATGCTCGGCTTCTTCCTCCTCTCGCTTCCTGCCTTCGTCCTGATCGGCCAGGGCAGCGTCCCGGCGATCACCGCGGGTGTGCTGATGCTGGGCCTGTCGCTGGTCTGCCTGCTCGGCACGATGTCGGCGGCGCTCCCGGCGCTGTTCCCGACGGAGGTCCGCTACGGCGCGCTCTCCGTGGGCTACAACGTCTCCGTATCCCTCTTCGGCGGCACGACCCCGCTGGTGATCACGGCTCTGATCGGCCTCACCGGCAGCAACCTGACACCGGCGTACTACGCGATGGCGGCGGCGCTGGTCGGGGTGGCGGCGGTGACGCTGATGAAGGAGACGTCCCGAAGCCCGCTGCCGGGCTCGCCCCCGTCGGTGGCGACGGAAGCGGAAGCCCTGGCCCTGCCCCAAGCCCGGCCCCCGCGGCGCGAGTTCTGACCCACACCCCCTCACCCCGCACCGCCCGCCCGGTGCGGGCCGTTCCGTTCTACGGACGTGACCATCCGATATCCGGTTCGTTGCTCAGTACGACGCCGCGAACGCGCGGCCGGACAGAGGGGAACGAACCACCGTGCCGGTGAGATACACACGCGCGCTGATGGAAGAGGCGGCGAGAGAGACAACCACCTTCCACGACGCGGTCCGATGGTGCGGCGGCGAGCCGACGACCGGTAGCCGACGCTATCTCCGGGCCAAGATGGCCGAAGCGGGCATAGACACGTCTCACTTCGCCACCAAGTGGGTGCGCCACACGGACGAGACATTGCGCGAACTGGTGGCCTGTTCCAAGAGCGTGGCCGAGGTCGTACGCCGACTGGGAATCAGCCCGGTTGGCGGAAACCAGGCACACATCGGCCGCCGAATAGCCACGTTGGACGTTGACACCTCCCACTTCCTTCGCGCGCCTCGGGGACGCAGGAAGGGAGCACTGGGGAATCGACTGGTCCTGGGTTCACCGTCGGACGGCAGAATTCCCGGCGAGCGCCTGCGCCGCGAACTGCTCCGTATGGGAGTCCCGGAGTCGTGTGCCCTCTGCGGCAACGGCCCCGAGTGGAACGGCAGACCACTGCGACTGGAAGCCGATCACCTGAACGGCGACTGGTGGGACAACCGTCCGGAGAACCTTCGGCTGCTCTGCCCCAACTGCCACGCGGTCACGGACACTTACCGGGGCCGGAAGCGGCGGGCCACGGCGTGAGTCCTTACGCGCGCTACCCACGCGACCTGCTGGTGCGCACCGCCGCCGAGGCGACCAGCCTGGTCGACCTGTTGCGCAGGCTCGCCGCTCCGATGGGAAGCGGTCCGCTTCGCTACGTACGGCTACGGCTTGAGCACTACGGCATCGACACCTCACACTTCCAGGAGGAGCGACTCCCCGAGCGGGAACACCGCTCCTATTCGAAGGAGATCCTGGAAGAAGCCGCCGCGAACTCCCGCAGCATTCGGGAGATGCTTGAGTACATGGGCTTCCCTCCCTGCGACAGCCCGTACGGCCACATCAGGAAGAGGCTGGATCAATTCGGTATCGACACCTCGCACTTCACCCGAAGATCCAAGGACGGTACGAGTGTCCTGCCGCTCGATGAGCTGGCACCGGCGGTCGTGGCTTCCAGAAGTCTCGCCGAGGTTCTGAGACTCCTCGGCCTGCCCGACAGCGGGGCAGGCCGCGCGCTCGTGAAGCGAAGCATCACGGCCCATGACCTGTCATCCGCCCATTTCACCGGCCAAGGCCACCTGCGCGGTGTCCCCTCGCCATGGCGTAGGTCCGCGGCCGACATCCTGTGCCGCCTCGAACCCGGTGCTCCGCGCGCGAAGACCCGGCTTCTGAGGCGAGCACTCGACGAGACCGGAGTGCCGCGCGTCTGCGACGAGTGCGGCATCGGCGACACATGGCAGGGCAAACGGCTCGTCCTGGAGATCGACCACATCAGCGGCGACCGGCTCGACAACCGGATCGAGAATCTGCGCTATCTCTGCCCCTCGTGCCACAGCCAGACGCGTACCTTCGCGAAGCGCCGCGGCGGAGCACAGTAAGCTGAACGCTGAGGGCCCGTACCCCAGCTGGCAAAGAGGGCGCCGGTTTAGGTCCGGTGTGTCGTGGGTTCGAGTCCCACCGGGCCCACATCGAAGAGGCGCGGCATCCGAGACGGATGCCGCGCCTCTTCGGCATATGGCATCCGTCAATCCAGCAGTTCACGGATCGCCGGGACCAGTGCTCTGAAGGCCTGGCCTCGGTGGCTGATCGCGTTCTTCTCGGCGGGGGTCAGTTCCGCGCAGGTGCGGGTGTCGCCGTCGGGCTGGAGGATCGGGTCGTAGCCGAAGCCGCCCGTGCCGGTGGGGGAGGTGCGGAGGGTGCCGGGGAGGCGGCCCTCCACGACGCGTTCCGTGCCGTCCGGGAGGGCCAGGGCGGCGGCGCAGGCGAAGTGGGCCGCGCGGTGGGGGGGCGCGATGTCGGAGAGCTGGGCGAGCAGCAGGTTCAGGTTCGCCGTGTCGTCGCCGTGGGTGCCCGCCCAGCGGGCGGAAAAGATGCCGGGCGCGCCGCCGAGGACGTCGACACAGAGGCCGGAGTCGTCGGCGACGGCGGGGAGGCCGGTGGCGTCGGCGAGGGCGTGGGCCTTGAGGAGCGCGTTCTCGGCGAAGGTGACGCCGGTCTCCTTGACATCGGGGATGCCGGGGTACGCGTCCGCGCCGACGAGGTCGTGGGGCAGACCCGCGTCGGCGAGGATGGCCCGGAGTTCGGTGAGTTTCCCGGTGTTCCGGGTGGCGAGGATGAGACGGGTCATGCCCTCAGTATCCGGTCCCGTGCGGGGTGTCCGTCACGGGGTGCAGATGTTGCCGATCTCGGCCGCCGCGTCGGAGACGGGCGTGAGGTCGGGGGTGTTGTCGCCGTTCTCGATGGCCGTGCGGACGCTGTCGACCCCCTTGCCGAGGTCGCCGACGGCCTTGCCGAGGTCGGCGTTGTCGGTCTTGTCCTTGAGGCTGTCGAGCTCGGCGTCGATGTCGTCGAGGGCCTCGTCGACCTTGAGCGGGTTGTCCCCGACATTGGAGACGGCCTGTTCCAGGTTGCTGACGCTGCCGGCGATGGCGTCGGCGGCGGCCACGCAGTCCATCGCCTTGTCGAGGGCTCCGCAGCCGGCGGTGAGCGGCAGGGCCAGGGCTGCGGCGGCGAGGGCCAGGGTGATACGGCGTCGGCGTATGGGCGCGGGCATGGCGCGGGTTCCTCCCAGGGTGCGGGCGGGCACACGGTTCGGTCCGTGGGCCCGTGCGCTGGGAGACGCGCCGCGGGTCCTCCCGGTTGCCCTTCCGCGTAACGGAGTTGGCACCGCCGCGGCCCGCCGCCCCGTGGATGTGGCCCGCCGCCCTCACGCACACCGCCCGCCGCCCTGGCGGACGCGGCCCGCAGCCCCCGTGGACGCTGGTTACAGGGCCTTCTCCAGGGCCGTGCGCTGGAGTGCCGCCAGGTCGGTGCAGCCCGCGGTGGCGAGGTCGAGGAGGGCGTTGAGTTCTTTGCGGTCGAAGGGCTCGGCCTCGGCGGTGCCCTGGACCTCCACGAAGCGGCCGTCGCCGGTGCAGACGACGTTCATGTCGGTCTCGGCGCGGACGTCCTCCTCGTAGCAGAGGTCGAGGAGGGGCGCGCCGTCGACGATGCCCACGCTGACGGCGGCGACGGTGCCGGTGAGGGGGCGCCGGGCGGCCTTGATGATCTTCTTGCCCTGGGCCCAGGCGACGGCGTCGGCGAGGGCGACATACGCGCCTGTGATCGCCGCGGTGCGGGTGCCGCCGTCGGCCTGGAGGACATCGCAGTCGAGGACGATGGTGTTCTCGCCGAGCGCCTTGTAGTCGATCACGGCGCGCAGCGAGCGGCCGATGAGGCGGCTGATCTCGTGGGTACGGCCGCCGATCTTGCCGCGTACGGATTCGCGGTCGCCGCGGGTGTTGGTGGAGCGGGGGAGCATCGAGTACTCGGCGGTGACCCAGCCTTCGCCGCTGCCCTTGCGCCAGCGCGGGACGCCTTCGGTGACCGAGGCGGTGCAGAAGACCCTGGTGTCACCGAAGGAGATGAGGACGGAGCCCTCGGCGTGCTTGCTCCATCCGCGTTCGATGGTGACGGGACGGAGCTGTTCGGGGGTGCGGCCGTCGATTCGTGACATGCGGCGAGCCTATCGGCACGCGCTTTCCCCCGGGGTCCCGGTTCACCGCCCCCGGGGTCCCGGTTCACCGCCGGGCCTGGTGGGCGCCCTGCGGTGGATCGGTCCCCCGGAGGGGGAAGCGCTTCACATCATGTCTTCGATGTCGGCCGCGATGGGGTCCGCGTCCGTGCCGATGACCACCTGGATCGCGGTGCCCATCTTGACGACTCCATGGGCTCCCGCGGCCTTGAGCGCGGTCTCGTCGACGAGGCCGGGGTCGACGACCTCGGTGCGGAGGCGGGTGATGCAGCCTTCGATCTCCTCGATGTTGTCGAGTCCGCCGAGTCCGGCGACGATCTTCTCCGCCTTGGTGGCCATGTCTCTCTCCCTGACTGTCATGACGGTCGTGACGGTCGAAAAGCTCCGGCTCGTCTCCGGTCGGTCCGCTCCGCCGCGCCGCGCCCGTTCCGTTTCGTCACGGTAACGCACAGTTGGACCATCTTCGCGGGCGCACCTTCACCGCGTGCCCAATGATGACGATCACCGGCACCCTGTCCGCGGCCGGTTCCGGAAGCCTATCGCGACTGGTCTACACCAGTCGGGGGCCGGGGCGCGCGCCGTCGCGGCACAACGGAAGGACGCCGATGAGCGCCGACAGCACGCCAGCGCCCCGGTCCGGGCGGGCGGGGCCGCGCGGGAAGTGGTGGAACGGGCTGTTCCAGGGGCTTCAGAAGATCGGCCGGAGCCTTCAGCTCCCGGTGGCCACCCTGCCGGCCGCGGGGCTGCTGGTCAGCCTCGGGAATCTGTTCTCCGCCTATCTGCACGGCCCGTTCTGGGACAGGACCGCCAAGGTGCTGAGCCTGGGCGGCGGCGCGATCCTGGACGGGGCGTTCGGCCTGCCGCTGCTCTTCTGCATCGGGGTGGCGATCGGCTTCGCCAAGAAGGCGGACGGCTCGACCGCGCTCGCCGCCGTGGTCGGCTTTCTCGTCTACCACGGCGTCCTGGCCGCCTTCCCGGTCGGCGGCTCGGTGACCAGGGACCGGCCCGACGGCGTCCCGCAGAATCCCGGTGTGCTCGGAGGCATTCTGATCGGGCTGCTCACGGCGGTCGTCTGGCAGCGCTTCCACC
The DNA here is from genome assembly GCF_053608565.1 of Streptomyces sp. NPDC055025. Classification (NCBI taxonomy): domain Bacteria; kingdom Bacillati; phylum Actinomycetota; class Actinomycetes; order Kitasatosporales; family Streptomycetaceae; genus Streptomyces; species Streptomyces sp. NPDC055025. The sequence continues at coordinate 79,968 of NZ_JBSGVS010000011.1, forward strand.
GTACGAGACTGGTCGACTGGCTCGGCTTCTTCAACGGCCGCCGTCTGGTGCCGATCCTGATGGCGTTCCTCTGCACGCTTCTCGGGGTGGCCTTCGGGCTGCTGTGGGAGCCGGTCGGGGACGGGCTGACCGCGTTCGCCAAGCTGCTCATCGATCTGGGCGCGTGGGGGGCGGGCATCTTCGGGTTCGCCAACCGGCTGCTCATCCCGATCGGTCTGCACCAGTTCCTGAACACCTTCTTCTGGTTCCAGGCCGGTACGTACACCAAGCCCGACGGCACCGTCGTCATGGGCGATCTGACGCGGTTCTTCGCCGGGGACCCCACGGCGGGCCAGTTCATGTCGGGGTTCTTCCCGGTCATGATGTTCGGGCTGCCGGCCGCCGCGCTCGCCATCGCGCACTGCGCGCGCCCCGAGCACCGCAAGCGGATCGGCGGGCTGATGTTCTCCGTCGCGCTGACCTCGTTCGTCACGGGGGTGACCGAGCCCCTGGAGTTCTCCTTCATGTTCGCGGCGCCGCTGCTGTACGGAGCGCACGCGCTGCTGACGGGGGCGTCGATGGCGATCACCTGGGGGCTGGGGGTGCACGCTGGCTTCAGTTTCTCGGCCGGTCTGATCGACTATGTCGTGAACTGGCATCTCGACACCAAGCCCTGGCTGATCATTCCGATCGGGTTCTGTTTCGCGGTGGTGTACTACGTGGTCTTCCGTGCCGCGATCACGCTCTTCGACATTCCGACGCCGGGGCGGGAGCCCAAGGAGTTGGAGGAGGAGTCGGAACAGGGGAACACCAAGGCGTGAGCGGGTGAGCAGGGGACGTGCTCCCGGGCGGCGTCCGCTATGGCCCAGGCCACAGTTTTCGCAGGTTCCTTACAGAACACCTACCGTGTTAGAACAGGTCTACACCATTGGGTGGTGTAGACCACGTGGCCGTGCGCGCCGCGTCCGGGCACTGGTTGGAGGAGCTTGATGAGTACGGCCGACGTCGCCCCCGCGGCGAAGAAGGACCCCGCGGCGCGGCGGAGCAGCCGGGCGATGGCGGTGATGCAGCGCATCGGACGCAGTCTGATGCTGCCGGTCGCCGTGCTGCCGGCCGGCGCCCTGCTGGTGCGCCTCGGCAACGACGACATGCTCGGCCGCGAGTCGTTCCCGGCGTTCATCACCAAGATCGCGGGCTTTATGGCGGCGGGCGGCAACGCCATCCTGGACAACATGCCGCTGCTCTTCGCCGTCGGCATCGCGATCGGCTTCGCCAAGAAGTCGGACGGTTCGACCGCGCTGGCCGCCGTCACCGGCTATCTGGTCTTCAAGAACGTCCTGGGCACCTTCACCGACTCCAATCTGCCCCAGGTGTCGACGGTGGTGGACGGCAAGATCGTCATGACGGACGCGCCCGTCGACGCGAAGGTCCTCGGCGGTGTCGTCATGGGCATCGTCGTCGCCCTGCTGTACCAGAGGTTCTACCGGACGAAGCTGCCGGACTGGGCGGGCTTCTTCGGCGGGCGCCGGCTGGTCCCGATCCTCTCCGCCTTCGCCGGTCTGATCATCGGTGTCGTCTTCGGCTACATCTGGCCGGTCCTCGGTACCGGTCTGCACCATCTGGGTGAGTGGCTGGTCGGCTCGGGCGCCGTCGGCGCGGGCATCTTCGGGATCGCCAACCGCGCGCTGATCCCCGTCGGTATGCACCATCTGCTGAACTCGTTCCCCTGGTTCCAGGCCGGTACGTACGAGGGCAAGAGCGGTGACATCAACCGCTTCCTCGCGGGCGACCCGACGGCCGGGCAGTTCATGACCGGCTTCTTCCCGATCATGATGTTCGCCCTGCCCGCGGCCTGTCTCGCGATCACGCACTGTGCCCGTCCCGAGCGCCGCAAGGTCGTCGGCGGCATGATGCTCTCGCTGGCGCTCACCGCGTTCGTCACCGGTGTGACGGAGCCGATCGAGTTCACCTTCATGTTCATCGCGCCGGCGCTGTACGCGATCCACGCGGTGCTGACCGGTGTCTCCATGGCGCTGACCTGGGCGCTCGGGATGAAGGACGGATTCGGCTTCTCGGCGGGCGCGATCGACTTCTTCCTCAACCTCGGTATCGCGACGAATCCATGGGGGCTGGCGCTGGTCGGCCTCTGTTTCGCGGTCGTCTACTACGCGGTGTTCCGCTTCGCGGTAGTCAAGTTCAACATTCCGACGCCGGGCCGCGAGTCCGACGAGGAACTCGCCGAACTCCGGAAGGCCGAGGCCAAGTAGGCCCGTACCGTCCTGGTCCCGTGGGCCCCGCCGTTGTCAGGAACGGCGGGGCCCACGGTTCATCGCCTCGGGCAAGCTGTCGGACACGTCTGACAGGTCCGACAGGCCGGACGGCCGGACAGGTCGGCCACGTCGGACAGGTGGCCGGTGCCTGGCGGCCGGTCAGATGTCGTACACGGCGCCGGGAACGGCGAGTTCCGCGCGGCCTCCGTACACCTCGCGGGCGTCGGAGAGATTCTGCTCGCCGTCCGTCCAGGGCGGGATATGCGTGAGGACGAGCCGGCGCGCGCGGGCGCGGGCGGCGTGGGCGCCGGCCTCGCGGCCGTTGAGATGGAGGCCGGGGATGTCCTCCTTGCCGTAGGTGAAGGCCGCCTCGCAGAGGAAGAGATCCGTGTTCTCGGCCAACTCGACCAGTGGCTCGCAGACACCGGTGTCACCGGAGTAGGTGAGGGACCGGCCGCCGTGCTCGATACGGATGGCGAAGGTCTCTATGGGGTGCGCGACCTTCTCCGTCCGGACCGCGAAGGGGCCGATGTCGAAGGAGCCCGGCTTGAGCGTGTGGAAGTCGAAGACCTCGCTCATGGACTTGTCCGTCGGGGTGTCCGCGTAGGCCGTGGTGAGGCGCTGCTCGGTGCCCTCGGGCCCGTACACCGGGATGGCGTCGCAGCGTCCGCCGTCGAACCGGTAGTAGCGGGCCACGAAATAGCCGCACATGTCGATGCAGTGGTCCGCGTGGAGATGGCTGAGGAAGATGGCGTCGAGGTCGTAGAGACCAACATGGCGCTGCAACTCGCCAAGGGCGCCATTACCCATGTCGAGGAGCAGCCGGAAGCCGTCGGCCTCTAGGAGGTAGCTGGAGCAGGCCGATCCCGCGGAGGGGAACGAACCCGAACAGCCGACGACGGTGAGCTTCATGGAGCGTGAACCTCCGTGGCGTGGAAGGGGGGCGACGGGGGTTGTGCGGTTTGTCGAGCGTAAAGCGCGAAACGGCTGGTCGCTCCTCCACAGCGGTCCGTTGTGGGAGAACTCACCTGCGCTGTCACCGGTTCGGATGGACGGTGACGACGGGGTGACGGCGGGGCCGGCGGGCCCCGTACACGCGTCCGGCCCCCGGCCCGGATCGGGCGGGGGGCCGGGGGCGGGTCCGGAAATCGGGGGGTGCCCGGGGCGTCGTCGGACGGCCGCGCCCGGAACCGGCTCCGGGTCACGTCCGGGTACGCCCCGGAGTCACGTCCGGATACGGCCCCGGGTCACGCCCAGGCACGGCCGGGAGTCAGGCCCAGGCGCGGCCGGGAGTCACGCTCGTGTACGGCGCCGGGTCACGTCCGTACGCGCCCCGGATCACTCCCCGATCACGCCCGTGCGCGGCCCGGATCACGCCCCGTGCGCGGCCCGTGTACGGCCCGGATCACCGCCGGGCCGTGCTCGGTCTACGCCCAGAGCTGGCCGCGCAGTGTCTCGATCGCCTCTTCCGTGGTGGCCGCCGTGTAGACGCCCGTCGAGAGGTACTTCCAGCCGCCGTCCGCGACGACGAAGACGATGTCGGCGCTCTCCCCGGCCTTGACCGCCTTGCGCCCGACGCCGATCGCCGCGTGCAGCGCGGCGCCGGTCGAGACGCCCGCGAAGATGCCCTCCTGCTGGAGGAGTTCACGGGTACGGGTGACCGCGTCGGCCGAGCCGACGGAGAAACGGGTGGTGAGTACGGACGCGTCGTACAGCTCGGGCACGAACCCCTCGTCGAGGTTGCGCAGCCCGTAGACGAGATCGTCGTAGCGCGGCTCGGCGGCGACGATCTTGATGTCGGGCTTCTGTTCACGCAGGAAGCGGCCGACGCCCATCAGCGTGCCCGTCGTACCGAGCCCCGCCACGAAGTGGGTGACGGACGGCAGGTCGGCGAGAATCTCGGGACCCGTGGTGGCGTAGTGCGCGCCCGCGTTGTCGGGGTTCCCGTACTGGTAGAGCATCACCCACGAGGGGTTCTCGGCCGCCAGCTCCTTGGCGACCCGTACCGCCGTGTTGGAGCCGCCCGCCGCCGGGGACGAGATGATCTCGGCGCCCCACATCGCCAGCAGGTCGCGGCGCTCCCGGGAGGTGTTCTCCGGCATGACGCAGACGATGCGGTAGCCCTTGAGCCTGGCCGCCATGGCGAGCGAGATACCGGTGTTGCCGCTGGTGGGCTCCAGGATGGTGCAGCCCGGGGTGAGCCGTCCGTCCTTCTCGGCCTGCTCGACCATATGGAGGGCGGGCCGGTCCTTGACCGAGCCGGTCGGGTTGCGGTCCTCCAGCTTGGCCCAGATACGCACGTCGTCCGAGGGCGACAGCCTCGGGAGCCGTACCAGAGGGGTGTTGCCGACCGCCGCCAGCGGGGAGTCGTAGCGCATCAGGCCGGGATCGCTTCGAGCGCGCCGCCGGCCACCGCGGGCAGGATCGTCACGCTGTCGCCGTCGGCGAGCTCGGTGGAGACGCCGTCGAGGAAGCGGACGTCCTCGTCGTTGAGGTAGACGTTCACGAACCGGCGGAGCTGGTTGTTCGCGGCCGGGTCGATGAGCCGCTCCCGGATACCGGCGTGCCGGGTCTCCAGGTCGGCGAACAGCTCGGAGAGCGTGTCGCCGGTGCCCTCGACGGCCTTCGCGCCGTCGGTGTAGGTACGGAGGATGGTCGGGATGCGGACCTCGATGGCCATGACATGGGCTCCTGTCGGGAGACGGCGTGACGGGCGCGCGGCTCGGGCCCCCGCGCGAGGGGATGGTGCGAGTACGGCGGGGCAGCGCTCGGGGGCTGTCGCTCAGCCGGCGGCGCTGTCGGGACAGATGGCGCTGGCGAGGCGGCACAGGTCGACGTGCAGCCGCGCCACGAGCAGCGGGGTGCTCGGCGTCTTGTCGCTCACGTCGGTAAAAACCATGGGTTCATCGTATCGATTCCCGCCCGGCGCCCCGGTACGCGTTCTCGTACGGTGGACGAATGGTGTTCGTCAGGCGGACGGCGGGAGATAGACGACCGTGGGGGCGCCGGTGACGGGATGGGTGGTGACCTCGGCCGTCACCCCGTAGACCGTCGCGAGCAGCTCGGGGGTCAGTACGGAGCGCGGCGTTCCGGAGGCGACGATCCGGCCGCCCTGGAGCACATGGATACGGTCGCAGTAGTACGCGGCGAGGTTGAGATCGTGCAGGGCGAGCAGACTGGTCGTGCCCGATCCTCTGATCAGCGTGAGGACATCGAGCTGGTGCCGGATGTCGAGATGGTTGGTCGGTTCGTCGAGTACGAGCAGGGCCGGGCGCTGGACGAGGGCGCGGGCGATGAGCGCGCGCTGCCGTTCGCCGCCGGAGAGCGAGGGGAAGTCCCGGTCCGCGAGGGCGGCGATCCCGGCACGTTCGAGGGCGGCGTCGACGAGGGCCGTGTCGGCGGCCGTGTCGGCCTCCCAGAAGCGTTTGTGCGGCGAGCGGCCCATGGCGACGACCTCACGGACGGTCAGCTCGAAGTCGAGACGGCTGTCCTGGGGCACGGTGGCGACCCGGCGTGCCCGTGCCTTGGCGGTCATGGTGTGCAGATCGCCGCCGTCGAGGAGGGCGTGTCCGGCTGTCGGGCGGAGCGTGCCGTACACACAGCGGAGCAGGGTGGTCTTGCCGCTGCCGTTGGGGCCGACGAGTCCGATGGTCTCGCCGGGGGCGGCGGTCAGCTCGGCGCGGTCGACGAGCAGCCGGCCGCCGGTCTCGTACGACAGTCCTTCGACGCGCAGCTCGGCGGCGGGTACGGCGGGCGGCGCCGCCGGTCCGGACGACGGCCGCGAGGCGCTCGTGGCGGCGCTCATACGGGTGCTCCTTCCGGGCGGCGGCGCATCAGCCAGAGGAAGAGCGGCCCGCCGGTGAGGGCGGTGAGCACCCCGACGGGGATGTCCTGGGGCGCGGCGACCGTACGGGCCGCGAGATCGGCGACGACGAGGACGACCGCCCCGCCCAGCGCCGCGACGGGCAGCAGCGCGCGGTGACCGGCGCCGACCGCCATCCGGGCGGCGTGCGGTGCCAGCAGCCCGATGAAGCCGACCGCCCCGCTCGCGGCCACCATCACCGCGGTGACCAGGGAGGCGAGGACGAAGACCGCGGCGCGGAAGCGTGAGGTGTCGAGACCGAGCACGGTCGCGCCCTCCTCCCCCGCCAGCAGCAGATCGAGCGGTCTGGCCAGGGCGATGAGCAGTGCGGTCCCGGCGGTGAGCGCCGCGGCGGGCGGTACGAGCGTGGCCCAGCGGGCGCTGCCGAGGCCGCCCAGCGACCAGTACAGCGCCTCCTGGAAGTGCTCGGGCCTGGCGGAGACGACCAGGATGAGCGTGGTGAGCGCGGAGAGGATGTACGAGACGGCGACGCCCGCGAGCACGAGCCCGCCGCCGGTCATCGTGGAGCCGCGCCGGGCCAGCCCGTACACCAGCGCCAGCGCGAGGAGCGCCCCGGCGAAGGCGGCGGCCGGCATCGCGACGGTGGTGGTCACCCCGCCGCCGACGCCGAGGACCAGGACCAGCACGGCGCCGGTGGAGGCGCCGGAGGAGATGCCGAGCAGGAAGGGGTCGGCGAGCCGGTTGCGTACGAGCGACTGGAGGACGGCGCCGACGACGGCGAGCCCGGCGCCGACGATCACCCCGAGCAGCACCCTCGGCAGCCGTACGTCGAGCACGATGGTGCGGAAGGGGCCCGGCTCCGCGCGGCCGGTCAGGATCGTGATCACCTGACCGGGCGGGATCCGTACGGAGCCGAGGGCGAGGCCCGCGACGACGGCGACGGCGAGGGCGGCGGCGAGAGCGCCGAGCACCAGAGTGTGGCGGAGCCGCCCGTGGGCGCGGGCGGGCGCGGTGGCGCGGGTCATGGCGGTTTACTTCACGGACTCGGGGTGGAGCTGGGCGGCGAGCCGTCCGACGGCGGCGGGGGCCCGTACGCCGAGGACCACGTCCGAGAGGGGCATGACCGCGAAGCGCTGGTTCCTGACGGCCGGTACGTCCTTGAGCACCGGGTCTTCCAGCAGTCGCTTCTTCTTCTGCGCGACGGTGGTGGAGCCGTAGTCGTAGATCACGATGACCTCGGGCTCGCGTGCGACGACCTCTTCCCAGGTGGCGTCGCCGAAGGGCTTGTCGAGGTCGGCGAAGACATTGCGCCCGCCGGCCAGCTCGATCAGCTCGTTGCCGATGCCCCTGCCGCCCGCGGTGAACGCGGTCTTGTCGCCGCTGTCGTAGACGAAGACGGAGAGTGGTTCGACGCCCTTCAGCCCGTCGGCGGTGGACGCGACGGTGGTGCGGGCGTCCGCGATCCACTTCTCGGCGCGGTCCTGGACGCCGAAGGTGCGGCCGGTCTCCTCGACCTCCCGGTAGACGTCGTCCATGGACACGGACGGGGACGGGGAGGACGGGGACGCGGAGGACGGGGACGGGCCGCCGTCGGCGCAGCTCTCCAGATTGAGCCGGGTCCCGATGCCGGAGGCCTTGAGGTCGTCGCGGCTGCGGCCGTCCTTGGCGTCGAAGGCACTGGCGTATCCGCCGTAGACGAAGTCGGGGTCCGCCGCGAGCAGCTTCTCCTTGGAGGGGTACTCCGCGGAGAGGACGGGGACGCTCTTGTACGCCTTCTCGTAGGCGGGGAGGATCCGGTCGTCCAGGTAGGCGGTGCCGACGAGGGACTTCTCCAGACCGAGCGCGAGCATGATCTCGGTGACGTGCTGGTTCATGGTGACCACACGCTTCGGCGGCGCCTGGTAGGTGGCCGTCACACCGCAGTTGGTGACGGTGTACGGGAAGCCGGGCGCGGCCTTCGCGGCGGGCTTGCCGTCCGCCGGGTCCGTGGTCTCCGTGGTGGTGCCGCAGGCGGCGAGCGGGAGCAGTACGGCGGTCACGGCGGATATGAGGGCGGGTGTGAGCGCACGGCGGCGCCGGGACAGGACAGACACGACTGGGCCTCCTCCGGGGGATTTCCGCGTCCCCTGGCTGGTGGGAGAAGGGCGGCAGGTCAGTTCCTGGCTGCCAAGCGGAGCTTGGTCACAGTGGCGGGACCGCGCCGGTTTCGCACCGGCTTCCTGGGTCCTGCCGCCCTGGTTCAGCCGTGAGTCTCTCAGACGATCTCGACGGGCTCCTCGGTGACCTCGCCGTCGACGATCCGGTACGAGCGGAACTGGAACGGGCCTGCGTCGTCGGTGTCCGCGGTGGAGACCAGCACATAGTGGGCGCCGGGCTCATTGGCGTAGGTGATGTCCGTACGGGACGGATAGGCCTCGGTCGCGGTGTGCGAGTGGTAGATGATCACCGGTTCCTCGTCGCGGTCGTCCATCTCCCGGTAGAGCTTGAGCAGATCCGCCGAGTCGAACTCGTAGAAGGTGGGCGAGCGCGCGGCGTTGAGCATGGGGATGAACCGCTCGGCCCGTCCGCTGCCCTCGGGGCCCGCGACCACACCGCAGGCCTCGTCGGGGTGGTCGGCTCGCGCGTGCGCGACGATCTGGTCGTGCAGGGCCTGGGTGATGGTGAGCATGGGGAGAATATAAACGGACGGCTCCGGGCCGGGGGCGGGCCGGTGCCCCTCGGTCGTGAAGGCGGTCGTGGGGGGGCCCCCCCCCCCGCGGCGGGGGGGGGGGCCGCCGGGGGGGGGGGGGGGCGCCCGCCCCCCGGGGGGGGGCCCCCCCCCCCGCCCCCGCGCCCGCCCCGCGGCGC
>NZ_JBSGVS010000011.1:88896-155568 GCF_053608565.1 Streptomyces sp. NPDC055025
GGGGGGGTTTGTGTCGCCGTGGGCTATATTAAACCGGGGGGGCCGGGGGGGGGGGGCGGGGGGGGCCCCGGGGGGCGTCCGGGGGGGGGGCCGGCCCCCGCGCCCGGGGCGGGGGGCCCCCCCCCGACGGGGCGGCGGCGGTCAGTCCGCCGCGGGGGCGTACTCCCGCTCGGCGCGCTCCGTGACCGCGGGATCTCGGCGCTTGAGGAACTGCCAGCCGCCCGCCAGGCCCACCGCCCAGACCGCCGCCACATAGAGGCAGATCCGCGCGTCCTTGTCGTAGGCGATCAGACAGGTGACCAGGGCCAGGAAGGCCACCGCGACCCAGCTGAAGAGCGCGCCGCCGGGGGCGGGGAAGGACGAGGCCGGCAGCCGGTCCGCCTCCACCGCGCGGCGGTAGCGGATATGGCTGGCCAGAATCATCATCCAGGTCCAGATGCCGGCCGCGGTGGCCACGGAGGTCACATAGCCGAAGGCCTTCTCCGGGACGACATAGTTGAGGACCACACCGATGCCCATCAGAACGGCGGAGACGGTGATGCCGAGGGCCGGGGTCCTGCGGGAGTTGAGCCTGCCGAAGACCGCGGGCGCCTCGCTGTTGGCGGCGAGGTCGCGCAGCATCCGGCCGGTGGAGTACATCCCGGAGTTGCAGGAGGAGAGCGCGGCGGTCAGTACGACGAAGTTGACGATGCCGGCCGCGAGCGGGATGCCCATCTTCTCGAAGGCGTGCACGAAGGGGCTGTTGCCCGCGGAGAACTCGGTCCACTTGACGACGGCGAGGATGACGGAGAGCGCGCCGACATAGAAGACGATGATGCGCCAGGGCAGTGTGTTGATGGCCTTGGGCAGGGTCTTCTCGGGGTTCTCGGACTCGCCCGCGGTCACCCCGACCAGCTCGACGGCGAGATAGGCGAACATCACGCCCTGAAGGGTCATCAGGCTGGAGCCGATGCCGTTCGGGAAGATCCCGTCGTGTGCCCAGAGGTTGGCGGCCCCGGCGGTCTCACCGGCGTCGGAGAAGCCGAGGGTGAGGACGCCCAGACCGATGACGATCATGCCGATGATCGCGGTGACCTTGATCATCGAGAACCAGAACTCGACCTCGCCGAAGATCTTCACCGAGATCAGATTGACCCCGAAGAGGACCACCAGGAAGACCAGCGCGCTGACCCACTGGGGGATCTGGGGGAACCAGAAGTGGATGTAGATCGCGGCGGCGGTCAGTTCCGCCATCCCGGTGACGACCCACATCAGCCAGTACGTCCAGCCGGTGGCGAAGCCGAAGAACGGGCCGAGGAACTCCCGGGCGTACTCCGCGAAGGAGCCCGAGACCGGCCGGTAGAGGAGCAGCTCGCCGAGGGCCCGCATGATGAAGAAGATCACGACGCCGGCGAGGGCGTACATGAGGATGATGCTGGGTCCGGCCTTGGCGATATTGGCCCCGGCGCCCATGAAGAGTCCGACACCGATCGCGCCGCCGATGGCGATCATCTGGACCTGACGGCTGCCGAGTCCCCGTTCGTAGCCCTCTTCGGCCGGACCGTCTCCGGTGGGGCCGGTCGTGGCGTGGTCACCGCCGTATTCCTTGTCGACCTGGGCAGAGGTCATGTCGTGCGCCCTTTCTCCATACCGACCCGCGCCGGACGTCGGCCGCGGACCGGTTCGTGATCCCCCCGGATACGGATGGAGTGCCGCCGGCGGTCGGCCGACGAAGGCACCCCCGGGGACAGGGGTGGAGTCCCCGGGGGGCCGTGAAGATCTATCACGGCGGCAGGGGTGATCGACGGACGGTTCTGTGGCACAGCCCACAGGAAGAAGCGGAGGAATCGCACCGCGAACCGCAAAGACCGCCGGAGCGGTGATGTGATCGTTATGCCGAATTGAGCCTCAGTTGAGCGTACGGAAGGGGGCCGGGCGGGGGCCGCCGTATGACATCCCGGCGCGGCGAACGCCGGTCCGGAGACCGGGAATCGGACCGTCCGCACACCCGGCCCGCAGGCCGTTCCGCGGGCCGTTCCGTCACCCGTACGGAGGAACGGCCCAACGTCAGGGCATCAGCGTTTCGACGAGCGACTCCTGGAGCGAGCCGAGCCAGAGATACGCCATCACCATCGGCTTGCGCGGATCGGAGTCCGGCAGCCGGTACAGCTCGTTGCCCTCGTCCTCGTCCGTGACCTCCAGACGCGTACCGATCGTCAGCCGCAGATCGTTGAGCGCGCCGAGCCAGTGCAGACAGGCCTCGGGCGTCAGCTTGAGCACGGCGCCGCTCTCGCCCGCCGAGGTCAGCCCGTCCAGCGTGCGGACCAGCGCCATCCCGTCCTCGCGCTTGCGGCCCCGCAGATCGTTCTCCGTGAACCGTCTGAACTCGGCGGAGAACTCCTTCAGTTCGGTGTCGTCGTCGCCGTACGCGTCCGGGAAGAGCCGGGCGAGCGCCGGGTCCTCCGGCGGCTCGCTGGGGCCCTCGGCGAAGAGCGAGGCGAGCGGGTCCTCGCCCTGGGCCGGCTCGTCACCGGGCCCGATCAGCTCCAGGAGCTGTACGGCCAGCGAGCGCAGGATCGAGATCTCGACCTCGTCGAGCGCGACGGCCGCGCCGCCGCCGGGGATCGCCTCGAACTGCCCGGCCATCAGGCGCGGTCCTGGGAGAGCGTGGCCCAGAGCCCGAATCCGTGCATCGCCTGCACATCGCGCTCCATCTCCTCGCGGCTGCCGCTGGAGACGATCGCGCGGCCCTTGTGGTGGACGTCGAGCATCAGTCGGTGCGCCTTGTCCTTGGGGTAGCCGAAATAGGTCTGGAAGACGTAGGCCACATAACTCATGAGGTTGACGGGGTCGTTGTGGACGATCGTCACCCACGGCACGTCGGGTTCCGGGACGGCGAAGGTCTCCTCGGCCGATTCGGGGCGTTCGATCTCAGTGGGAGCAACACTCACGGTTCCGGACGACCTTCTTCTCTGCCGGGCTTCTCTGCCGGGTCACAGCGTCACATGACCCATGCTGCCACCAGGAACGGCCTGTCGCACAAACGGCCACGCAGAAATCGTCACTCTGACGAGAGGGCAGGGTACGATTATTGATATGAACACTGCGGACCTTGGGCTGCCGGTGGACGTGCCGTCGACCGCGCTCTTCACCGACCAGTATGAGCTGACGATGCTCCGAGCGGCTCTCCAGGCCGGTACGGCCGACCGCCGCTCGGTCTTCGAGGTCTTCACCCGGCGGCTGCCCGAGGGGCGCCGCTACGGGGTGGTGGCGGGCACCGGACGGGTCCTCGACGCCGTGGAGAACTTCCGCTTCGACACGGATGTCCTCGGCTTCCTCCGGACGAACCGGATCGTCGACGAGGAGACGCTCGGCTGGCTCGCCTCGTACCGCTTCGGCGGGGACATCTGGGGCTATCCGGAGGGCGAGGTCTATTTCCCGGGCTCGCCGATCCTGCGGGTGGAGGGCTCCTTCGCCGAGTGCGTGCTGCTGGAGACCGTGATCCTGTCGATCCTCAACCACGACTCGGCGATCGCCGCCGCTGCCTCGCGGATGTCGGCGGCGGCGGGCGGGCGCGGGCTGATCGAGATGGGCGCGCGCCGTACGCACGAGCTGTCCGCGGTCGCCGCGGCGCGGGCCGCGTACGTGGGCGGCTTCGACACCACCTCGGACCTGGCGGCCGGGTTCCGGTACGGCATTCCGACGGTGGGCACCAGCGCGCACGCCTTCACCCTGCTGCACGACAGCGAGCGCGACGCCTTCCAGGCACAGGTGAACGCGCTCGGCCGCGGTACGACGCTGCTGATCGACACGTTCGACGTGGCCGAGGCCGTACGGACCGCCGTGGAGATCGCCGGTCCCGAGCTGGGCGCCGTCCGTATCGACTCCGGCGATCTGCTGCTGGTCGCGCACCGGGTACGGCAGCAGCTCGACGAGCTGGGCGCGGTGAACACCAGGATCGTGGTCACCTCCGACCTGGACGAGTACGCGATCGCCTCGCTGGCCGCGGCCCCGGTGGACGCGTACGGCGTCGGCACCCAGCTCGTCACCGGCAGTGGCCGGCCCACCTGCTCCATGGTCTACAAGATCGTCGCCCGTGCGACCTCCGCGGATCCGAAGGCCCCCCTCCAGCCGGTGGCTAAGAAGTCGCTGGGCGGGAAGACCTCGGTGGGCGGCCGTAAGTGGGCCGCGCGGCGGACGGACCGCTGGGGGTACGCCGAGGCCGAGGTGCTCGGCACCGGAGCGGTGCCGGCGGACCTGCTGGACCGGCAGCTCCTGGTGCAGCTCGTCAAGGGCGGCGGGATCGTCGCCCGGGAGCCGCTGGAGACGGCGCGGTCCCGGCACTTCGCGGCGCGGGCCGCGCTGCCGGTGTCGGCGACGCAGCTCTCGCGTGGCGAGCCGGTGATCCCGACCGAGTACATATGACCGGGGTGCCTATGACTGGGTACGTATGACCGGGTACAGACGAACCGAGCAGGTGTGAGGCGGTGGCAGCGGTGCGTGAGGCGGTGACAGGGGTGCGTGAGGCGGTGGTAGGGGTGCGTGAGGCGGTGGCAGCGGTGTCCGGCCCTTCCCGCGACGGGGGCGGAGTCCTTGGGCTCGGGTCACCTTTCGGCCATTCCCCCGGCCGGCGCACACCCGTCCGCCCCCTCCCCCGCTCCGTCGTCCGCCCCGCTCCGCCCGCCGCCCTGTCCGCCGCTCCCGCCCGCTCTCCGCTCTCCCGCTCCTGCGCCGAAGGATGACCGTCATGCACCGCGTGTTGCTCGTCGTGGACGTACAGAACGACTTCTGCGAGGGCGGAAGTCTGGCGGTGACGGGAGGGGCCGAGGTCGCCGCCGCCATCACCGATCTGATCGGCGAGGCCTCCCCCGGATACCGGCATGTGGCCGCCACCCGGGACCACCACATCGACCCGGGTGACCACTTCGCCCACCGCCCGGAGGGCCCCGATTTCGTCACCACCTGGCCGGCGCACTGCGTGGCGGGTACGGAGGGCGCGGGCTTCCACCCCAATTTCGCCCCGGCCGTGGCCTCCGGCGCGGTCGACGCGGTCTTCGACAAGGGTGCGTACGCGGGGGCGTACAGCGGTTTCGAGGGGTTCGACGAGAACGGGACCGGGCTCGCGGAGTGGCTCCGGGCGCGTGGGATCACCCATGTCGACGTGGTCGGGATCGCCACGGACCACTGTGTGCGGGCGACGGCGCTGGACGCGGTCCGCGCGGGCTTCACCACCCATGTGCTGCTCGATCTGACGGCGGGCGTGGCCGTCGAGACCACGGAGCGGGCGCTGGAGGAGATGCGGGCGGCGGGGGTGGAGCTGTCCGGCAAGCCGGTGGTCACGGCACGGCTGACCCCGCCCGGCCCCCGCAGCGCCCCGGAGGCGCCCTCCGGCGGCCCGGCGCGCCCCGGTGGGACCCCGGTGCCCCCGAGGTCCGGGGACGACGCGTAGGCCCCGTCCGGCCGGTCGCCGCGGGGCCCGGACAGGACCTGGTACGTCGTGGGCCCGGACAGGGCCTAGTACCCCGGGTAGCCCGCGCCCGCCGGGCCGGTCGCGGGGCGCAGGAGCGCCCGTATCGGCTGCCAGAGCTGTTCCCGGCACTCCGGTGTGGTGCGCCACAGCAGACCGTCCGGATGGTGCAGCACCGCCGTGATCTCGTCCGGTGTCGGCGGCGCCGCGTTGCCGCGCAGATACACCGCGCGCAGCCCCAGATTCCGCAGTCTGGTCAGGGCGCGGGCCCGGTTCACCGCGTGCACGAGAACGCGTACCGTGTCGCCCTCGGCGGCCGGGCTGGGCAGGGTCAGTGCCACCACCACCATGCCGTTCGGGAGCTTGCTGAAGCCTCCGGCTGCCATGTCCTTCATCTCCCCCGTGGTCCCCAGTGAGACGTCGCGTCAATAAGAGAATGGTAGGACGCACCTAAACACGATCGGCCGCCGCCCGCTAGAGGGCGACGGCCGATCATGCTTTGACCTGGGGTTACTTCAGGTTACTTGTCGGAAGGAGCAACCTTGACCCGGATCGTCTGGCCGCCCTGCGACTCACTGACGACGCTGATCTTGGTGTTGGTGTCGGAAACCTTGACGCTGGAGAGCGGGTTGTCCGCGTACCAGTAGGTGCCCTTGCGGTCGTCGAAGACGGTGGCCGCGGGCAGCGAGGGAACCTGGACCGGCACGTTCGCCTTGTGCAGCGTCAGAGCGGTCGTACGGGCCAGACCGAAGGTCGAGTCGTACGCCTGGATGCGGCTGCGCATCAGCGTGCCGTCCGCCCACCGCAGCGGGGTGGCGTGCGCGTCGATGGGCAGGATCAGACCCTCACCCGGGTGGGCGCTGGTGTTGTTGTCCTTCTGGGAGGTGTCCCACAGCCAGATGAGCACACCGTTCTCGTACGCGTAGTGCTCGACCTGGTTGTCGTACGGCGCGTTGAAGCCGAAGTTGTACGGGCCGACCTCGAGGGTGCGGTCGTACGAGACGTACTGGCGGTTCTCGGCGATGTAGAACTGGTCGTACTCCTGCGTGAAGCCCTCACCGATGCGCGAGAAGCCCTTCGCGGTCCAGCCCGCGTCGTCGCCCTCGGCATTGTCGGTGAAGACCGTCGCGCCGTCCGCGGTCAGGGTGATCGCGTCCGCGGTGAAGCCCTTCGGGGCCACTCCGCCGTCCGTCTGGTAGCGGAAGCGCAGGTCGAACTTCTGGCCCGCGTAGGCGTTCAGCGGGTAGACGAGGTGCTTGTTCGTGCCCGAGACACCGGTCAGCGACGGCTTGTCGGCCGCGTCACGGGGAAGGGGCTGGCCGTCGGCCGTACCGTCGAGCACGGTCCAGTTGGCGCCGCCGTCGGTCGAGACCTCGGTGTAGAGGTAGTCGTACTCGGCCTCGATGTCCCACCAGCCCTGCAGCTCCAGCGAAGCCGAGGACTTGCCGGTCAGGTCGACCGGACGGGTGAGGGTGTTCTTGAGGTCGTCACCCATGTCGCTCCACCACTGCTTGGAGCCCTGGGCGGGCTTCACGACAGTCGTGGTCTTGAGCTTCTTGGGCAGGTCGACGATGAGCGCCTGGGGGTTCTTGGTGTTGTACGCCGAGACGCCCAGCCGGTGGTCGGACTTGGTCGCGGCCGTGGCCTGCTCGTAGTCGAGCCAGCCGAGCTGGAGCTTGTCCCAGGCGGTCATGTCGCCCGGCAGGTCGCCGATCGCGTCCTCGCCCTTGCCGAGCCAGGAGCCCGACGACATGAGCGTCCAGAAGGCGGTGGAGTTGTCACCGCCCGCGGTGTCGTACAGGTCGGGCAGGCCCAGGTCGTGGCCGTACTCGTGGGCGAAGACCCCGAGTCCGCCGTTCTCCGGCTGCATGGTGTAGTCGCCGACCCAGATGCCGGACGTGCCGATCTGGGTGCCGCCCGACTTGTTGTTCGCCGGGCCGGTGGTGCCGGCGCTGGTGCCGTACGCGTACCAGCGGTGCGCCCACAGGGCGTTGGTGCCCTCGGCGCCGCCGCCGGCCGACTCGTCCTCGCCCGCGTGGACGACCTGGAAGTGGTCGATGTACCCGTCGGGCTCGTTGAAGTTGCCGTCACCGTCGAAGTCGTAACGGTCCCACTCGTCGTAGGCGGACAGCTCCGCCTTGATCTGCGCGTCCGTCTTGCCGTTGGCCTTCTGCGCCGCGGTCCAGGCGGTGACGCCGTCACGCACGGCGTCCCACGCGGTGGAGCAGGTGGTGCTGCCGCAGTAGTTCGAGCCGTAACGGGCCTCGTTGTACGGGACCTTGACCCAGTCGGAGACCGTGCCGTCGACCGAGTAGCGCCCGGAGGACGTCTTCTCGTAGTAGGTCTTCAGCGAGTCCTTCGGCTGGCCGTCCGCGTCGGTGCCCGTACCGAAGTACAGGTCCTGGAAGTGGGCCTGGTTGTAGTCGGCCTGCCAGGCGGTGGAGTTGTCCACCGCGCGGTTGGGCTCGGCTATCTCGTTGTGCTGGGGGCCGGGCGTGCCGCCGTACTTCACGACGGGCGGCCGCGGGCCGGCCCCGTCCGGGTCGTACGTCGTGGTGTTGTCGACCGTGTCGCTGAACTCCACGAGGATGGTGAAGATCTTGTCGGTCTTCTCGCGGCCCAGCTCGACGTACTTCTTGCCGCCGAGCTTGACGACGTTGGAGCCGCCGCGCTTCTCGACCTTGGCCTCGCCGGAGATGACCTGTTCGAGCGCCGCCTCACGCTGGGCCGACTGCTGCTTGCTGAACGGGCCTTCCAGGTCGTGTTCGACCTGTCCCTTCTGAGGCGCCGGGTCACGGCGCTCGATCCCCACGGGGCCGGATGCGGGGTTGTCCTCGGCCTGGGCCGTGGTGAAGGCTGATGCCGTCGCGGCGGTCGCGGCCAGAGCCACGATCACCGCGGACATTCTTCTCGCCCGTCGGTTTCTGATCACTTGATGCTTTTCCTCCCCGGCGCACGCGATCCGCGGACCGGGAGTGAGGGATCCGCGCGCGTATGCGTCATAAGTGACGACATTCGACCGGAGTTAAGGAAGAAAAGACAGACCTTGACTTGCACTGGTCAAGTGCACTATGCGATGGGCCGGGTCCCATGTTCCGAGCCGACCAGACATGGAGAAATTCGGACAACAACCGCACAATTCAAGCCCTTTGGCGGGGGGTGTGACTCGATGCGCCCCCTGTGCCACGGCACCGTGCGTTAGGTCACGCTTACTACCCGTTCCTCCCGGGCATGCCCTCGTCGTAGAGTCGAGTCGATGGGCAGTGCGATTCCTTCGCAACTGCCGCCCCCCGCTTGCGACTAGGTCCTGCCGACCGGACAGGGGCTACGCGCGAGATACGCGAGACACCCCCGAACCCGAAGCCCCGAGGACGGATTCCGCCATGCCGCGTCCGACTGCCGCAC
The DNA here is from genome assembly GCF_053608565.1 of Streptomyces sp. NPDC055025. Classification (NCBI taxonomy): domain Bacteria; kingdom Bacillati; phylum Actinomycetota; class Actinomycetes; order Kitasatosporales; family Streptomycetaceae; genus Streptomyces; species Streptomyces sp. NPDC055025. The sequence continues at coordinate 97,748 of NZ_JBSGVS010000011.1, forward strand.
AGCTCGCTTATGGTTCCGCCACCGTCGTCTGTTCCACGGTCGTCATGCTGCTCGTCTCCGGTGCCACCGCCGGCGCCGGGGTCGTGGTGACAGGAATCGCCGCGCTCGCCCTGGGTCTGCTGGTCGCGCTCACCGTCCCCGCGCGGGGCCGGACCAAGGCGGCGCGTCCGGCCGCCGCCTCGGAATCCGCGCGGGCCGGGGCCCCCGCCGCACGGGTGCGCGGGGGCGGGGAGGCACGGGTCCAGCCCTCAATGCGCCGCTGAGTTCCGGCCCGGCCGGCCGGGCACCCGCTCGGTCGCCGTCACGACGACCGTCCTGGCCGCCTTGTCGTGCAGGCCCTGCCGGTAGGGCCTGCTGACCAGGATGCTCAGGATGATGACGGCCCACCAGACGATCAGACAGCAGAGCAGGGCGGGCAGCCAGAGCACGACCGCGCGCAGCAGCGCGCTTCCGGTGTCCGGCACCGCGCCGTTGTTGAGCATCGCGACACGCAGTTTCAGCCAGCGCTTGCCGAGGGTCTGCCCGGACTTCCGGGTCATCAGGGTGTCGTAGCCGACGTAGGCCACGACGGAGATGACCGACCAGAGCCACTGTGTTCCCGTATTCACCTGGTTGGTGAAGTCGCCCCAATTGCTGCTGTTCGCCTGCGCGTGCCAGTTTCCGAAGAAACTGGACAGAATGGCCAGCGGAATAAAGATGATCAGAGCGTCGATGATCCGTGCCGCGAGCCGTCTGCCGAAGGGCGCGAGCGGTGGCATTCCGGCGAGCGGATCGGTACCGCCGAACGGGCCGCCGCCATAGGCGTTCCGGTCCCGGTCGTCCTGGTCATAAGGGGAGCCCGGAGGCGGACCGCCGTCGCCGCCGTAGGGAGCGCCGTACGGGGAGCCGGGAGGCGGACCGTACGGAGAGCCGGAGGACGAGCCGCCGCCGGGGGGCGGACCGGGCGGGCCTTCCGACGACGGGGGTCCCTGTGGTCTCTTCAGAAACGGGTCGTCGTCGGGTGACTGGCCGGGCGGCGGCTGATCATTGCTCATGGGGGCAGTGCACCGCGCGGGACAGGGGCCCGCAACGGATCACCCGCCGTTCGGAGCAGTCGCGGAGCGGTACGGCAGTGGTCCTGGACCGCTCCCGGGGAAGTACGGGACCGGGACCGGGTGTCAGCTCGCTACGAACGTACGGGCCGCCTTGTCGTGCCAGCACTGCCGCCAGGGCCGGTCGACCAGACACCACAGCACATTGAGGACACCCACCACGAGCACCCCCAGGATCCCGTAGACGAGCCAGCGGCGCAGCGCGGCGCCGAAGCCCGGGGCCTCGTGGGACTCTATGTCCCGCACTTCGAGACCGCAGAGCCTCTTGCCCAGTGTCCGCCCCCACTTGGCGGTCGGCAGCGCCTCGTACAGCACGCCGAGGATCAGCAGCGCGACGAGTACGGCCCCGAGGTAACCGGCCGTCGTGGCGTCGATGAGCCAGACCGTGACGGTCTCACCGGTCCGCTCGGCCGCCTCGATCTTGGCGTCGATATGCGTACGGGCCCTGGAGAAGAGGGGGAAGGCGGCGGCGCCGACGAGCGCGCCCAGCACGAGGGAGTCGATCAGCCGGGCCACCAACCGCTTGGCGAGTCCCGCGGGCCTCGCCGCCGCCTGGGCCCGCGCGGCCTGGAGGAACGGGTCGTCGACCGGGGGCTTCCAGGGCACGACCGGCTGGTCGGTGCCCCCGGGGGTCATGGGCTGGGCGAGCTGGTGGACCTGCTGGGCCCAGGAGGCGGCGCCACCGCCCGCCCCCTGGGAGACAGGAGTGGCGGGAGCGGCGGGAGCCTGGGGCGTGCCGCCCTGACCGGGCGTCGGCTGGGGCTGGGAGGGCGGCTGGGACCGCGGCTCGGGCTGGGGCCGGCGGCGCGCGGGCAGTGCCGTGCCCGTACTGGACGCGCCCTGGTTCAGCGCGCGGATCGCCATCGTGCCCTCGGCCTGGCCCGTCCGGCCCGCCGCGCCGGCCGCGTCATCGTCCTTGGCCCGCCGGGCGGCGCGCAGGGCGCGGAGCGCGACGGTGCTGTCGACACCCTCCGCGGGGGACCGTCCCGCGTCGCGCGGGGCCGGCGGCCGGCCCGTGTCGTCACCGGCCCCGGTCCCGGCGCCGGTGCCCGTCCCCGCGCCGGACCCCTGGCCCGCGTCCGGCCTGACGCCGCGTCGCATCGCGCGGAGCGCGACCGCGCCCTCGGAGGACGGCTCGCCGTCGTCCGTGCCGGGCCCGAGCGCGCGTACGCCGGGCAGCGCGCCGCCCGTCGGATCGCCCGGGGTGGGCGGCGGGATCTCGTGGTGCGGCACCGGGGAACCGCCCCCGGCCGGCAACGCGGGCAGCCGGTCGGGCGCGGGCGGTGAGGCGGGCCCGGGGATACGGGGATCGTGGCCGCCCGCTCCCCAGGAGACACGGTCGTCGCGCTCGCCGCCGAAGCCGCTCTGCCGCGAGGCGTCGGCCTGCCAGACGGACGCCGGTTCCGGCCCCGGCCGGGGCCCGTCGGACGGCTCCTCGTCCAGGAAGACCGGGCCCGTCTCGTCCACGGCGGGCGGGGTCCCCGGCGTCGTCCCGCCGCCAGGGGGCGCGGGCCGGCTCGTACCGGGCACCCAGGCGGCGCCGTTCCAGTACCGGACATATCCGGGGATGGACGGGTCTGGGTAGAACCCTTCCCGGGGTACGTTCCCGCCGTCACCGGGAGGAGTAGCCACTGACCCAACTCCGTTCACTCACGCCGTGTTCAGCCAAGGAAGACATTAACGAAGAACTCAGATGCCTGAAGAAGGAGAACAGCAGAAAGACCGCATTCGAAAGGATGTGGGCCAAGAAGTGTTCGCCACTGTGTACGAACAGCCGGGCGCCAGTGCCAGCGGCAGGGTCCCGGCATGATCGGTCCTGTTCCGACGTGAACGATTCCGTCCTGTCGTGAATGCCTTCCGACCGGGCGCGGACCGGGCGCCGGACGGGGGCGGAGCGGCTGAACGGGGCTGAACAGGGCTGAACGGGTGGCGCCGTCGGACCGGACGCCCGTCGGCCGAGGCGCGGACCGATGGCCGCGGCCAGGGGTGTCCGGCCAGGGGTGTCCGGCCGGAAGCATCCGGCCAGGGGTGTCCGCGCCGGGGTGTCCGGCCGGGGTGTCCGCGCCGTTCCGGAATTCGCTGGAAATCGTCGCCGGAAGTCGCGTCATAGTCGGCCGGCCGGCGCCTCTCTCCTCGTACGGGCCCGTCGCCGGGCCACCCCGTCAGGAGAGGAAGTGCCGCCGATGCACACCGTCGTGGAACGCGATCTGGAGCTGCGCCTGGTCCTGTCGCCCGAGCGCGGCATCCCCGTACCGGCCCGGCTGGCCTACCGCACGGACGATCCGTACGCCGTGCACATCACCTTTCACATCGGCTCCGAGACCCCCGTCAAATGGACCTTCGCCCGTGAGCTGCTGGTGGAGGGGGTGTTCAGGCCGTGCGGACACGGTGACGTACGGATCTGGCCGGCGAAGGTCGCCGGGCACGGTGTCCTCTGCGTCGCCCTCTCCTCGCCCGACGGTGACGCGCTGCTGGAGGCGCCCTCGTCGGCGGTGTCCGCGTGGCTGGAGCGGACGCTCCGGATCGTGCCTCCGGGTACGGAGAGCGGACAGCTCGGCATCGACGACGGTCTCAGCGAACTGCTCGCCGCCACACCGGCGGACGATCTGTGGTTCCGGGACCCCTGGCCGTCCGACGGATCGGCGGACGGTGAGGGCTGACCGATGGCGGACGGCGGACGAGGACGGCGGACGAGGACGGCGGACGAGGATGGCGGACGAGGATGGCGGGCCGGGGCTCAGAAGAGTTTGCCGGGGTTGAGCAGGCCGAGCGGGTCGAATGTCCGCTTGATGCCGCGCTGCAACTCCATGCCCACCGGGCCCAGTTCGCGCGACAGCCACTCCTTCTTCAGGACACCGACGCCGTGTTCACCGGTGATCGTGCCGCCCAGTTCCAGACCGAGCGCCATGATCTCGTCGAAGGACTCCCGGGCGCGCCGGGACTCGTCCGGGTCGGCCTGGTCGAAGCAGACGACGGGATGGGTGTTGCCGTCGCCCGCGTGCGCGCAGACGCCGATGGTCAGGCCGTACTTCTCCGCGATGGCCGCCGTGCCGTCGAGCATCGCGGCAAGCCGGGTGCGCGGTACGCACACGTCGTCGATCATCGTCGCCGACTTGACGGTCTCCAGCGCGGTCAGCGAGAGCCGCCGGGCCTGGAGCAGCATCTCCGACTCGGCCGCGTCCTCGGCGGGGACGACCTCGGTGGCGCCGGCCGCCGTACACAGCTCGCCGACGGCGGCCAGATCCGCCGAGGGGTCGGGGGTGTCGAAGGCCGCCAGCAGCAGCGCCTCGGTGGTCTCGGGGAGGCCCATATGGGTCATCGCGTTGACGGCCTGGACGGTCGTACGGTCCATCAGTTCGAGCAGGGACGGGGTGTGGCCCCGTTCCATGATCCGGCAGACCGCGTCGCACGCGGCGGCGGCCGAGGCGAACTCCGCGGCCAGCACCAGTTGCTGGGGCGGCTTCGGCCTGAGCGCGAGGACCGCCTTGACGACGATACCGAGGCTGCCCTCCGAGCCCACGAAGAGCCGTGTCAGGTCGTACCCGGCCACGCCCTTGGCGGTGCGGCGGCCGGTGGTGAGCAGCCGGCCGTCGGCGAGGACGACATCGAGGCCGAGGACATACTCCGCCGTGACGCCGTACTTGACGCAGCACAGCCCGCCGGAGGCCGTGCCGATGTTCCCGCCGATGGTGCACATCTCCCAGCTCGACGGGTCCGGCGGGTAGTAGAGGCCCTGTTCGCCGACCGCGCGGGAGAGGGTGGCGTTGACGACGCCCGGCTCGACGACGGCGATCCGGTCGACCGGGCTGATCTCCAGGATCCGGTCCATCTTGACCAGGGAGAGGACGATGCACCCGTCCGAGGCGTTGGCGGCGCCCGACAGCCCCGTACGGGCGCCTTGCGGTACGACGGGTACGCGCAGCGCGGTGGCGGTGCGCATGACGTGCTGGACCTGCTCCACCGAGCGCGGCAGCACGACCACCGCGGGCGCTCCCGCCTCGCAGAAGCTCGCCATGTCGTGGGCGTAGGAGGCCATGATGTCCGGGTCGGTGATCAGGGCTTCGGCGGGGAGCCCGGACCGGAGCCGTACGACGAGGTCGTCCTGGGAATCCAGATCATCCATGATCCCAGACTCGCATCCGGGGCCATCGGTGTGAACCCGTCTGCGATCCACAACGGGAAGCACGGGTGTGCTCTTCATATGGACGCACAGTAATCATCATGAACCCCATGAAAACGGAGCAGGTCAGACAGGTCAGAAGGGCGGCGCTGGCCGCAGGGGTGGGCGCGGCGCTGGTCGGGGGCGTGCTGCTGTTCGTACCGGACCATGACCGGCCTGCGGTGCTGAGCCCCGAGGCGCGGGCGATGGCGGCGGCGGGCTCGGGGGCGCCGGCCTCGCTCGCGGACCTGACCGCGCTCATCCATGACCGGGAGGCCTGGCTGCGTACCCATCCCAAGGACGGCGAGGCCTGGGCGGTGCTCGGCTCGGCGTATGTGGAACGCGGGTCACGGCAGGGGAACTCGGCCTACTACCCCAAGGCCGACCAGGCACTTCAGCGTTCGCTCGCGACGGTGGCGGAGGCGGACGACCGGGCCGCCGCGGGGAGGCCCGCGCAGGGGGGCGCGGACGGCGGCGAGGACGGCAAGGCGGGCGAACCCGCCGAGTACGGGAATCCGGCGGCCCTGGTGGGCCTGGCCCGGCTCGCCAACGCGCGGCACGACTTCGCCACCGCCAGGAAGTGGGCCGAGACAGTACGCAAGCAGCGGCCCGACGACTGGACTCCGTATCCGGTGCTGATCGACGCGTACAGCGGCCTGGGTGAGTACAAGGCGGCGGGCGAGGCGCTGGACCGGCTGAAGGAGCTGCACTCCGGGACCCCGGTGCTGGAGCGCGCCGCGGCCGTCTACCGCGAACTCGGCCGGCACGAGGACGCGACGGCGAAGGCGACCGAGGCGGCGGCGAAGGCCGACACACCTGAGGAGAAGGCCGAGGCGCTGCACACGCTGGGCCGGCTCTCGTGGGACCAGGGCCGACCGGCCAAGGCGCTGGACCACTACGACGCGGCGCTCGCGGCGGCGCACGCGCATCCCGCGTCCCTGGCCGGGCGCGCGAAGGCGCTGGCCGCGCTGGGCAGGACGGACGAGGCGTACCAGGTCTACGAGGCGGCGCTCGGCAAGCTGCCGCTGCCCGAATACGCGCTGGAGCTGGGCGAGCTGTACGACTCGGAGGGCCTGACCGGGGACGCGCAGACGCAGTACGCGTGGCTGCGGGAACGGGTCGGGAAGGCGCAGGCCCACGGGGTGAACGAGCAGCTGGTCCTCGCCCGCTTCGAGACCGACCACGGGGATCCGGAGGGGGCCGTGGTACGGCTGACGGCCGAGTGGACCCGGTCGCACCGGAGCATGTACGTCGCGGACGCGCTGGCCTGGGCACTGCACCGGGCGGGCCGGAGCGACGAGGCGCTGGCCTACGCGCGGAAGGCGACACGGCAGGGGCTCAGGAACGCGCTGTTCTCGTACCACCTGGGCGAGATCGAGCGCACGCTGGGGATGCACGGTCCGGCCCGCCGCCATATCGAGGAGGCGCTGCGGATCAATCCGTACTTCTCACCGCTGCTCGCGCCGAAGGCCCGGGAGTCGCTGAACGTGCTGGAGGGCGTGTCCGGCGGCGGGCCGGCGAGCGCGCCGAAGAACACGCGGGGGCAGGACGTACGGGGACAGGACCTGCGGGGGCCGGACGTGTCGGGGCCGGACGTGTCGGGGCCGGACGTGTCGGGGCCGGACACGCGGGGGCAGGACGTACGGGGGCAGGACACACAGCCTTACGTTCCGGAGCCGGACACGCGGGGGCAGGACACGCGGGGGCAGACACCGGACGCGCTGACGCCGGACGCACAGCTGCCGGAGACGCCGGGGCAGCCGGCGTCCTCGCCGCTGCCGTTCCCGGCGCCGGCGCAGCCACCGGCCGTCGCGGGCGCGGTCTGAGCGGCCCGAAAGCGGACGGACCACGGCCCCACGGAGAGCACGGGCTCCCGTGGGGCCGCGGTGCGTCGGCCGCCGGTGACGCGACCCGGCCACGGCGCGGGTCAGAGGTTGCCGCGCTTCTCCTGCTCGCGCTCGATCGCCTCGAAGAGTGCCTTGAAGTTGCCCTTTCCGAAGCCCATCGAGCCGTGCCGCTCGATCATCTCGAAGAAAACGGTCGGCCGGTCCTGGACCGGCTTGGTGAAGATCTGGAGCAGATAGCCGTCCTCGTCCCGGTCGACCAGGATCTTCAGCTCGCGCAGGGTCTCGACCGGCACCCGGGTCTCGCCCGCCCACTCGCCGAGCGTGTCGTAGTACGAGTCGGGGGTGTCCAGGAACCGCACGCCGGCGGCCCGCATGGCCCGTACGGAGGCGACGATGTCGTTCGTGGCGAGCGCGATGTGCTGGACGCCGGCCCCGCCGTAGAACTCCAGATACTCGTCGATCTGCGACTTCTTCTTGGCGATCGCGGGCTCGTTGATCGGGAACTTCACCTTGAGGGTGCCGTCGGCGACGACCTTCGACATGAGAGCGGAGTACTCGGTGGCGATGTCGTCGCCCACGAACTCCTTCATGTTCGTGAAGCCCATGACCTTGTTGTAGAACCCGACCCACTCGTTCATCCGGCCGAGTTCGACATTGCCCACACAGTGGTCGACGGCCTGGAAGGTGCGCTTGGCGGCCGGTTCGACGATGGGGTCCGCGACGCCGAAGCCCGGCAGATAGGGGCCGTCGTAGCCGGAGCGCTCCACGAGGGTGTGCCGGGTCTGGCCGTAGGTGGCGATGGCGGCGAGGACGACCGTGCCGTACTCGTCCTTGATCTCGTACGGCTCCTGGACCCCGCGGGCGCCGTGCTCGGTGGCGTAGGCGTAGGCGGCACGCGCGTCCGGGACCTCGATGGCCAGGTCGACGACACCGTCGCCGTGCTCGGCCACATGCCCGGCGAGGAAGCGGCCCCACTCGGTGGACGGCTTGATGACAGAGGTGAACACAAAACGGGCCGCGCCGTTCGTCAGGACGTAACTCGCGGTCTCCCGGCTGCCGTTCTCCGGTCCGGAGTAGGCGACGAGCTTCATACCGAAGGCCGTGGAGTAGTAGTGCGCGGCCTGCTTGGCGTTGCCGACGGCGAAGACGACGGCGTCCATGCCCTTGACCGGGAAGGGGTCGGCCTCACGCGCGGTGTCGGGGGCGGTGTCGGTGTTCATCGAGGTGTCAGCCATGGGCTCAGCGTCCCGCCGTTCCACAAGGTGCGCAACAGTTCGCGTATTCACTGGGCAATATGCGCAGCGGACCGCGAGAATGAGGGGGCCATCTGCACAGTATGACCACGGGCAGTAGGACCACGGGCACGGCGGACGGCGCACAGGGGCGAGAAGGGGGCGGGCCATGGGCATGGGCGCGGGTACGGGCGGGGGTGCGGGCGCGGGAGCCGGTATCGACGGGCTGGACGGCAGGCTCATCGTGCTGCTGGCGCGGGAGCCGCGGATCGGGGTGCTGGAGGCCTCGCGCCGGCTCGGTGTGGCGCGCGGGACCGTACAGGCACGTCTCGACCGGCTTCAGTCGAACGGCGTCATCAGGGGATTCGGCCCGACCGTCGATCCGGCGGCCCTGGGCTATCCGGTCACGGCGTTCGCCACGCTGGAGATCAAGCAGGGGCAGGGCGCGGACGTACGTGCCCATCTCGCGACCGTCCCCGAGGTGCTGGAACTGCACACCACCACCGGACAGGGCGACATGCTCTGCCGGCTCGTCGCCCGCTCCAACGCCGATCTCCAGCGGGTGATCGACCGGGTGGTCGGTTTCGAGGGCATCGTGCGGGCCGCCACGGCGATCGTGATGGAGAATCCCGTACCGCTGCGGATCATCCCCCTGGTGGAGCAGGCGGCGGCGGATTCCACCGCCCGGTCGCACGGACCCCGGTGACGGAACGGCCCCCAGTAAGGGGAAGGACGTCGCCGGGCGATGTCAGCAGCCCGGTACGTCGCCGCCCTGCTCCAGTGAGCGCAGGGCGGACACCGCGCCCTTGAGCGTGGTGACCGGGATCAGCCGCATCCCGCCGGGCAGCTCGGCGCGGGCGTCGCGGCACTCGGCCTTCGGTACGAGGAAGACGGTCGCGCCGTCGCGGCCGGCCGCCTGGGTCTTGAGGGACACCCCGCCGACCGCGCCGACATCGCCGTTGTCGGTGATGGTGCCCGTACCGGCGATGGTCCGGCCGCCGGTGAGATCGCCGCCGGAGCCGTCGCCGTCCAGCTTGTCGACGATGCCGAGGGCGAAGAGCAGCCCGGCGCTGGGACCGCCCACATCGGCGAGCTGGAGACTGACATCGACCGAGGCCGGGTCCCTGCGCAGATAGCCGAGCGCCGCCGTGGTCGCGGAGTTCTGCGACTCGACCATGTCCTGGACGTTGTGCTTCTCGATCTCCTTGTCGGACTCCCCCGAGGGATAAACCGCCTCGCGCGGCAGTACGGCCCGGTCCGCGCGGAACCAGCCGTCGACCACATCGCCGAGATCGACCTCGGCGGAGGGGCCCGTGGCCTCGATCGTGGTCATCCGGAGCTGGCCCTCGGTCGTCCGGGTGGGCGTTCCGTCGATGGTGATGACCTGCCTGCCCCGGTCGGTGCCGAGGACGTCCACGGTCATCCCGGGCTGCGCCACGGCGTACGGCAGCGGCGCGGCACCGACGACGGCGAAGAGCGCGACGATCGGCAGGGCGCAGAGGGTGAGGGCGCCGGGACGCGAGAGACGAGAGAGCACGGTGCCAATGTATCTGCCGGGAGGCGGGGCCGGTCCGTGCCTCCCGTACGGGACGGCGCCGGGCGGACACCCAGGCGCACCGAGGCCTCAGCGCACAGGCGCCTCAGCGCAGGGCGTCCGCGACTTCCCTGGCCGCGTCGACGACACGCGGGCCCACCCGTTCCGGTACGGAGTCGGCGAGCATCACGACGCCGACGCTGCCCTCTATCCCCGTCACCCCGACCAGCGCGGCGGCGGCTCCGCTGGCGCCCGCCTCCAGTTCCCCGTGGGTGAGGGTGCAGCGCGGCTCGGTGAGCGCGGTCCGGCGGGCGGCGAGGATCGCCTTGCCCGCGGCGCCCCGGTCGAGCGGATGGCGGAATCCCGCCCGGTAGGCGACGTGATAGTCCGTCCAGGTCGGCTCGACGACCGCGACGGCCAGGGCCTCGGCACCGTCGACGAGGGTGAGATGCGCGGTGGCGCCGATGTCCTCGGCGAGCGAGCGCAGCGCGGGCAGGGCGGCTTCCCGTACCAGCGGATGCACCTGCCGGCCCAGCCGCAGCACACCGAGGCCCACCCTGGCCCGGCCGCCCAGGTCACGGCGGACCAGCGCGTGCTGTTCGAGGGTGGCGAGGAGCCGGTAGACGACGGTCCTGTTGACACCGAGCTTGTTGGACAACTCGGTGACGGTCAGGCCGTGGTCGGTGTCGGCGAGCAGCTTGAGGACACGCAGTCCCCGGTCGAGCGTCTGGGAGGTCTCCGCGGTCACGACGCCGTCTCCCTTCGCTGCGCTCCGAGGCCGAGCTGCCACGGGGCGTTCACATTGCGGACAGTAGCGAGAGGCACCGCTGAGCGGAAGACCTCGTCCAGAATCCGGGCAGGGAAGGGGAGTTGATCCACCTTCGGGCCTGAAGTCGGCAGAATGGTGACTTGGAGTGATTACTCCCGCTATGTCAGGTGACCTTCACGGCCGACAACGGTGTCGGCGGGCGCCGCCGGGCGAGCGGCCCGTACCGCCGGGAGTCAGGCGCCCGCCCCGGCGGAAGTGCCAACGGCTCGCCCGGCGCGACCGGTTCGACGCGCCGGGGAAGGCGCACACGCCACCCGCGACGGGCGCGGCCCGGGTACGGCGCACGCGCCACCAGCTCCCCGTACGACCGCCCGACCGGTCCGACTCGTCGGGCCCCGTACAGCTCGCACGGCCCTCGTCCGGGCCCGTACGACTCGTACGGCCACTCGCCCGACCCCCGTCACGGCTTGCCCGGCCCCCGTACGGCTCAACGCATCCGGGTGGCCCACTCCTGTACCTTCGCGATCCGCTCCCGGATCTGTCCCGCCGTCGCCTCGGCGCTCGGCGGTCCGCCGCACACCCGGCGCAGCTCCGTATGGATCACCCCGTGCGGTTTGCCGCTCTGATGGACATAGGCGCCGACCATCGCGTTGAGCTTCTTGCGCAGCTCCAGCAGTTCCTTGTGGGAGACCACCGGCCGTCGCTCGGCGGGCAGTTCCAGCAGATCCGCCTCGGCGTCCGGCTTCTTGCGGCTGTGCGCGATCTGGCGTGCCTGCCGCTTCTGGAGCAGCATCTGCACCTGGTCGGGCTCCAGCAGTCCGGGGATGCCGAGATAGTCCTGCTCCTCCTCGCTGCCCGGGTGCGCCTGCATACCGAACTCGGCGCCGTCGTAGAGCACCCGGTCGAAGACGGCGTCGGACTCCAGCGCCTCGAAGGGCAGCGTGTCCTGCTCGCCCGTGTCCTCGTCCTGGAGTTTCTCGGCCTCCGCCATCTCCTTCTCGGACTCGGCGTAGGGGTCCTCCTCGCCGCCCTTCTTCGGCTTGTCGAGCACATGGTCGCGCTCCACCTCCATCTCGCTCGCGAACCCGAGCAGATTGGGGATGGTGGGCAGAAAGACGGACGCGGTCTCGCCACGGCGTCTGGACCGTACGAAACGGCCGACGGCCTGCGCGAAGAACAGGGGGGTCGAGATGGTCGTCGCGTACACACCCACGGCGAGACGCGGTACGTCGACGCCCTCCGACACCATGCGCACCGCGACCATCCAGCGGTCCTCGCCCGCGCTGAACTCGTCGATCCGGTTCGACGCGCCGGTGTCGTCGGAGAGGACGACCGTGGCCTTCGTACCGGTGATCTCGCGGATCAGCTTCGCGTACGCGCGCGCCGAGTCCTGGTCGCTCGCGATGACCAGTCCGCCCGCGTCCGGGATGCCCTTGCGCACCTCGGTGAGGCGCCGGTCGGCGGCGCGCAGCACATTGGGCATCCAGTCGCCGCGCGGGTCGAGCGCGGTGCGCCAGGCCTGCGAGACCGCGTCCTTGGTCATGGGCTCGCCGAGCTTGGCCGCGATCTCGTCACCGGCCTTGGTGCGCCAGCGCATATTGCCGCTGTAGCTGAGGAAGATCACGGGACGGACGACTCCGTCGCCGAGGGCGCTGCCGTATCCGTAGGTGTAGTCGGCGGACGAGCGGCGGATGCCGTCGTCGCCCTCCTCGTACGCCACGAAGGGGATGGGGTTGGTGTCGGATCTGAACGGCGTACCCGTCAGCGCGAGCCGGCGGGTCGCGGGCTCGAACGCCTCCAGACAGGCCTCGCCCCAGGACTTGGAGTCGCCGGCGTGGTGGATCTCGTCCAGGATGACGAGGGTCTTGCGCTGCTCGCACCGGTTGCGGTGCAGCATGGGCCGTACCCCGACACCCGCGTAGGTGATGGCGACGCCGTCGTACTCCTTGCTCAGCGGTCCCGCGCTGTAGTCCGGGTCGAGTTTGATCCCGATCCGCGCCGCCGCCTCCGCCCACTGCTTCTTGAGGTGTTCGGTCGGCGCGACGACGGTCACCTGCTGGACGACATGGTGGTGCAGCAGCCAGGAGGCGAGCGTCAGCGCGAAGGTCGTCTTGCCGGCGCCGGGGGTCGCGACGGCGAGGAAGTCACGTGGCTGCTCCTGGAGGTATCTGCCGAGGGCACCCTCCTGCCAGGCGCGCAGCTTGTTGGCGGTGCCCCAGGGGGCGCGGCCGGGGAAGGCGGGTGAGAGGTGGTGGGAGGCAGCGGTAGTAGTCACGGTCTCCGGTTCGGGCGCTCGGGGTGACGGGGCGCGTACGCGGTGGCGTACGACGACCGGGCCACCCTACCGGTGGGGCGGAGGGATCCTCGTACGAATGAGGCCGGGTGCGACGGGCGCCACATCCGTACCTCATGGACCGCCAAGGGTGCCATGAGCGAGGGGAGTTGCCCTGGTTCGCCCGCATTCGCCGGTTGTTCGGGCCGAGGATCGAGCGCTCTGTCATGGGGGCTGCGGGGCGGGGCCTGTACGGGCGGGGCCGTGGGGGCGGGGGCCGTGGGGGGGGCAGGTCCCGTACGGGCGGGGCCCGCGCGGGCAGGTCCCGTACGGGCGGGGCCCGCGCGAGCTGGGCCCTATGAGCGGGGCTCCTGCGACCGGGGCCCTGTGACCGGCGCTCCTGCCATCGCGTTCCCCTGGCATCGGGTCCGTACGCGACTGATCATCGCGTCCGTACGCGACTGGTCATCGGCTCCGTACACGAGTGGGCGCGGGTGCCCCGGCGGTCACCCGGGTGGTCACGCGCGTGGCCACCCACACCCCCGCCAGTGCCACCGCCGCCATGGGCAGGAACACCGCGGCGAAGGCCGCCGGGTGCGAGCCCGCCGCGCCGGCGCCGCTGACCGCCGAGGTGGTGTGGCCGCCCACCCCGCCGCCGCCCAGGGCCGCGAAGGCCGCGCCGCCCATCGCCAGCAGCAGGACGTTCGAGAGTCCGTCGGAGATCTGGAGCGCGGCGGAGTTCGCGCCCGCCTCCTCCGGAGCGGAGAGCTTGAGCAGCAGCACGCTCGTCGAGGCGATCACCGCGCCCATGCCGAGACAGCCGACGCCCCAGGCGACCGCGACGATCCAGACCGGGACGGACTCGATCAGCACGCTCGGCACCGTCGCGATGGCCGCGACGACGAGCACCATGCCGCCCGCCATCAGCCGCTCGCGGTGGGGCTCCATGCGCGGCCGGGACTGTATGTACGAACCGAGCGCCCAGGTCGCCCCGCCGAGCGCGAGCGAGAGCCCGGCCATCGTCGGCGACAGCCCGCGCTGGGTGACGAGCATCAGCGGTACGAAGCTCTCGGCGGCGATGAAGGAGCCCGCGGCCACACCGCGCAGCAGCACGACGGACGGCAGTCCGCGGGCCGCCCGCCAGGTGCCGCCGGGCAGCAGCCCGAGGACGGCGGGGACGAGCAGCGCCGCGCCGGCCGCGGCCGGGAGCAGGGAGAGCGGGCGCAGATCCTGCCCCGCGTACTGGAGCAGCCCGGCGCCCGCCGAGATCCCGAACGCCAGCCGGATCCTGCGCCGGTCGAGGGCGACGGGTGGCGCGGAGGGGTCGGCGGGCCCGGAGGCCATCCGCCGTATCGCGGGCAGGGCGAGCGCCAGCGGCAGCACGACCAGGGCGGGTATCGCGATGAAGACCCAGCGCCAGCCGAGATGTTCGGTGACGGTGCCGGAGGCGAGCGGCCCGACGACGGAGGGGATCACCCAGCTCGCGGCGAACGCGGCCATGATCGCGGGCCGCAGCCGCTCCGGATAGGCACGGCTGACGACGACGTACAGCGCGACGATGACCAGGCCGCCGCCGAGCCCCTGGACGGCACGGCCGGCGATGAACAGCCACATCGTGCCCGCCGTGCCCGAGAGCAGCAGCCCGGCACCGAAGGCGCTGATCCCGGTGGCGAGCGGCGCGAGCGGCCCGCTGCGGTCGGCCCACTGCCCGGAGAGCACCATGGCGAAGAGGCTGGTGGTGAAGTACGCGGAGAAGGCGAAGGCGTACAGCGCGACCCCGTTCAGCTCCCGCGCGGCCACCGGCATCGCCGTACCGACGGCGGTCGCCTCGAAGGCGATCAGCAGGACGACGGAGACGATGCCGATACTGAGGGCCCGGTGCGCGGGACCCAGGACACCACCCTGGTCGAGAGCCTCGCCGGAGGTCGGGAGTACGGCTGCCGGGACGGCGGCGAGGCCGGCGGGAGCGACATCGGCGCCGCCTGGTTCCAGGGTGGTCATGGACACAGCGTAAGGGCCGAACCCCTGTTTGATCCCTGTCATGGGGACTGATCCGGGCTGGGCCCTTGGTCGTACGACCATGAACGGAGTGTGGCAGTCGCGTTGCACCACCCCCACCCGCCTTGAGCCCGGCCCACCGCCGCTCTACGGTCGAGTAGAGCTACACAGAGACACGCATCACGCATGACGGACACGGCCGTGTGCCCGAGTGGTTCAGGGACTCGCCTGCAAAGCGAGTTACGCGGGTTCGATTCCCGCCACGGCCTCCAGATGTAACGGCTGCATGGTCGCCCCGGGCTTTCCGGGGCGACCATGCAGCCGTTATGGGGCAGTTCTATTCCGGCTTCGCCGCGGCCTCGGACTCGGACCCCGGCTCGGACCCCGGCTCGGGCTCGGGCTTCGGCTGAAGCACCACCGTCTGCGGCAGTCCCCCGTTGTTCTCGCATTCCAGCTTCTTCGCCAGGGCGAACGACGCCGCGTGCAGAACGGTGAGATTGTCCTCGCGTAGGGCCTGGGTTTCCGCCACCTTCCGTTCGCTGAGGCGTATGCCGCCCGAAATACGCGCGGGGTCCTTGTCCGAGCCGTCCAGTTGAGGGCTCACACACTCGAAGTAGAGCGTCGACCGCTCGGAACCGGCCACGGCCAGTTTCCCGAGCTCGTAGAACCGCTGGCTCGCCGAGTGGCCGCGGTCCACCACGTCATCCGGCTTGTAGAGGGCGAAGCTGACGTTCAGGCGCCCGGAGCCACGCTTTTCGCCCTTGATCCTGCAGAATTCTTCGGCGCCGTATACGTCCTGTCCGTCCGCGTAGAAACTCTTGAGCTTGGCGACAACCCTGTCCAGCGCGCCCTCACCGTTGCGCCAGAAGGATGTGTCGCCGACCGTGGTCTCCAGGGCGGCCACCACCGCGTCGTCGGAGAACACGGAATCACAGAGCTTCCCGGCATCGACGAAGAGAGGCTCCTCCTCGCTCTCACCGCCGCCGCACGCCGATACACCAAGGCAGAATGCCAGCATGACACCCACGGTTCGCGCGGTGTTCCGTGTCCTCACAGATCTCGCTCTTTCTCTTGTCTCGGCTTCTCTTGTCCAGGTCCTGTCTCAGCCGGTCTCGCTCAGCCGGTCTCGGGATCATTGCCCTGCTGGTTCTCCCGGTCATTGCCCTTCGCGTAACCGAGATCGACGGAGTCCTGGAGGTCTCTGCCGAAGTCACTGTTCATATCGATGCCGTACTGGTCACGGAAATGCCTCATGGGCGCCTCCGCACTCTGCTCACCCGCCCGGAACACGGTCGTCTTCTCCGCCCGGGTCAGCTCTTCGACGTCCTCTTTGTGCTTGTCGATGGCATTGTCCGACCAGTCACCGATGACCTGCCCCGCGATCTGCTCCAGTGCTCCACTGCCGGTGTCGACGGCGAGGGGAACCAGAATGGCCGCCGCTCCGGCCGCGGCAGCCGTGGCCGGCAGGAACGCCACACCGGCGGCGATCGCGGAGGTCGCCCCGAACTCGACCCAGGCGGACCGCTGCTGCTGTGCCTTCTCGTAGTCCTCGTGCAGCTTCAGGCCCTCCGCCTCGACCTGGTCGGCACGCGACTGGTCGAGCATCCCCTGAACCTCGGCGCCGACGCCCACCGCCGCCCGGGCCGCGCCCTCGTTGATGCGGCCATCCTGACCCACCTGGGCCTCCAGCATGCTGGTGGTGTAGATCCGCTCGGCGGTGGTGACGGACGCGTACGCGTCCGGGTGCTGCCCCAGAGCGCTGAGGAAAGCCCGGGCGTCGCCCCGGTCGAACCTGGCATGAGCCTCGGCGTTCCTGTCCGGGGCGAAGATACTGCCGTCCACGCCTTCTTCCAACGCCCAGTTGATGTCGTCGATATAGCCGGCTCCCATGTTGCCCATGCTGTCCGCCAGCGCCTCCTGGTGTTTGAGCAGACCCGCGTCCTGTCCGTACTTCTTGACGACGTCCTGCATGATCGCGGCCGATGTCTCGTCCCGGACGGCGTTCGGATCCGGGCTGTCCCAGGGATAGCCGAGTGTGGCGGACTCCAGGGCGTGCCCCAGTGCGTCCGGCATGTAGGACGTGGCCCGAATCGCGGCCTCGGTCTCGAAGCCGTCGATGTCGGGGAACGACTCGTACTCCTCGGTGGCGAAGTAGTCGAGGTAGCTCCCGATGGGGTTGCCGTCCTTGTCCTCACCGAGGTCCGGCGCGGCACTCGTGTTGACGGTGCCGTCCTCGTTGTAGGCCGTCGGCTCAGCGGAGAAGAACTGCCTCGACGCCTCCGGACTGTGCCCGAGCGCCTCCAGCATGCTGACGACCGGGTCGTAGCCGGATCCGTTCACACCCGACGGGTTGAGGGGATTCGCCGGTGTGGTGGTCATCCATTTCGAGTCGGCGAACATGTTGGGGTCCCTCTGGCGCAGCTGGACCACATGCTCGGCTATCGGGTTGAGGAACTTCGGGTCGTAGTTGCCGTATCGCATGATCCCGCCGAGGAGCTGATATCCGTACGGTGGATGCATGTCGTACCTGGTCAGCGGGATGCGCTCGGTACCGAGCCGACGCATGTCCTCGGACCACCGCTCCGTCCACGGGTCGTTGCCACCCGTGGGGTTGGTCGCGGTGGCCAGATTGAGGCCAAGGTTCCGCTGAAGCGCCTGGACGTCCCTGAGACGTTCCTCGTCGAGGTCGGAGTTGTCGTAGGTGTCGGCCGCCAACCGGCCGAAGAACTCCAAGGACCCTTCTGGGCCGAGGCCGTCGTAGAAGGTCCTGGAGAACTCGCGTGACGAGTGATTGTCCCTCAGAAGCTCATTGAGCTGCTGGAGTTCGGCGTGTGTGAGGTCTCGGCCCTTGTTGGCCAGGTCGATGGCGCGCTGTGCCTCCTCGGCGTCCAGGCTGTCGTACCTCGGCGCGCTGAAGTTGTGCTGATCGGAGGTGATGTTCGCCGTGAGCGCGTTGGCCGTGGCCACATCGGCGTCGTCGCACGTCTCCACGACGGCGTCGATACGGCGCTGCATCGCGTCGATCTCGCCGTTCTGGCTGCGGAGCAACTCGCTGAAATCAGGATCGTGGCGGGCCGCTTGGCTCTCCCCCAGCGGATACTGCGCCTCGACCCTGCCATGCGCGGTGACGACCAGGCCCTGAGCCGGGGCGTCCGTGTCCATGATCCTCTTGAGGTCGTCCTTGGCCTTCTTGAACGCCTCGTAGCCGTCGTGGAGAATCAGCTTGATGCCCTTGGCCGCCTTCGCCGCGTCGTCGAACTCCTTGGCGGTCTTGTCGACGAAGGGCTTGGTGACCTCGGCGTTGACGCCCCGCCAGTAGTCGTCCCTCGCCCTGGCCACCATGGTCGTCCGCGCGTCCTCGGCAAGCGTCTCCAGCTTGGTGGTCATCTCCGACCAGTCGTCCGCCGCCGTCTTCAGCTTGTCCAGCGGGGCGTGGTACACATCGTTGAAGGTCAGCATGATTACCCCGCGGCTACTTGAAGTACTCGTTTATCCTGGACGCCGCGAGGGCGGCCGTGATCTCTTGCTCTTCCCTTGCGTGCGACGCCGCGCTGTAGTCCAGATGGTTGGAGATATTCGCGCAGGCGTCGAGCAGGGTGTTGAGCTGCGAGTTCCAGGTGTCATGGACCGTTCGCATGGCGGCACCGGTACGGAAGCCGTTGACGGTCATCATCGTCGCCGCCTCGGAGGTACTGCCGCGGGCGTGACCGCCGTCGGAACGGAGCCTGCCGTGCAGCGCGTATGCCGCGCTCCCGATCTCTCCGAGTTTGTCCTGATTGACGCTCAGATCGGCACTGCTCCCGCCGGCCGATCCTTCGTCGGGAACTCTGTTCAGCCGCATATCGGTATTGGCTGTGGCATCAGTGCGGGCGGATGCCCACTCCTTGTCGAACGACATGGTTCCCCCGTTGTGAACCTATGAACTGATGGCTGGAATGGTCGAGATGACGGCTGGGACGGCGATGCGATTCCGTTACGGCTGAGGTGGGCCGTACGGCGGGTACTGCTGTGGTGACTGGTTCTGATTCGGCTGGTACCGCGGGTACTGCTGCGCCGCCCCGGGCTGCTGGGGCGGCGGTCCGTACTGCTGGGGCTGGTTGTACTGCTGCGGCTGCTGGGGCGGGTACGAGGGCTGCTGGTACGGGGCGAAGCCCTGGGTCGGGGGGTGCTGCGGAGGGGGGGCGGCGCGGCGGCGGGAGCGGATGAGGGGTACGGCGACGGCGGCGCCGATGAGCAGGGCCGCGCCGATGCCCAGACCGATCCAGAGCCCGGTGTCGCCACCGCCGGAGGACGCGGCGGCCGGGGCGGGCGGCTCGGTCCGGTCGCCGTTGCCCGCCTCCTGGGACTCCGGGGCCGAGGCTTCGGGCGAAGGCGCCGTGGAGTCGGCCGCCGCGAGGTCGGGGAGCGGGTACTCGTCGGCCGGGCCGGGGTCGCCGGGGTCGGTGAGGGCGATCCGGGGACGGACCATTCCGTAACCGACGTAGTCGTTCCGCTCGGCGCCGCTGGTCGGGCCGCCGGCGGTGTTGAGCATGACGCGCAGCACCTGGTTGTTCGTCCAGTCCGGGTACTTGGACCAGATGAGGGCGGCGGAGGCGGAGACGAGAGCGGTGGCGTCGCTGGTGCCGCTGCTGTCGCAGAGGCCTGTCTTGCCCGCGCAGGCGGTGATGATTCCCTCGCCCGGTGCGACCAGGTCCACCTCGGGGCCACGTTGGGACTCCGACGTGGCGTTCAGGTCCTTGCCGACCGCTCCGACGCCCACGGCGCCCGGTGTCGCCGCGGGGTACTTCACGCTGCCGTACTCGCCGTCGTTCCCCACACCGGCGAAGATGAGTTTCCCTTTGTCGAGCGCGTACTTCACGGCATCGCGGGTCGCGACGCCGTCGTAAGGACCGGCCCGCGAGATGTTGATGATCTTCGCTTCGGAGTCGGCCGCATAGCGGATCGCTCCGGCTTCCATCTCGTCGCCCGACCTGCCCGCGCCGAGGTCCACCCGGACGGGGAGGATCTTCGCCCCGGGCGCGAGACCGAAGGCTCCGTCTCCGCCATGGCTCTCGCCCGTGGCCGCGATCAGCGCCGCCATGCTCGTGCCGTGGTTACCGAAGTCGTCACGCTCGTTCCCCGGCCGCACGGAGAAGTCCTTGCCGGGCAGTACCTGCCCTTCGAGGTCGGGTGCGGCATCCACACCCGAGTCGATGACCGCGACCGTGACGCCCTCGCCCGTGCTGGTCTCCCACATCTGCTCGGCCTTCATGATGTCGAGGTGCCACTGTCTCGACCGGACCGTGTCGGCGTGGGCGGGAGTCGCCGCCACGCCCGCCAGCAGCAGCCCCAGAGAGCCGGATATGAGCACGTTCCACCGAGTGGTTCGGGTGCTGCTGGCGCGCATGTACGGTCCTTCTCACCGGATTCGGACAGGGGCGGGGCTCAGTCGATGACCGGCGGCACGATACGGCGACCGCCCTGCTGCCAGGTCTCTTCGTCTTCTGTCAGATAGTCGGGGCGCTGTCCGTCCTCGCTCTCGGGGCGGCGACCGCCCCGCTGCGTGGGATGCGGCACCATGCCCCCGCGCCCGGCCTGCGAGGAACGGCCTCCGCCGTCCGCCCCGGCGCCACGGACCAGGCCGGAACCACCGGGGGTGAAGGGGCGGGCGCCGGTCGTCCCGGGCTGCTGCGTGCGCCCGGCCACCGTCCCGCCGGTCTCACTCGCGAACCGCCGGCCGCCGGCCGTACCGCCCTGAGCGCCCATGGGGCCGCCCATCGCACCGCCGCCGGTCCCGCCGGCCATCGGAGGACGTCCGTGCATGGCCTCACCGCCCACGACCGTGCCACGCGGGATCCCGCCGGTGGGGCGGCCCGAGCTCGAAGGAGGCAGGGGCCGACCGCCGACGATGCCGCTGTCACGCGGCACACGCGCGCCCGGGGAACCGCTGGTGAGAGACCCCTGTCCGGGCAGCGGCGACACACGCCCACCGCCGCCCGAGCGCCCTCCCCCGGAAACGGGCGTGGCGGTGCCGCCGCCGAACACGGGCGGGATCACTCCGACCGGAGGCATGACCGTACCGTCGGGACGGCCTGTCGGAGGAACCACACTCGGTGTGCCGGTCGGCGGAAGCTGCGTCGGAGGCAGCGTGGCCACCCCGTCGATCTCCATGGCCACGGGAACGTCCCGCGTCGGCGACGGCTGGTAGGTACGAACCTCCGGGTTCACACCCGGCGTCACCGATCCCCGGGTCTCCGTGGCAGCGTGGCGAGCCGAGGCGACGGAGCCGTCAGACGTACCACTACCACCGCTCGTGTACCCGGTGGACCAGGACGCGTCACTGGAGCTGTCGATCTGTACATCCGGCACGAACGCCCCCGGCGGCGGCGGGAACACCGGTGGCTCCTGTGCCCCTATCACGAACGACGACAGTGAGTACGACTGCGCGAGCTTGTTCATCTGCTGAACGGCTTCCGCGTGGTCCTCGTTGAGCTTGGCCCTCGCCTCCGAGGCGATCGTCCGGGAATCGGGGTCGTTGCGGAACTCCAGTGCCGCTTCGAGGTTGCCCCGCGCCGACGCGTCCACCTGCGGGAGCCCGGCCTTGACCTCCCTGAGGGTCTGGGCCGCGTCGCCCATCCAGGTCGCGCCCACCGCGCTGTAGTCCGCCAGCAGCAGGGTGGCCTTCCAGGTCTGGTCGCCCCACTCCTCGAACGCCTCGCCCGCCCCGCCCCGCCAGTTCACCGAGGTGATGTACGTCTTGAGGTCCTCGCCGATGTCGCTGATGGCCGTCGCCGCTTCGGACAGCAGATCGGCGTGGCTCTTGAGCGTGTCAGGGTTCGCGGCGGCGATCATGTCCCGCAGTTCCTGATGCGTGTGTGCCTCGAAGTTGGTGGTGCTCCCCGCGGGCGATCCCCCGCCCCCGCTGTTCTCCAGCATGACTCCGGTCCTTCTTTCCCCGTGTTCCCCGTTGTCCCCGCGCTTCCGGCGCGTGCCGCGTTCCGTGCGTTCCTGACGTCACGTGGCGTCAGGTGGCGTCATGTGGCGTCATGTGACGTCATGTCACCGCAGCCGACCGCCTCGCGTCAGGCCGTGACGCCCGACGAATCGCCGCCGCCGTCCGCGGGCCGGGCATCCGTGGAGCCCCCGTCCGCGGTCTGCTCCCGCTCCTCGCGCCGTTCCCGCTCGCGCCGCTCCCAGTCCCGCCGCGCGTCCTGGCTGATGCGCTGCATACGCAGCTTGATCTCGTCGTCGATGTTCTCGTATCCCCTGCGGGAGCCGTCGACCGCGATGCCCAGGGCCTCGATCTGGCCGGCCAGGCCCCTGGAGAGATTCTGGAGCTCGCCGTGCACTCTGCGGTAGACCCCGTACAGCTCGTCGGCCTCACCGAAGCCCGTGCCGAGGTCCGCCCTGGCGACTGTGCCGCCCGCCATCTCCGTCGGCGCCGCCGACGAGTTGTCGAGCCTGGTCAGCAGCCCGTCAACCCTGTTCTTGAACGCGACCAGCTCCGCGGCGTCGACATTCAGGTCCGCGGAACCGCCTCCGCCGCCTCCGCCGTTCCCGCTCGTCCCGCCACTCGCCGTGCTCGTCGTGCTCGTCGTGGGCAGCGTCGGATACACCGGCCGCCCCGTCCCGTCGTCCTCCGCCATCGACGCCTCCCCCGTCCAGCACACCTACGGAGATCACTCTAGCGAGCGCCCATGACAGTACGCATCCCGGCCTTGCAGGTGCAACGCGGATTACGCCACTGCGCGTGGGACCGCCAGGACCACCGGGAGCGCTACGAGTTGGGGACCGCGACCGCCGCCTGGGGGCGGATGGGGAGACGGCTGACCGGACGGCCCGTCGCCGCGCGCACCGCCGAGGCCACCGCGGCCGGGGAGGTGACCACCGGGGCGGCGCTGGCCGGTTTGGCGCCGAAGGGGGCCACGACGTCGCGTTCTTCCACGAGTTTCACGATGCGAATGTCCGGCGCGTCCAGGGACGTCGGCAGCGCGTAGCCGGTGAGGTCGGGGCGGCGGACCAGACCTTTGTTCGTGCGGAGGTTCTCCGTCAGGGCCGTACCGATGCCCTGGGTGACACCCGCCTCGATACGGGTCGCCAGCTGCGCCGGGTTGAGGACCCGGCCGACGTCCTGGGCCACGGCCATCTCGACCACCCGGATCGAGCCCAGCTCGATGTCGACGTCCACGACCGCGCGGACCGCGCAGAAAGCCAGCCCCACGAAGGCGTCGCCCTGGCCCGACTCGTCCAGGGGCTCGGTGGGATGGGGACGGCACTGTGCCGTCGCCCAGAGTTCCTTGCCGTCCATCGCCTCGGTGACCGTGGTGGACAGCACCCCGTCGTACGAGGTGATCTTGCCGTCGGTGATCTGGAGCAGTTCGGTGGACATGCCGAACTTGTGGGCCAGCGGCTGGAGGAGCTGCGTCCGGACCATCTTCGCCGCCCGCTCGACCGCGCCGCCCGAGACCCAGGTGTGCCGCCCGTGGGCGGCCGGGCCCGCCGGAGGCTGGTCCGTGTCGACCGAGGCGACATGGACCTCCTCGATCCCCAGCGTCTCCTGGACGATCTGCCGGGCGAGGGTGGAGAAACCCTGCCCCGTCTCGACGGCCGCGCAGATCACCGTGGCCACCCCGTCATGGACCTTGACGGTGGCGGTGGAGACCTCGTCCGCGCCCTCGGCGCCGAGCATATGGACCATGCCCAGGGCGTAGCCCACCCCGCGCCGTACCGCGCCCGGTTCGCCCGCGCCCTCCGGGCCGCCGGGCAGCAGCCAGGCCGCCTCCGGGGTGTCCTTGGGCAGCGCGGGCAGCGGGAAGTCCCGTACGGCGGCGAGCAGTTCGGCCACCGGGGCCGGGCAGGTCACGGTCTGTCCCGTGGGCAGGATGTCGCCGGTCGCGAGGACGTTGCGCATCCGCAGCTCGGCCGGGTCGATGCCCAGCTTGGCGGCCAGTTTGTCCATCTGGCCCTCGTACGCGGCGCAGACCTGCATCGCGCCCTCGCCGCGGACATGGCCCGACGGCGGGTTGTTGGTGCGTACGGCCCAGCCCTCGATGAAGGCGTGCGGTACGACATACGGACCGCAGGCGAAGGCCACCGCCGCCGCGAGCGACTCGGACGAGGAGTCCGCGTACGCGCCCGCGTCCAGCAGGATCTGGGCCTCGACCTTGACCAGCCGGCCCTCGGTGTCCGCGTGGTGGCGGTAGCGCAGCAGCGTGGGGTGGCGGTGGGCGTGGCCGAGGAAGGACTCCTCGCGGGTGGCGGCCAGTTTGACCGGGCAGCCGGTACGCAGCGCCAGCAGGCCGAGCGGGATCTGGAAGCCCGGGTCCTCGCGGTCGCCGGTGGCGCCGGGCACTCCGGTGACGACGACCTTCACCCGTTCCGGGTCGAGACCGAAGCAGGCGGCGGCCAGATCGCGGTCGGTGTGCGGGTCGGTGGACGCAGTGTAGATCTCGACGCCGCCGTCGGGTCTCGGCACGGCGAGGCCCGCCTCGGCGCCGATCGGCGCCGGGTCCTGGCGGCCGATGCGGTACAGCCCCTCGACGACGACCTCGCCGGTGATCTCGGGGTCGCCGTAGCGCAGCGGGATATGGCGGATCAGATTGCCGTCGGGGTGCAGCGGCTCGGCGGCGAAGGCCTTCTCGGGGTCGGTGACCGGGTCGAGCACCTCGTACTCGACGGCGATCGCGGCGGCGGCGAGCCGGGCGGTGTCGGGATGGTCGGCGGCGACCGCGGCGATCGCCTCGCCGTGGTGGCGTACGACGTCCGACGCGAAGACGGGACGGTCGACGACACGGCGGCCGTACGCGGAGTCCCCGAGGACGTCCTCGTGGGTGACGACGGCCCGTACGCCCGGCATCTCGGCCGCGGCCGCGGTGTCGACCGAGACGATACGGGCGTGCGGGTGCGGAGAGCGCAGGATCGCCGCCCACAGCAGGCCCTCGGCCCACAGATCGGCGGCGTACGGGAACGTGCCCTCGGTCTTCGCGCGCGCGTCGGCCGGGGAGAGTGATGCTCCGAGGCCGTGCGCGGGGGGCTCCTGCTGAGGAGCGTCGAGCGCCTGGGCCCCGGTGGCCGCGTCGTTGCTCACGCCATGCCTCCGTCGGGCGAGTGCGGGGGCTGGGCGCTGCCGGCCCCTGGGGGTGCCTGGTGCGGGATGCGGGCTTCCTCGGAGGCCGCGGCGGCGGCCTCCGCGCTCGCGGTCCGCCCGGCGACGACTTCGTTCACCGCGTCGAGCACGCCGCGGTAACCGGAGCAGCGGCAGAGATTGCCGCAGAGCGCCTGACGGGTCTCCAGTTCGCTGGGGGCGTGGTTGCCCTCCAGCAGATCGTGGACGGTCATGGCCATGCCGGGGATACAGAAACCGCACTGCACCGCACCGCACTTCGCGAGCGCCCGCTGGACGTCGGAGGGTTCGCCGTCGACGGCGAGTCCCTCGACCGTACGGACCTCGGCCCCGGCCGCGGTGGCGGCGGGTACGAGACAGGAGGCGACGAGCCTGCCGTCGACCTGGACGTTGCAGGCGCCGCACTCGCCCTGGGAGCAGCCGTCCTTGGCGCCCGCGAGGCCGAGGCGCTCGCGCAGCACGTACAGGAGGGACTCGCCGATCCAGGCGTCGGTGACGGGGCGGTCGGCGCCGTTGACACGCAGGACGTAGGAACCGGCGGGGTGTTCGGCGCTGTCGCTGCTGCTGGTCAGCGGCTCGGGTTCCGGTTCCGGCTCCAGCAGGGCTTCCGGTTCCGGCAGGGCTTCCGGTTCGGGCGTCCCCAGGTGCTCGGACGCGGGCACGGCCGCTGCCTCGGGCCGGTCCTGGGAGGTCCCCGGGTCGTGCGCCGGCATCTCGTGCGTGGACGGCTCGTGCGCCGACGGGTCGTGGACGGCGGGCTGGTGGACGGGCCCGTCCTGCCCCGCCGGGTCGTGTCCCATGCCGTGCGCGGGCGGCTCGTTCAGCGGGGGCGCGCCCAGCGCGCCCTCCTGACCGGTGCCACCGGCGCCGCCGAGGCCGCCGACGACACCGCTGCCGCCCGTGTCCTCCGGGCCCGGCGCTCCGGCCCGCTCGGTCGCCCACGGTGCCGCCGCGCCGCCCGGCAGGGTCGCCGGCGGGCTGCCGCCGCCCCACTGGGAGGCCAGCATCGAGGTACTGAACTCGCCCGATTCATCCGGAAGATCACCGTTCGCGACCGGGATCGTCCACTGGCCGGTCAGCTCGGCGGAACCGGCGGACCCGGCGGGGACCCCGCCGCTCTCCCCGGCGCCCGTGCCGTCCCCGGCGAAGTTCCACTGTCCGGTCGGTCCCGGGTCGTAGCCGCCCTGGGCGTACGACGCCTGGAACCGCTCTCCGCCGTCCTGCCGCGGGTCCGGCCACCGTACGCCGCCCCCCGCGTCCTCCGCGGGCGCCAGAGGCGTGATCTGCGGCGGTACGTACCCGTGCCCCGGCGCGGCCAGCGGCGCGTCCTGGCCGTCCTCCGGGGGGAGCTGTACGAACGCGGTCGACTCGCCGTCGTACTCGCCGCCCTGCGGGACCGGCTGCCAGCCGCCCGGCGCGCGCGGGATCCCGCCGTCGGGACCGGCGTTGCCCGCGTTGCCGGACCGGCCGGAGTTGCCCGTGTTGCCGTAGTTGCCCGAGTTCTCGTCGGTGGTCACGACAGCGCCCTCCCCAGTGCTCGTCGGGCCAGCGTGGCGACCGTACGCCGCAGATGCTGCACGGCGGGCGACACGGGCGGGGCCTCTCCCCCGTCGACCGGCGGCGCGGGATCCGGGATGCACGCGGCGGCGACGTACTCGCCGAAGGCGGCGAGCGCCTCCTGGGTGAGCCCCCGCGCGCCGTCCCAGTCGATCAGCGAACCGATCCAGCGTTCGGCCTCCAGGGGGCGCAGCGGCATCGGCGCGATCGCGCCGACCGCGCAGCGCACCCCGCGCCGCGCCGGGTCGAGCACCACGGTGACCGACGCGGTGGCCCGGCCGGGACCGGTGCGTCCCGTCGCCTTCAGGAAGATCTGGGGGGCGTGCAGCAGGGGCACCCGTACGAAGCCGATCAGCTCGGCGGGCGCCAGCATCTCCCGGCCCGCCAGGAGATGCGAGATGGGGATCTCACGGCGCGCGCCACCGGGACCCGCGACCACGAGGTCCGCCTCCAGGGCGGCCAGTACGGGCAGGGAGTCGCCGGTGGGGGCCGCGGTGGCGATATTGCCGCCGAGCGTGCCCGCGTTGCGGATCTGCGGCGGGCCCGCCGCGCGCGAGGACGCGGCGAGCGCGGGAATGAGGGCCGCGAAGTCGGGCCGGCCCATCCGGGCGTGTGTCAGACCGGCACCGAGCAGGGCATGACCGTCCTGGTAATGCCAGCCGCGCAGCTCGCTGATCCGGCCGAGGCCGACGAGGCCCGCGGGCCGGAGCTGGCCCTTGTTGACGGCCGCCATCAGATCGGTGCCACCCGCGACGGGCACGGCGGCTGGCATCTCCGTGAGCGCCGCCACGGCCTCGTCGAGCGAGGACGGCAGCGTCACGGACTGCGCGGTCTGCGGTGCGTGCGTGGTCAACCCGGCTACCCCTTTCCGGTGTCCCGGTGTCCCGCCTGTGTTGCCGTACCGTACGTGCTCACAGCCCGGACGTGGCAACTCTGGCACATCTTCCGGGCCCGCCGACGCGAGGGTCCGCGAAGGGCGGATCCGTCCCCCACCAGGGGGAAGGTCCGGTTTCACACCTCTTCGCCGTCACATACGGAATGCCACTCTTCGGCGTTCCTTGTACGACTTATCCCGCGCACGGTCACACGCGTGGCCACGCTCCCAGGGGCCGGGGGGTCGGGACGCCCGGCTCCCGCCTGGGCTCACACGTTTGGCGGCGCCCCCTCGATCGGGCGTCCGAGCACACCGGGGCGGCGCTGCCACGGCAACGGGCCGCCGGGCGGCCGGTATTCGACCCCGAGTGCGTCAAGGCGCCGGTAGTGCCCGGCCATACGCCGTTCGAAATCGGCGTAATCCCGCTCCACGGGGGCGGGGAGCGAGGACCACACGACCTCGGCGAAGGCGGCCAGCCGGGGGAAGACCTGGTAGTCGACGCGGGAGCGGTCCTGCATCACCTCGGTCCAGACATTGGCCTGGGCGCCGAGCACATGGGCCGCCTCCGTCGCGGTGAGCTGGGGCGGTACGGGCTCGAACCGGTAGACGTCCTCCAGGGTGCGGACATATCCGATGGGCATCGGCTCGTCCTCGCCCGCCGCCTGACGGTGGTCCAGATAGACCTGCTGCTCGGGGCACATGACCACGTCGTGGCCCGCCCTGGCGGCGGCGATCCCGCCCGCGTAGCCGCGCCAGGACGACACGGCGGCGCCCGGGGACAGTCCCAGGTCCGTCGTCCTGCCCCCGCCCCCGCCGTCCTCGTCCCCGCTCGCGCCGTCCCCGTCCGCGCTCGTCCCGTCCCCGCCCCCGGTGTCAGCGCTCGCGCTGTCCCCGCCGGCCGCGCGCCCGCCCTCCAGGATCTCGTCCCAGCCGATCAGCCGCCGGCCCCGCTCGGCGAGCCAGCGGTCGAAGTGCCGGACGATCCAGGACTGAAGCTGGTCCTCGTCGGCCAGGCCCAGTTCCGCCATCCGGGCCTGGGCGGCCGGGGAGCGCTTCCACTGGTCCTTGAGGCACTCGTCCCCGCCGATGTGGACGAACGGCGAGGAGGACGCGGGGAAGAGTTCGAGGAGTTCCTCGAAGACGCCCTCGTAGAAGCGGAGGGTGTTGTCAGTGGGGGCGAGTACGTTCGCGGTAATGCCCCAGGTGTCCCAGACGGTGAGGGAGGTCGTGTCGATGACATCGGTGTTGCCGAGTTCCGGATACGCGGCGATGGCCGCCTGTGAATGGCCCGGGATATCGATCTCGGGGACGACGGTGATATGCCGCTCGGCGGCGTACGCGACGATCTCGCGGATGTCGTCCTGGGTGTAGTAACCGCCGTGCGGCTTCTCGTCCCACAACTCCGAGGCGCGGTGGCCCCATTTGGTGCGCGAGCGCCAGGCGCCGACCTCCGTCAGCCGTGGATGGCGCTTGATCTCCACGCGCCATCCCTGGTCGTCGGTGAGATGGAAGTGGAAGACATTCAGCTTGTGGGCGGCGAGCAGGTCCAGATAGCGCAGGACGCCGTCCTTGGGCATGAAGTGCCGTGACACATCGAGCATCAGACCCCGCCAGGCGAAGCGGGGCGCGTCCTCGATGACGGTCACCGGTACGGTCCACGCGCGCGGCGGGCCGGCCGGCGCCGCGCGGTAGGCGTCGGGGCCGAGGAGCTGACGGAGTGTCTGCGCCCCCCAGAAGACCCCGGCGGGACCGCCGCCCTCGATACGGACCGCCTCCGCGTCGACGGCGATCCGGTAGCCCTCGGGGCCCGACTCCCGCGCGATACCGGGGCTGATGCCCAGGACGATCCGGCCACCGGAACCACCGGAGCCGTCGGAACTGTCGGAGCCGCCGGAGCCGTCCGGGCCCGGCACACCGTCGGGGAGCGGCAGACCGGTGGCGGCGCCGACGGTCGTACGGAGCCAGCGGGCCACGCCCTCCGTGCCGGGCGCCGCCTCGATCACCGTCCCGCCGTCGAGCGGGAGAGGAGCGGCCTCCCGCGGTGCGGGAGCGGTCCGCCGGGGATTCGGGATCAGATCCATCTCGTGGGCCCTCAATCCTTGACCGCGCCGCCGAGTCCGGAGACCAGACGCCGCTGTACGAGTACGAAGAAAACCAGCACCGGAATGGTCATCACGGTGGACGCGGCCATGATGCCGCCCCAGTCGTTCTCGTCCGGTTTGAAGAAGACCAGCAGTGCCATGGGAAGCGTCGACTGGGAGGTGTCGCTGATGATGAAGGACTTGGCGAAGAGGAAGTCGTTCCAGGTCGAGATGAAGGAGAAGACGCTCGTCGCCACAAGCCCGGGGAAGACCAGCGGAAAAAGGATCTGCCACAGGAACCGGGTGCGGCTCGCCCCGTCGATGTACGCGGCCTCCTCCAGCGCTTCGGGGACCGCCTTGACGAATCCCCGCAGCATCCACACCGCGAACGGCAGCGAGAAGGCGAGATGCGGCAGGACGAGCGAGCCGAGCGTATTGAGCAGCCCGGCGTCCCGCATCAGGAAGAACAGCGGGATGGTCAGCGCCTCGACCGGCACCATCTGCGCGACGAGGAACATGATCAGCAGGGTCGTACGGAATCGGAAGCGGAAGCGGGTCACCGCCGTGGCCGCCAGAAACGCGATCAGCGCGGACCCGATCACGACCGTGCCCGCGACCGCCAGACTGTTGAGGAAGTACCGCCCGAATTCCTGCTGTTCGAAGACCCGGCGGAAGGAGTCCAGCGACGGTGAGAGCGTCCAGGGACGGGCCTCGGTGGACTGGATCTCGCCCGCGGGTTTGACCGCCGAGAGGACCATCCAGTACAGCGGAAAGGCCACGATCACGGCGATGACGAGGGCCGATGCCTCGGCGGCCAGTCGCCAGGGACGGCGAATACGGAGCAGGTTCACAGTTCTTCTCCCCGGCGCCGGATCAGTCGCAGATAGACGAGTGTGACCGCCAGCAGAATCAGCAGCATGACCACACCGATCGCCGAGCCCAGGCTGTACTGCGAGGACGCGAAGGCCTTCTGATAGGCATACACATTGAGCACGAGATTCTGGCCCGCGATTCCGCCTCCGTTGGTCATCACATAGATCTGGGTGAAGACCTTGAAGTCCCAGATGATCGACTGAATGGTGACGACCAGCAGGATCGGCCGGAGCATCGGCGCGGTGACGGACCGCCAGATCCGCCACTGCGACGCGCCGTCCAGGGAGGCCGCCTCCAGCACCTCGCCGGGGATCGCCTTGATGCCCGCGTACACGGTCACCATCACGAACGGGAAGGAGCACCAGACGACTTCGAGCAGCACGAGGGTGAAGGCGCTGTAACGGCCGTACGTCCAGGAGAAGTCACCGAGCCCCAGCAGCCGGTTGACGGGGCCGTAGTCCGGGTCGAAGAGAAAGACCCAGACCGTGGAGCCGGTGATCGCCGGGGTGGCCCAGGCACCGAGGGCGGCGAGCATCAGCGCGAGACGGGGCAGGGCCCGGACCCGGGTCAGCAGGACGGCGAGCGCGCAGCCCACCGCGAGCGTGGTGAGGACGCACGCGGCGGCGAAGACCACGGTCGCCAGCAGCACCTGCCAGAACTGGCTGTCCCCGAAGAGCTCGGCGTAGTTGCCGAAGCCCTTGAACGTGGTGGGTTCACCGCCGCTGACCTGGGCCTGCGTGTACTCCAGAAAGGAGATCAGACCGAGCTGGTAGATCGGGTAGACCAGCAGCCCGCCGAGGACGACGAGGGCGGGCGCGAGATAGAGCCAGGGCGTCCAGCCCCCCTCGCCCGCCCGCCGCGGGCCCTTACGGCCGGCGGCGGCGACCGCCGCCGGGCCGTCGGTGCGGTTCGTCATCGCGGTCATCGCGGTCAGCTCGCGGACGCGAAGGCGGCGTCCATCTTCTTCGCCGCCTCGTCGGACGCCGTGGCGACGTCCTTACGGCCGCTGACGATCTCCTGGAACATGGTCGGCAGGACGAGCGAGGAGTCGATCTGAGCCCAGCCCGGCGACGCGGGTACGAACTTGGCGCCCGCGCCCAGGGTCCGTACGAAGGGCTCGACGAACGGCTCCTTCTCCGCCGAGTCCGCCAGCACATCCGTGTACGTCGGCAGGAAGCCCATCGCGTCGAACAGCTTGGCCTGGGTGTCCTTGCCGGTGAGCGACTTCAGCAGGTCCACCGCGAGCGTACGGTGCGAACTGCTCTTGAGGACGCCGATGTTGTTGCCGCCCGCGAACGCCGGCGCGACCGAACCCGCCGTGACACCGGGCAGCGGCACCACCGCGTACTCGCCCTTCACCGAGCCCGCCTCGACGGCGGAGTGACTGAAGTCACCGCCTATCGCCATCGCGGCCTTGCCCGAGGCGAAGGCAGTCACCGTCGCGTTGCCGCCCATGGAGGCGCACTTGGCGGCCGGACAGTTGTCGTCGCCGAAGAGGGAGGTGTAGGCCTCAATGCCCTTGCGGGCGGCCGGGCTGTTGACCGCGGCCTTGTACGTACCGCCGCTCTCCTCGGCGAGCTCGCCGCCGTTCGCCCAGAGGAACGGCATGGCGCCGTAGGTGTACGCGCCGCCGACCGCGAGCCCGTACAGCTCCGGCTTCGCCTTGTGGATCTTCCTGGCCGTGGAGATCAGCTCGGTCTGCGATGTGGGGACCTCGATCCCCAGTTCCTCGAAGACATCGGTGCGGTAGTAGAGCGCGCGGACGCCGACGAAGAGCGGTGCCCCGTAGATCTTTCCGTCCACGGTGACGGACCGCTTCGCCGTCGGGTCGGCGTCCTTGGCCTCGTCCCAGGCGTTGAACTCCTCCGTCACATCGGCGAGTCCGCCGTCCTTCACATATCCGGCCGTGTCGGTGTTGCCGTACTCGATCAGATCGGGCGCGCTCTTCGGGTCGTTGAACGCGGCCTTGATGCGCTGGGCCCGGGTCTCGACCGGGATGTACTCGATCTCCACCTCCGTGCCCTCGTGCTTCTTGCCGAAGGCGGCGACGGCGGCGTCGACGACCTGCTCCTTCGGCTTGTTGCTGACCTCCTGGAAGAGCCAGACGCGCAGGGTGCCGCTCTTCTCGTCCTTGGTGGCGCCGGTGTCGGATGTCTGCGGGGCGCACGCGGTGGCGGTGAGGCCGACGAGCGCGAGTGCCGCGAGGGGGATCGTCATACGGGCAGAAAGCTTCATCCGGGGTCCCTACGAGTTGGCGTTGCAGCATGCGCAACGCACGTTTCGTGCTGCACAACACGCAGGAGACTAGGCGTGGCCGGATCACGCCGACAAGTGGTCTCAACCATTTCGTTGCAGCGGACACGGCGGCGAAACAGCGGCGGCGACGGCCGGAAACGCGCGACGGCCCCCGGGGTGCGCTCAGGAGCGCGCCCCGGGGGCCGTCGGCGACGGAGGACCAGCCGTTACTTCTTGCTCTTGTCCTTACCGCCCTTGCCCTTGTCCTTGTCCCCGCCGGGACCCATGGACTCGTAGATCTCCTTGCACATCGGACAGACCGGGTACTTCTTGGGGTCGCGCCCCGGTACCCAGACCTTTCCGCACAGTGCGACCACGGGAGTGCCGTCGAGGGCGCTCGCCATGATCTTGTCCTTCTGGACGTAGTGGGCGAAGCGCTCGTGGTCGCCGTCGCCGTGCGACACCTGTGGTGTCGGCTCCACGAGGGTGCCCGTACCTGCCCCGCGCTCGGGCTCAAGAGTGCTCATGGGAGCCAGGGTACTCACGAAGGGCGGGTGTCGGAGGCTCCGGGTCCGTGCACTCCGCATCCGTACGCTCACACATCGCGCCGACACGCCGGTCGTACCGTGGTCCGCGCCCGTACGAAGGGTCAGTTGAGGGAGGGATCGTCCGGGTATGTCGCCACCATGGCCAGCTCACCGCGCTGGCGTCGCAGCACCGCCCGCCAGAGCCGCTCGGGGTGCGGGGACGACACATCGCCGGGCTCCGACTCGACGACGTACCAGGCCCCTTCGCGCAGTTCGGCCTCCAACTGGCCGGGGCCCCAGCCCGCGTAGCCGGCGAAGATCCGCAGCGAACCGAGCGCCCGCGCGAGCAGCTCCGGTGGGGTCTCCAGATCGACCAGGCCGATCGCGCCGTACACCCGGCGCCAGCCCAGGGGTCCGTCCTCCCCCGGTATGACGGCGAGTCCGAGCGCCGAGTCGAGCGATACGGGACCACCCTGGAAGACCACCCCGGGCTCGCCCGCCAACTCCCCCCAGGACTCCAGGATGTCTCCGACATCCACCGGGGTCGGCCTGTTGAGGACCACGCCGAGTGAGCCCTCCTCGTCGTGATCGAGCAGGAGGACCACCGCGCGCTCGAAATTCGGGTCGGTGAGGGCGGGTGTCGCGACAAGCAGCCGCCCTGTGAGCGAGGACACCTCGGTCATGCGAGACATGATCCCGCATCTTCGCCCTCCGCGGGGCGTGCCCGGGACGGTAGGTGTGAACGCAGCTCAGGGCGCACAGCGGCAGCGGGAGCGCACGGCCGGGAAAGGCGGCGCCGGTAACCCTCCGCGAGGGGATGGGAACGGTAGGTGTCGTACCGCGTTCCCTTCCCGCCCGAGGCTGTCCCAGGCCTTACGGCACAGGGGTCCCGGCCCCTTACCCTTTTCCTTGGCCACCTGCCCGCCCACTCCGGAACGCGAGATTCATGACCGGCACAGACGATGTAATGCTTGTCCACGGCGGAACTCCGCTGGAGGGCGAGATCCGGGTCCGAGGCGCGAAGAACCTGGTGCCGAAGGCGATGGTCGCCGCACTGCTCGGCAGTGGCCCGAGCCGGCTGCGCAATGTGCCGGACATTCGCGATGTACGGGTGGTGCGGGGGCTGCTCCAGCTCCACGGGGTGACCGTCCGCCCCGGCGACGAACCGGGCGAGCTGATCCTCGATCCGACGCATGTCGAGAGCGCCAATGTCGCCGACATCGACGCCCACGCGGGTTCGTCGCGTATTCCGATCCTCTTCTGCGGCCCGCTGCTGCACCGGCTCGGTCACGCGTTCATCCCCGGTCTCGGTGGCTGTGACATCGGCGGCCGGCCGATCGACTTCCACTTCGACGTGCTGCGCCGGTTCGGCGCGACGATCGAGAAGCGCGCGGACGGCCAGTATCTGGAGGCCCCGCAGCGACTGCGCGGTACGAAGATCCGGCTGCCCTATCCGTCGGTCGGCTCGACGGAGCAGGTGCTGCTGACGGCCGTGCTGGCCGAGGGAGTCACCGAGCTGTCGAACGCCGCGGTGGAGCCGGAGATCGAGGATCTGATCTGTGTGCTCCAGAAGATGGGCGCGATCATCTCGATGGACACGGACCGGACGATCCGGATCACCGGTGTCGACCGGCTCGACGGCTATACGCACCGCGCCATCCCGGACCGGCTGGAGGCCGCCTCCTGGGCGTCGGCCGCGCTGGCCACCGAGGGCAACATCTATGTACGCGGCGCGCAGCAGCGGTCGATGATGACCTTCCTCAACACCTACCGCAAGGTCGGCGGCGCCTTCGAGATCGACGACGAGGGCATCCGCTTCTGGCATCCCGGCGGCTCGCTCGACGCGATCGCGCTGGAGACGGATGTGCACCCCGGCTTCCAGACCGACTGGCAACAGCCGCTGGTGGTGGCCCTGACCCAGGCCTCGGGTCTCTCCATCGTCCACGAGACGGTGTACGAGTCGAGGCTCGGATTCACCTCCGCGCTCAACCAGATGGGCGCGCACATCCAGCTCTACCGCGAGTGCCTGGGCGGCTCCGACTGCCGCTTCGGCCAGCGCAACTTCCTGCACTCCGCGGTCGTCTCGGGTCCCACCCGGCTCCAGGGCGCGGATCTGGTCATCCCCGACCTGCGCGGCGGCTTCTCGTATCTGATCGCGGCGCTGGCGGCCCAGGGCACGTCCCGGGTGCACGGCATCGATCTGATCAACCGCGGCTACGAGAACTTCATGGAGAAGCTGGTGGAGCTGGGCGCGAAGGTCGAGCTGCCGGGCGGCGCACTCGTCTGACCCCGCCGCCGCGTCCGTTCCCCGCGCCGCCGGTGGCCCCGCTCGCGAGAGCCGGGGCCCTCGCGGGACCATCACCGGCCCCGGCCCCGGCACGGCCCGGAGAGGGCCGCGAGAGGGCCCCGCACGCGCCTGGCCTGCGGCCTTCTGAGGGCCGGGCGGTACGGGAGGGGGTGTCCGGCGGTCACCGGCGGTCTCCGGCACACCGAGGGGCGGCCACCCGGTCCGGGTGGCCGCCCCTGAGCGTTGCCTATGGATGCGTCTCGGTCTTACTTGCCCTTGGCGGCTTCCTTGAGCTTGGAGCCCGCGGAGACCTTCACGCTGTAACCGGCCGGGATCTGGATCGGGTCACCGGTCTGCGGGTTACGAGCGGTGCGAGCGGCACGGTGGGTGCGCTCGAAGGTCAGAAAGCCGGGGATGGTGACCTTCTCGTCGCCCTTGGCGACGACCTCGCCGACCGTCTCGGCGAGAGCGGCCAGCACAGCGTCGGCGTCCTTGCGGGTCACCTCGGCGCGGTCGGCCAGGGCGGCCACCAGCTCACTGCGGTTCATGTTGTTACTCCCGTGTTCTTCTTGCCTGTGAGGCGTGAGATCGAAGCCGATGCTGCCAGGGCCCTCGGACAGTCCCCGGACCCGGGTCTGCTGACAGACCCTCGCGCCCGAATACGCATCCTGCCCCCACCAGCGGCGGGAAAGCCAATCCGGCACCCTCCGGAGTCACACGAAAAGCGCCACTGCCTCGTCGTCGTGACGTTCCGTGGACTCTGTGGAGACTCCTTGGAGCCTTGGAGCCCTGAACCCCCCGAAGGCCCTGAAAACCTCCCTGGAGCGGCGGGGCTCATGGTCCGCCACCCTAGAGGGGCCCGTGGGGCCCGGCGAATCGCGACGCGCCGGGTACGCGCGTACGTGGGGCGCGCCACGGCAGTGCGCCACCTGGGCGTATACCCGGATACGGGGACGGCACCGCGCGCCCGCCCGGGTCCCGGCGCCCGGCCCGCGTGAGCGCGGGCCGTAGTCGTATCCGGGCCCGGGGGCCGGGCTCAGGAGGTCGGGCTCGGAGGTCCGGGGTCGGGATACTACGGGTCAGACCGACGTGGGGGTCGTCACACCGCCCGCGGCCGCCCTGGCCGCGTCGCGCACCGCGCCCGCCACCGCGCCCGCGACCTTGTCGTTGAAGACGGAGGGCACGATGTAGTTCGGGTTCAGCTCGTCCTCGGTGACGACATCCGCCAGCGCGGACGCCGCGGCCAGCATCATCTCCGTGTTGACCGTGCGGGACTGGGCGTCCAGCAGACCGCGGAAGACACCGGGGAAGACCAGCACGTTGTTGATCTGGTTGGGGAAGTCGGAGCGTCCCGTGGCCACGACGGCCGCCGTCTCGCGCGCGATCGCCGGTTCCACCTCGGGGTCCGGGTTGGCGAGCGCGAAGACGATCGCGTCGTCCGCCATGGCCGCGACATCGTCGCCGTCCAGCACGTTCGGG
Organism: Streptomyces sp. NPDC055025; assembly: GCF_053608565.1. Taxonomy (NCBI): domain Bacteria; kingdom Bacillati; phylum Actinomycetota; class Actinomycetes; order Kitasatosporales; family Streptomycetaceae; genus Streptomyces; species Streptomyces sp. NPDC055025. The sequence goes on from NZ_JBSGVS010000011.1 coordinate 134,665, forward strand.
GCCGAGACGCCGATGAAGACGTCCGCGTCGACCACGGCCTGCTTCAGTGTGCCGGTGACACCTTCGGGGTTGGTGTTGTCGGCGATCCAGCGCAGGGGTGAGTCGGGGGTCGCCTCGACCAGGTCCTCGCGGCCCGCGTGCACCACCCCGTGGATGTCGGCGACCACCGCGTGCTTGACGCCCGCCGCGATCAGCAGCTTGAGGATGGCCGTGCCGGCCGCGCCCGCGCCGGACATCACGATCCGTACGTCCTCGATGGCCTTGCCCACCACACGCAGCGCGTTGGTCAGGGCCGCGAGCACCACGATCGCGGTGCCGTGCTGGTCGTCGTGGAAGACCGGGATGTCCAGGGCCTCGCGCAGCCGTGCCTCGATCTCGAAGCAGCGGGGCGCGGAGATGTCCTCCAGATTGATGCCCGCGAAGCCGGGGGCGATCGCCTTGACGATCTCGACGATGGCGTCGGTGTCCTGGGTGTCCAGGCAGATCGGCCAGGCGTCGATACCGGCGAAGCGCTTGAAGAGGGCCGCCTTGCCCTCCATGACCGGCAGCGCGGCCATGGGACCGATGTTGCCGAGGCCGAGCACGGCGGAGCCGTCGGTCACGACCGCGACGGAGTTGCGCTTGATGGTCAGCCGGCGGGCGTCCTCGGGGTTCTCCGCGATGGCCATGCAGACACGGGCCACCCCCGGGGTGTAGATCATGGAGAGGTCGTCACGGTTGCGGATGGGGTGCTTCGACTGCATCTCGATCTTGCCGCCGAGGTGCATCAGGAACGTACGGTCGGAGACCTTGCCGAGGACGACGCCCTCGATCCCGCGGAGCTGCCCGACGATCTGGTCCGCGTGTGCCGTGGAGGTCGCGGCGATCGTCACGTCGATCCGCAGCTTCTCGTGGCCGGAGGCGGTCACGTCAAGGCCGGTCACGGAGCCACCGGAGGACTCCACGGCCGTGGTGAGCTGGGAGACCGCGGTACCGCTCGCGGGCACCTCCAGCCTGACCGTCATCGAGTACGAGACGCTGGGCGCCGTTGCCATGACCGAGTTCCTCTGCTTTCCCTAGCCACTGTGCCGCGCCGCCCGGACCCCAGTCCCGGCGGCGCGTACCGATGGTCGCACCTACTACGGGGTAGCGGGTAAGGACCCCCACCATCGGAAGGCGCCTTCCACGATGCGGGAGACCCTAACAGCGGCACGCCCAACAGAAGCAGGCCCCCACCAATGGCTGGTGAAGGCCCGCTGACAGAAGTGTGGTCCGAACGCGAAGAACCGCGCCCGAGAACTTCTCGGTGTGAAGACCCGGGAACTTCTCCGTGTGAGGAAACGGAAAGAGTTAGGTGGCACCGACCCGCCATGCTCGCCTCGCGGCAAGTGGTCGCTCGAAGCGACGAAGGTTGGGCCCGGGGGCTTGGATCGAGCCGGTGCCGTACCCAGGCTAACAAACCACTCCCGGAAGTGATTCCTCCGGTGCGAGTTGACTTGGAATCAATCCCGGAGCAGGTCCGGTACTCCCTCCGGGTCCGGCTCGTCACGGGCCGTCGAGACGACCGTGAGCTGCTGGGTCGCGCGGGTGAGCGCCACGTACAGCACCCGCAGTCCGGCCGGTGACTCGTCCGCGATCTCCGCGGGCGAGACCACGACCGTCGCGTCGTACTCCAGGCCCTTGGCCTCCAGGCTGCCCAGCGCCACCACCCGTTCGCCGAGCCCGGCCAGCCAGCGCGCCGCCTGCTCGCGCCGGTTCATGGCGACGACGACACCGACCGTGCCGTCGACCCGCTCCAGCAGCCGCCGTGCCTCGGCCCGTACGGCCGCGGCGAGATCCCCGTCCCGTACGACGGAGAAGCGCGGCTCCACGCCGGTGGAGCGCACCGCCCTCGGGGACTCCATCCCGGGCATCGCGAGGGCCAGCACCTTCGCCGCGAGCGCCGCGATCTCCGCCGGGTTGCGGTAGTTGACGGTCAGGGTGAAGCGGCGGCGCGGCCGGGTGCCGAGCGCCTCGTCGCGGGCCTCGCCCGCCTCGTCCGGGTCCGACCAGGACGACTGCGCCGCGTCGCCGACGACGGTCCAGGTGGCGTGCCGGCCGCGGCGGCCGACCATCCGCCACTGCATGGGCGTGAGGTCCTGTGCCTCGTCGACGATGACATGCGCGTACTCCGTACGCTCCGCCGCCAGCCGCTCCGCGCGCTCGCGCTGGGACTCCTCGCGCTGCGGCATCAGCTCCTCCAGACCGGTGAGCTGGTCCAGCGGATCGAGTTCACGGCGCTTCCTGGGGCGCGCGGGCGTGCCGAGCAGGGTCTCCAGCTCGTCCAGCAGTGCCACGTCATGGACCGAGAGCGGGCCCTTGCCGTCGGCGCCCAGCCGTTTGAGCGAGCGCGCCAGCCGCCGGGTCTCGCCCTGGTTGAGGATCCGGCGCGACCAGCGGGCGAGCCGCCGCTCGTCGGCCATCGCGGCAAGCACCCCGCGCGGGGTCAGCTCGGGCCACCACGCGTCGAGGAACCCGATGAAGCTGTCCTCGGAGGTGACGTCCTCGTCGAAGGAGGAGCGCAGTTCGGCGGCCAGCTCGGGGTCGGTGTGGCGCCCGGCCGACCCGGACCTGGCCCACAGCGCATCCAGCAGCAGCCTGCGGGCGCGCGGACGCAGCAGATTGACCGGCGCGGTCCCGCCGAGCACGGACTCGCGGATACGGCGCAGCTCGTCGGCCTCGAGTTCGATCCGGCGGCCGAAGGCGACGACCCGCAGCCGTACCGGCGCCCCGCCCCGGCCGCCGCGCGCCACGCCACCGTCGGCGTACGCGGTGCCCTCGGCGTACGCCGTGCCCTCGGCGTACGGGGCCTCCTCGGCCTGCCGGGACTCCTCGGGCTCCTCACCGAAGGCGAGCTGTCCCGCACCCGCGCTCACCGCGCGGTCCGTTCCCGTACCCGCACCCGCGCCCACCGAGCGGCCCGGCCGGCCGCCACGGCCGCCGGGAGCCGTAGCCGGGGCGCCCTCCAGCGCTCCTCTGGCCGCCTTGCGCAGCACCTTCAGCATCCGCGCCGAGCCCTTGACCCGGGCGACGGCCGGTTCGTCGTACGCCGTGGCCTCCGCGCCGTCCACCAGCGACCCGACCGCGCGGATCGCGACCTGCCCCTCCTCGCCCAGCGAGGGGAGCACCCCCTCCGTGTACGCGACCAGCAGCGGCGTCGGCGAGACGACCAGGATGCCGCCCGCGTACCGCCGCCGGTCCTGGTAGAGCAGATACGCGGCGCGGTGCAGCGCCACCGCCGTCTTGCCGGTGCCCGGACCGCCCGACACCTCGGTGACGGACGCGGCCGGGGCCCGGATCACAAGATCCTGTTCCGCCTGGATCGAGGAGACGATGTCCCGCATCGTGTGGCTGCGCGCCTGTCCGAGCGCGGCCATCAGCGCGCCGTCACCGATGACCGGCAGCGCCCCGCCGTCCAGCGACGCGGTCAGCTCGGGACGCATCAGATCGTCCTCGACCCCGAGGACCCTGCGGCCCTTGGAGCGGATGACCCTGCGCCGCACCACCCGGCCCGGATCGACCGGGGTGGAGCGGTAGAAGGGCGCGGCGGCCGGTGCGCGCCAGTCGATGACCAGCGGCGAGTAGTCGGAGTCCAGGACACCGATCCGGCCGATGTGCAGGGTCTCGGCGATATCGGCCGTACGGTCCGCCCTGATGGCGTCGTCGGCCGGTTCGACCGAGGTGTAGGCGCCGTCCGGGCCCTTCTGCCCGTCCTTGCCGGGCAGCAGATCGATCCGCCCGAAGAGGAAGTCCTCGAATTCGTTGTTGAGCCGGTTGAGATGGATCCCGGCACGGAAGACCTGGGCGTCGCGCTCGGCGAGCGCTCCGGGTGTGCCGACCTGCCCCCGTTTGGCGGCGTCGTGCATCAGGAACTCCGCCTCGTGGATCTTCTCCTCGAGGCGGCGGTACACCTGGTCCAGATGGCGCTGTTCGCCGTCGATCTCACGGTCGCGTACGGAGTCGTGCCCCGTGTCGCGTACCGGATCGACGGCAGGTCCAGCGGATTGAACAGCGGCATCCTGCGCGGCCACCGGGGCCCCCTTCATCACGTGCGTCGGGCAGCCGTCAACCGTACGCGAAGGGGGGCCGGTATGTCAGGCGTCGACCTCCACCAGTCGCTGTCCGTCGAACGTACGGACCTCGAAGTGATCGATGTCGTCGCTGTCCATGGCCGTGCCGCCGTGGACGTACAGCGGGCTCTTGGAGACCTTGTTCGGGCTGTCGGCGATGCCGTATCCCCACTTCGGCACCGACCAGGAGGTGACGACCTCCTCCTCGCCCGTCCTGGAGACGGCGACCAGACTGCACTTGAGCGGACCCTTCACATTCTTCAGCTCCAGGACCGTGTGCGTACCCCAGCCCTTCGGCTCCATCCCGATCGTCGCGCTGACCTTGGTCGTGGCGTCCGTCGCCCAGACCTTGTCCGGCATGTGGTTGAAGAACGCGTCCTCGGCCGGGCTGGTGGGGTGCGGGTCGGCGGCCTCGTTGCTGGTCCCGCCGTCCCCTCCGGCGACGGTGACGGCCACCACGGGACCGCCGATGATCAGCGCCGCGGCGGCCGCGACCAGATACATCCCGCGGCGCCTGCGCCGGGCGCGCCTGACGGCGACCTCGTCGACCAGCCGGCCGAGGAGCTGCGGGCTGGGCTGTACGGAGACGGACGGCGTCGGCAGCTCCGCCAGTGGCACCACGGGGGCCAGCGAGCCGAGCGAACCGGGCCCGCCGAGCGCCCCTGGACCGGCGAACGGGTCCGGGCCGTCCGCCAGCATGGCCAGCATCGGCTCCATCCCGGAGAACTCCTCCAGGTTGACGGCGCAGATGCGGCAGCCGGCCAGATGCGCCTCGAAGGCGGTGGCCTCGGCGTCGTCGAGAATGCCGAGGACATACGCGCCGACGGCTTCGTGCACAGTACTTTCGTCGCCCAGTCCGTACTGCTCATGCGTGGTCATGCCGAGACCCCCCTCTCCTCCAGCGCGAGCTTCATGGAACGCAGCGCGTAGAACACCCGTGACCGCACCGTGCCGCTGGGTATGCCGAGCGTCTCGGCGGCCTCGTTGACCGTGCGTCCCTTGAAATACGTCTCCACCAGGACTTCCCGGTGAGCGGGGGTCAAATCATCGAGCGCATCAGAGAGCGTCATCAGCCACAACGCCTTGTCGATCTCGTCCTCCGCGGGCATGACCTCCAGCGGCGACGGGTCGACCTCCTGCGGCCGGGCCTGCCGGCTGCGGTGACCGTCGATGACGATGCGCCGGGCGACCGTCACCAGCCAGGGTCGGACAGAGCCGGTCGCCCGGTTGAGCTGGCCGGCGTTCTTCCAGGCACGGATGAGTGTCTCCTGCACGACATCCTCGGCCCGCTGACGGTCGCCCGCGACAAGACGCAGTACGTAGGCGAGCAGCGGTCCGGCGTGCTCCCGGTAGAGGGCTCGCATCAACTCCTCGTCGGGGACGGAGACATTGGTGCGCGGTACCTCGCTCCGGTGCCGGGCCCGGTGAGGTCGGTCTTCGGCCACGGCCGCATCCTTGCGCACCTGAACCTCCCGGTCGAGACCTTGATGGCTGCTTCTCCCTCATCACTACGGACGCCCGCGCGCGGTCACTCAACGGAACCGGAAAAACTTTCAAGATCTTTTACGGGAAGGGCGGGCGACCTGGGACGGGTTCGCCCCGGTCCGGACCCATGCGGAATCCATGGAGAAGCCGCGCGGGAAGTGTGTGGACCCTGCATGGAATCTGTGCGCCATTCGTGTTTACGTCGAGCGGACTTGGCTCGAAATCACCTAGCCGGGACCGGAACCGGCTCAGGTGCCCGACGGGAAGCCCGATGCCGGGGCCGGAGGCCGGGGCGCCACCGTGCCGGGCGAGCGTCACCGGAGCGGGGCACGACGGTGCCGGAGAGTCACCGGCCGCCGGGGGCGGCACCGACTGCCGGGCGGCCGGACCCTGTCCGGTTCAGCCCCATCCGGTCGGAACCGTGCGGTCGCGGACCCCGTCCGGACGGACAGGGCCTAGGCGCGGGAGAGGGCCGCCCGGCGGCGGTGCCTGGCGACCCGTTCGCGGTTGCCGCAGACCTCGCTGGAGCACCAGCGGCGCCGTCGCCCCCGTGAGGTGTCCAGATAGACCCGTCGGCAGGTGTCACCCTCGCACTGCCGCAGTCTGGCCCGCGCCGCGGGGTCGGTGAGCAATTCCACCGCGTCCCTGGCCACGGCCGCCAGCAGCGCGTCGCACTCGGGCTCGGTGCTCAGCGCCCGTACGAGCGCGCCGTGCTCGTCCCGTACGGCCCTGATCCCCGGCGGCGCCCCCGCGGCCAGCGCGTTGATCCGCTCCAGGGCACCGGCCGCGTCCCGGCCGTCGATCTGGGCACGTACCAACTGCCCCACACCGTCGCGCAGTTCGGCGAAGGACCGGACCCAGCAGGCGTCCACGGCCCGCAGCGGGGTTCCCTTGGGCACCAGTCCGGCGCCGATCAGCCACCCGCGGAGCGGGACTGCTCCGTCGAGTTGCTCACACCCTCTGGAGGTCGGCTCCGCCGTGGCCACCAGATCCAGGCAGACGCGCCCGGAGTCGAACCGCCACTCGTACGAGCTCATGCCCGCCGCCATGCCCGTCACCGCCTCGGGTTCACCGGTTGGGTGCCTTCCTTCTCAGAGTGCCTGCCCCCGGACACGGCCGGAACCCCTGCTACCGGCCCGGGACGTCGGGGCCGGAACCCGGCAGGAAGCTCAGGAGGCCTGGTTCGGCGGGCCGTTGTGCAGAATGCGCTGGAAGAGATGATGGTCCCGCCACTCTCCGTCGATATGAAGATAGAGCGGCGCGGTGCCGAACAGCTCGAAACCGCATTTGCGCAGCACCCGTTGCGAGGCCGCGTTGGCGAGCAGTGTGCCCGCCTCGACCCGGTGCAGGCCCAACTCGTCGCGGGCCGCGCGGCAGACCTCCCGGACGGCGCGGGTGGCGAGGCCCCGGTTCAGATACGCCGCGTCGATCCAGTAGCCGAGGATCGCGTTGCGGAAGGCGCCGAGGGCGATGCTGGAGAGCGTGGCCTCACCGACGACGCGCGTGCCGTCGGCGAGCAGCCAGCGGCGCGCGGAGGCATCGGCGAGCCGGTCGGCCTGGAACCGCGCCGTGAAGTAGTCCGCGGGGCGGTGGGGCTCCCAGGGACGCAGATGGCCGCGATTGCGGGCCAGTGCCTCGGCGACGGGTCCGGCGTCGTCGGGGCCCGAGGGTCTGAGGCGGACGGAGGAGTGGGGGGCCATTCCCCGTACGGTACCGACGGCGCCGCGAAGTACCAGAGGGCCTCACGGAGGACACCCGTACCCGAGAACCCACCCGCACCGCGCGGACCGTGGCACCCGTACCCCTGGCAGCCATGCCCCGGTCGCTCGCACTCGTGGCACCCGTACCCGCACCCGTACCCGCACCCGTACCGGAGCGCACCGCCGGTGTCCGCCCGCTCACGCGTCCGCGTACTTGGAGTCCGCCGCCGGGTCCAGCGCGAGCCGGTAGCCGCGCTTGACCACGGTGTGGATCAGCTTGGGCTCGCCCAGCGCGGTCCGCAGCCGGGCCATCGCGGTCTCCACGGCGTGCTCGTCACGGCCCGCGCCCGGCAGCGCGCGCAGCAGCTCCGCCCGGGAGACGACCCAGCCGGGCCTGCGGGCCAGGGCGTTCAGCAGCGCCATCCCCGCCGGCGGCACCGGCCGCAGCTCACCGTCGACCAGCACGGCATGGCCCCGGATCTCGACCCGGCGGCCCGCGACCGGCAGTGCTCGGGCACGCGCGGGCAGTTCCGCGCAGAGCACCTGGACGAGCGGTCCGAGCCGGAAGCGCTCCGGCTGGACGGTGTCGATCCTGCGCGCCTGGAGCGGCAGCGCGGTGACGGGCCCCACACAGGCCGCCAGCACATCGTGGTGCAGGGCGTCGAGCAGCGCGGGCAGTCGGCCGCGCTCCCCGGCGCGGGAGAGCAGCGCGGCGGCGGCCGGCGCGCTGGTGAAGGTGACGGCGTCCACGGCGCGGGCGACGGTCGCGTCGATGAGCCGGTCGACCGGGGCGAGATCCTCCGGGGGCATCCAGCGGTAGACGGGTACGACGACGACATCGGCGCCCCCGGCCCGTAGCGACTCCACGAATCCGGGCAGGGGTTCGCCGTGCAGTTGCAGCGCGACCCGCCGGCCCTCGACCCCTTCCCCGAGCAGCCGGTCGAGCACCTCGGCCATCGACTCGGAGCCGGGCGACCAGGCCTCGACCAGACCGGCGGCCCGGATGGCGCCCTTCACCTTGGGCCCCCGGGCGAGCAGTTCGACCCCGCGCAGGCAGGCGAGCAGTTCCTCGCCGTGGCCCCAGCCGTCGGCCGCCTCGATCCAGCCCCGGAAGCCGATCGCCGTCGTCGCCACGACCACATCGGGGACGTTGTCGATCAGTTCCTTGGTGGCGGCGAGGAGTTCGCTGTCATCGGCGAGCCGTACGATCCGCAACGCGGGGGCGTGCACGACGGAGCCGCCGCGCCGCTGGAGCAGCGCGCCCAGTTCATCGGCGCGCCGGGCGGCCGTGACGCCGATCGTGAATCCCGCGAGGGGGCCGTGCTGTCGGCCGTCCATGCCTCCACCTCCCGCTCACCGGAGGGCACCGAGCCTGTCAACGGCGCGTGACAGGCCCGATGCGCCGGCATTTCCCCGTTGTTACGAACAACCGGGCTTCCACGGCTCGCCCCTGTGCGCGGCCGGACCTGGACTCCCGCTCCGCCGGTACGGTTCCGGCCCGCGCCCCGCGAAGGTATACCGCTGTACCGCCCAGGCCGGACCGGAACGGAGCACACGGAAGGCAGGAACGGAAACACGGCGGACGCGTCCTAGGACCGATTGTCCCGTGCCCCGGCGCGGGCGGTCCGGCGCGCGAGGACACCGTCCATGGACCCGGCCATCTCACGCAGGGTCACCTGCCGCTCCCGCCGGCCGAGCCGGTCCACGTACAGCCGCCCATCGAGGTGTTCGGTCTCGTGCTCCAGACACCGGGCGAAATAGCCGGAACCCTCGATCACCAAGGGCTTCCCGTCCTTGTCGTACCCCCGGGCGACCGCGTGGTCGGGACGGGGGACGGTCCGGTAGGGGCCGGGGACGGAGAGACAGCCCTCCCCTTCCTCAAGCAGCCTGCGCCCGGCTGTCGGAGGCTCGTCCAGGACGGGATTGGCGATGTGCCCGACATGGCGGACACCCCACTCGTCCGTGCAGTCCCAGACGAAGAGCCGCAGATCCACGTCGACCTGGTTGGCGGCCAGACCGGCGCCCTCCGCGACATGCAGGGTGGCGAACATGTCGTCGACGAGCCGGGACAGCTCCGGTGTGCCGAACTCCGTGACGTCACGGCACCGGCGGCTCAGGATCTCCTCGCCGATGACGGTGATACGACGTACCGCGCCCCGCTCGGCCTCCGGTGCCGGACGCGGATACGAGTCCACCGGCTCGCCCTGGACCCGCACCCGGCGGTCCGGTGACGCTCCCTCATCGAGCCCATCGAGCCGCACAGCCACGCCGATCAACACCTTCCGTCCGTCACGGTTGCCAAGCGCTTTGCAAAGTAGCATCCTTTGCAAAGTGAGCACCAGCGAGCACCAGAAGAGCCGCCCGGCCGCGTCGCTGCCGGACCATCCGGTCCGTGTCGCGCTGCTGGATCTGCTCGCCGAGGCCGGCACCGTCACCTCCACCGAGGCGGCGAGACGTCTCGGGCACAGTTCGGGACTCTGCTCGTTCCATCTGCGCCAGCTCGCCCGGCACGGACTGATCGAGGAGGTCCCGCACAGCGGCGGGCGCGCGCGACCGTGGCGGCTGCGCTGGGAGGGGGAGGACCAGGAACGGCCGGCCCCGGAACGGCCGGAGTCGGAGCAGCCGGAACCGGGCCGGACGGAACAGGCACGGCGGCGGGAACAGGGACAGGAAGAACCGGCGCGGTTCGACACGCTGGCGCGAGGCCTGGAGGACGAGAGCTACCAGCGCTGGCTCGCCCACCGGGCACAGGCGCCGGGCGAATGGCGGCACGACGAGGCCTTCAGCGCCGTCGTCCACCTCACCCCCGCCGAGATGGCCGGGCTCGCAGGCGCCATCCGCGGGCTCCTGGCGGGGTACCGGGAGCGGGACGAGCATCCCTCGGCCCGCCCCGCCGACGCCGTGCCGGTGGCCGCGGTGGCACGCCTCTTCCCCCTGCTGGCAGCGGACTGACCGGCGCGAGCAGCGGACCACCCGGTCTCGTCGGGCCATGGCGTCGGGCCGTGTTCACCGGGGCATGCCCGTCCGCCGGGCGGCGGATGTACGCGCCCCGCCCGCGTACATCCGCCGCGCCGTCAGGTCCGGCCGTCAGGTCCGTCAGGACCTTCAGAAGTCCCAGGCCCCAGCCCTCAGGCGTACTCGTTCTCCCGCGGCGCGAAGATCAGGTTCCGGCTCTTGCCGGGGCGCCCCTCGGCGATCGGGACGAGACGGCGGTCCGCCTCCGAGATCCAGCGGAACGTGTAGTCGAGATCCGCGAAGGGCCCGGTGAGTTCTTCCATCGGCGTCGACGCGAGGGCTTCGAGAATGATGACGGGCCGGTCGCGCTCGATGATGTGCCGCGCTCCGTCCAGGACGCTGGGCTCGTGCCCCTCGACGTCGATCTTGATCAGGTCGACGGGAGTGACCCCCAGCGTCTCGTCCAGGGTGACGAGCTGAACGCGCGCGGTGAAGGCGCTGGCCGGCCGCTTGGCGAACTCCTCCAGCGAGGAGCCGGTGGAGAGCAGACCCGCCAGCGGAAAGCGGATGTTGATGTCCGCCCTTCCCGCTTCGTCCGAGACGCCTCGCTGGTGCAGCACGAGATTCCCGACACCGTTCGCCCGGTGGTTGACGGCCAGCCTGGCGTGGATGGGAGGCACCGGCTCGAAGGCGTGCACGGTGGCCCTGGGATTGGAGAGGGCCGCGATCATCGCGTAGTACCCGACATGCGCGCCGACGTCGAGCACCGTACGGCTGGCGGCGGCCAGTCGGCTCCAGTGGTGCAGGCTCCCCATCTCATAGGCGAAGCGGCCGTTCCAGACGGTGTCGAGGGCCACGGCCTCGTCGTTCGCGCAGAACATGACGAACGGAGGACAGAGGCCGGACTCGATCTCCACCCACCCCTGGTAGGGAAACGCCTTGCGGTGGTTCTTGAGGATCTCGGAGGTCGTGGTCGGCCGGACTCGGGCGGCCTCCTTCCCCGTCCGCCGGTTCGCCTCGTCGAGATCGCGTATCCGGGTCCCGCGCGGCGCGACGGCCGGTCCGCGGGACCGCGGCTTCCCGGAGGCACTCCTCATACGGGACGAGATCTTGCGGAGGATCTTCACACGGCTCCTCAGGGGTCTTCCGACGGAACTGCCGGTCAAGTAGGCCGATGCTGTCGACGCCGGATGAACCGAGGGCGTGGGGACGGCGAACGCGGGACGAATCATCGCCCCGCGACACCGGTCCGGGCCCCCACACCAGGCATGGACCAATACCGGTCCCCGGCCCCCGACTTCAGCTCCGGGCCGCGCGCTCCCGGGCCGCGCGCTCCCGGGCCTGCTTCGCTCCGTTCGGCCACAGACGCGGCGCGCGTTTCGCCGCCACGTCCTCCACCCAGCCGATCACCATGATCATCAGAGCGATCAGGGGCCAGACCAGCACCAGCATCAGGGCCGTGTACGCGGAGTCCAGTTCGGCGGAGTACGCGTCGATGCCCGGGATGGACCAGAGCTGGTCGATGATCGGAACCGTCGCCAGTATCAACAGGTTGTGCCAGAGATAGATCGTCACGGCACGGTTGTTGGCGAGCGTGATCACGGTGTCGAACTGCCCGAGTCGGCCCGGGAGTTCCCGCCACGACGGTGAGTACTGGAGCAGGATCGCGCAGAAGCCCAGCGACCACATCGCCTGGGCGAGCGGGATCTCGTCCAGATTCCAGCCCTCGTCGGTGAGATGGCCCGAGGCCCACCACAGGGCGAAGGCCATCGCGAACGTGGCCAGCGAGACCGTGATGTACCGCGGGACCTTGCGGAACGCGCCGTCGTTGTGGGCGAAGCCGAGGACCCAGCAGGCACCGTAGACCGCGAAGTCGGAGACTGCCTCACCGGTCTCGCCGGGGATCTCCACCAGGCCCGAGCCGATGACGGCGGTGAGCGCGACGGGAAGGAGCAGTGCCGCCCACGGCACCTTGCGGAACATCCACAGCAGCAGCGGGGAGGCGACGACGAACCAGAGATAGGCGCGGATGTACCAGAGCGGACCGGCCGCCTGCTCGGCCCAGGTCTCCTCCAGCAGCCCGCTCGGGGAGCCGCTCTCGTAGGGGTACGGCGGGGCGCCGATCGGGACGATGTAGTTGGCCAGTCTGAGGAACCACCACAGCCCCTCCTCCCTGGCCGGCCGCCAGCCCAGTACGAACATCAGCGGTACGACGACCAGCGCGAACGCCCACACCGGCGGGAGCAGTCTGCGCAGCCTGCCGCGGATGACGCTCCACGGGGGCCGCTTCGACAGGGAGCGGGCCATCAGCGATCCGGCGAGCGCGAACATGACGCCCATGGAGGGGAAGAGGATCGTCAGCCAGGCCCAGCCGAAGACATGGAAGACCACGACCCTGACGAGCGCGATCGCCCGCAGCAGATCCAGATAGCGGTCCCGCCCGCCGAACGCCGGGCCCGAAGCCGCGCCGGACGCCGCGCCGGACGCCGGATCCGAGGCCGCCGGATCCTGGCCGTGCGCCGACCCGTGCGCCGACTCCTGCGCCGGACTGTGCGAGGGACCGTGCGCCGGCGCCTTGTGCTTCGCCCGGGGCACTCCCCCGGTGCCGACGGAATGAGCGTTCACGCGACAGGCCTCCGATCCGCGTCGCGCCCGCGCGGGCCCGGGATCGAGCCGGGCGCCTCCACCACTCCGGTACGGCGCAGCTTCTGCCACCGCAGCCGGCCACCGGTGAGCGCGGTGATCCAGGACTGGAGCAGCACCACGTACATGAGCTGCCGGTACAGGATCTGCTGGAGGGGCAGCGAGATCAGATGGGTCATACGTTCCCCGTCGAGCCGGAAGGCGTACGCGGCGCAGACGGCCTGGATGAGCAGTACGCCGAGCCAGGCCACGATCGTCTTCTCGGTGGGGCCGAAGACCAGCCCGTACAGCAGGAACACATCGATCAGCGGGGCCAGCAGCGGCGCCAGCACCATGAAGAGCGAGACCAGCGGCAGCCCGACCCGCCCGAAGCGGCCGGAAGGACCGCGCTCGACGAGGGCGCGGCGGTGCTTCCAGATCGCCTGCATCGTGCCGTAGCTCCAGCGGTAGCGCTGCGACCAGAGCTGCTGCACCGACTCCGGGGCCTCGGTCCAGGCACGGGCGCGCTCGGCGTAGACCACCTGCCAGCCGTCGCGGTGCATGGCCATGGTGATGTCGGTGTCCTCGGCGAGGGTGTCCTCGCTCATCCCGCCCACCCGCTCCAGCGCCTCGCGCCGGAAGGCCCCGACCGCGCCCGGGATGGTGGGCATGCAGCGCAGCATGTCGTACATGCGGCGGTCGAGGTTGAAGCCCATCACATACTCGATGTGCTGCCAGGCCCCGATGAGGCTGTCGCGGTTGCCGACCTTGGCGTTGCCGGCGACCGCGCCGACGCGCGGATCGCCGAAGGGCTGCACCAGTTCCCGGACGGTGGACGGCTCGAAGACGGTGTCGCCGTCCATCATCACGATCAGATCGTGTGTGGCGTGCGCGATGCCGTTGTTGAGGGCGGCCGGCTTGCCGCCGTTCACCTGGCGCACGACATGGACATTGGGCAGCCAGAGCGCCTCGACGATGTCCGCGGTCCCGTCGGTCGAGCCGTCGTCGATGACGATGACCTCGACGGGATGGTCGCTCTCCATCAGCGAGCGCACCGTGTTGGCTATGCACTCGCGTTCGTTGTACGCGGGCACCAGCACGGTCACCGGTTCGGTGACGGGCCGCCCCCAGGTGAAGCCGCGCCGGCGCACCCGGCGCGCGTGCGCGAAGGAGAGCACCAGCATCAGACCGAACCGTACGAAGACCAGCACGCCGATCACGGAGAGCCCGACGACCAGGACGCCGGTGATGTTGTCCGAGAGGGCGACGGCTCCGACCCAGGCCTTGCCCTTCCACAGGGCCGCGCCGGTGACCGGGGTATGGGCGCTGGGGGCGCCGAGTGCCTCGGTGACCGTGGTGAACTCGTACCCCTTCTCCCGCATCTCCGGCAGGAACCGCCCCAGCGCGGCGACTGTCTGCGAACGGTCGCCGCCGGAGTCGTGCATCAGCACGATCGCGCCCTTGCCGTCCTTCGGGGTGGCGTTACGGCTGATCGCCTCGACGCCGGGGCGCTTCCAGTCCTCGCTGTCGGTGCTGTCGAGAACGGTGATGTAGCCGAGGCTGCCGATGTACTCGGCGACCGGCCAGGACTTGTTGTCCATGGCGGAGGAGAACGACGAGTACGGCGGCCGGAAGAGCGAGGTGCGGATGTCGGCCGCGCCCGCGAGCGCGAGCTGGTTCTGCGACAGCTCCCAGTCGATCCGCGACTTCGTCTGGAAGGAGAGGTCGGGATGGTTGAAGGTGTGCAGCCCGATCTCGTGGCCCTCGTCCACCATCCGCTTCACCAGGGCCGGATAGCGGGAGGCCATGGTGCCGGTGACGAAGAAGACGCCGTGGGCGTCGTGCTCCTTCAGCTCGTCGAGGACCTGGGGGGTCCATACCGGGTCGGGGCCGTCGTCGAAGGTGAGGACGATCCTGTGGTCCGGGATGTTCAGCGCCCTGGCGGGGGTGGTGCCCCGCGCGTCGATGACCGGGCCGCCCTTGAGGATCCGCTTGGGCACCTGATCGGCGTCGACGGACTCGCGTACGCGATGGTCGGCGAGGATCTCGCTGTGCACATAGCCGCGCAGCATCAGCATCGCGAACAGCGCGACGAGGATGAGCGAGGGGAGCAGGTACCGCATGGGCAGCCGATGGCGCCTGACCCGCGCGGCCTTGGTGCGACGCGCGCTGTGCCGGGTGTGGCCGCCGTTCTGGCCGCCGTTCTTCCGCCGAGCCTGTCTGCCGGTGGATCCGCCGGTGTGGGTCATCTAGCGTGCGCCTTCCATGGCCATGGCCATCGGCTGGCCCTCTCCCGGCTGACCGCCGGTCACCGGTGGTGTCTCGACGGGCGGTGAGCCGGGCTCGGTGGTGGGCGGGTCGGGATCCGGGCTCGTCCCCGTGGGGGGTTCGCCGCCGGTCCCGCCGCTGTCCCCGCCCGGATCACCGCCGGTCCCGGGCGGTGTCGAGGGATCCGGATCGGTGCCGCCCGTACCGCCGGCCGAATCGGCGGGCGGCTTCGACGAGGCGGAGGTCCCTGGTACGGGCAGACCCGAGGCGTCGGTGCTGACGCTCTCCGAGGGCCGTGGAACGATCTCGCCGTTCGAATCGGTCGGCGAGGGGGTGGCATCCGTCGGGCCGGGCGTCGCGCCGGCGGACTCGCTCGTCGTCGGCGTCGGCTGTATCTGGACGGTGTCCGGCTTCTTCTCGTCGGCGAGACCCGGTATCTGGAGCCAGGGCGCGCTGGAACTGCCGCCGATCAGAGCGACGACCAGCATCACCGCGTAACAGGCACAGGCGATGGCGACGATCCAGCCCGCCCTGCGGAATGTCTTGCTGCGACGTCCACTGGCGTCGACGAACACCGGGCCGTCGGACTCGGGACCTGATTCCCGCGCCGGGCCCGACTCCTGCGCGGGATGGGTGCCCGTGGGCAGTTCGGAGAGCTGACGGCCCACGCCGTCGAGTTCGACCGTGACATCACTCGGCTCATGCATATGCCCTGTTCGGGCATCTTCTCGCCATTTGTCCACCGTGCTACGCACATCCCCCACCACTGAAAGTATTAGGGCGTCCCACGCGGCTGGCTGGATATCACTGCGGCGACCGAGCCCCCACCCGGACCGAGCACCCCCCTACCACACCGCACCCGAGCCACGAATGTAGCGCAGCGGGGCGGCGCGGGAGTTCAGCTTCGGAGGTTGCTGTGCATCAGTCCGGTGACAGTGGCGACGAACCGGCGGGGAGCCGACTCGCAGCGAAAAGATCAAGCCAATCCTTGTCTTCCGCGCATCCGGCGGCGGCGTCGCCCGGCCGCCCGGTGGACGTATCGGCGGCGGCTCCGGGCATGACTGAGGCCCCGCTGCCGGAGCAGCGGGGCCTCAGTCGTGCTTCACATGGGAATTGTGGAGATGGCGGGAATCGAACCCGCGTCCAACGGTGCGGAACCAGGACTTCTCCGAGCGCAGTCCGCTTCGCTTTTCTCAGCCCCGGAGATCACGCGGACAAGTCTCCGACGGGCTCAGTCACTGTTTGGTTTCCCGCTGCTCCCCGTGACCGGGCTCAGTGGTTTAGTTCCCTAGTTGATGCCAGGATCCGGGTCGGGAACAGCCCCGGGCTGACACTCCGCGGAGTCTTCGCTAGCTGCTGATTAGGCAGCGAGAGCGAAGGCGGAGGAATCGCGCTTAGAAGTGGCGATTATTGTTTGCGACATATGGTTAACGAGATCATTGCCGCTTCCTCGGCTCGCTTCCCCTGCTTCGACATCCGCTGTCGAAACCGATCATCCCCATGTTGAGTTTTCAATCGTTGATTCTCGAAGCACGCACCCGCTGTGGGGTACGAACCCATCGTACGTGATCAGCGCACGACGGTGCCAGCGTATTCCGCCGACGGGGCACCGACGAGGCACCGACACCGACGGAGCACCAACGGGCGCCCGGCTCCGTCGCTCACGCCCGCTGGCGGCGCTTCACCGCCGAGATCGCGCGGTCCGTCTCACGGCGGTCCTGCTTCTCGCGCAGCGTCTGGCGCTTGTCGTACTCCTTCTTGCCCTTCGCCAGCGCGATCTCGACCTTGGCCCGGCCGTCCTTGAAATACAGGGCCAGGGGCACGATCGTGTGACCCGACTCCTGCGACTTGGACTCCAGCTTGTCGATCTCGGCGCGGTGCATCAGCAGCTTGCGCTTGCGCCGGGCGGTGTGGTTCGTCCAGGTGCCCTGGCTGTACTCGGGCACATGCACGTTGTGCAGCCAGGCCTCGTGCCCGTCGATCTGGACGAAACCGTCCGCCAGTGAGGCCCGCCCCTGGCGCAGGGACTTCACCTCGGTGCCGGTCAGCACGAGACCGCACTCATAGGTGTCGAGAACGTGGTAATCGTGCCGCGCCTTCTTGTTCTGCGCGATCAGTTTGCGCCCTGTTTCCTTAGCCATAGTCCCGCCATTTTCGCACCCCGGCGCAACTTCTTTACCGTGTGCCGCCGAGACCGCTCAGCACCGTCGTGGCCCGCTCCTGGGCGCGTTCGCTCACCAG
This sequence comes from Streptomyces sp. NPDC055025, assembly GCF_053608565.1. NCBI lineage: Bacteria > Bacillati > Actinomycetota > Actinomycetes > Kitasatosporales > Streptomycetaceae > Streptomyces > Streptomyces sp. NPDC055025. The sequence continues at coordinate 152,024 of NZ_JBSGVS010000011.1, forward strand.
CAGATCCGGGGTGACGCCGCGGCCGTCCACACCATGGCCGGCCGGAGTGCGGTAATGACCCACGGTCAGCTCGGCGACGGAGCCGTCGGGCAGCCGGCTCGGCATCTGCACGGAACCCTTGCCGAAGGTGCGCGAGCCGACCGTGACGGACCGCCCGCGGTCCTGGAGGGCGCCGGTGACCAGTTCGGCGGCGCTCATCGTGCCGCCGTCGACCAGCACCACCACGGGCCGGCCGGTGTCACCGCCGGGAGCCGCGTACAGGGCGCGCTGCTCACCTCGTATGTCGTACGTGGCGACCAGGCCCCCGTCGAGGAAGGCGGAGGCGGCCGTGACGGCCTCGGTGACCAGCCCTCCGGCGTTGCCCCGCAGATCGAGCAGGACGCCGACGCCCTCGGGCGCGCCGAGCACCGCGTCCCGTACCCGCTTGCCCGAGCCCTTGGTGAACGCCTCGACCGTGATCCGCAGCACACCGCCGGCGATACGGTCGACCGTGACGGACCCGGTGGTGAGCCTGGCGCGGCGCAGGCTCTCCGACCATGCGTGCCCGTCCCGCTCCAGCTCCAGGACGACGGTGGTCCCGACGGCGGCGGCCGTGGATCCCGCGGTGCCCGATCCGGACGCCCGGGTCCCCGTCCCGGACGCGGCCCGCGCACCCGGGCTCCTCGTATCCCCGCGCAGCAGCGCCATGACCTCGGTCACGGGCCGTCGCGCGACACCCGCGCCGTCGACGGTCCTGATGATGTCGCCGGCCCCGATACCGGCCTCGGCCGCCGGGCCACCGGGCTGGACCCGGGTCACCTCGATCAGCCCGTCGGCCGTCCGCCTGGCGCCGATCCCGACCCCGGTGTACGTGCCGTCGAGGGCCTGCTCGAACTCCTCGTACTGGTCCTTGTCGTACACCGCGCCCCAGCGGTCGCCGCTGCGGCTGACGACCTCCTCGGCCGCCTCCGTGGCGGACTTCCCGTCGGCCATGGCCTCGGCCGCCGCCCTGGCGACCTCTTCCCGGTCGGCCGTGGCGGCGACGGTCCTGGCGGGGACGCGGGCCGTCCTCTCCTCGGCGCGCGGCAGCGAGTCCGTCGCGGCGGCCGTGGCGAGGACACTCGCGAACAGCACTGTCAGGGCCGCCCCGCGGCGGAAACCGCAGGATCCATGGTGCGACTCGGAACCTGACATGGCGTTGAGTCTAGGACAACACGGGACAACCGAAGGAGGCTTGCCCCGACGCGGCCAGGGGCGCTTGTCACACCCGGAGGTACTTGCGCAGCGCGAGGAAAGCGGCCACGGCGGGCATCAGCAGACCGATCGCGATCACCAGCGGAAGCTTGGCGAGCACGGCGTCCCAGCCGATGAAGTTGACGAGCTGCATCTTGTCGGCGAGGGCGAGACCGTTGTCGACGAGGAAGTAGCGGCCCAGGATCAGCATCACGCAGGCGACCACACCGCCGATCAGTCCGGCGAACGCGGCCTCCATGATGAACGGCATCTGGATGTAGAAGCTGGAGGCGCCCACCAGCCGCATGATCCCCGTCTCCCGGCGCCTGCTGAACGCCGACACCCGAACGGTGTTGACGATCAGCATCAGCGCGATGACGAGCATCAGCGCCATCACACACAGCGCCGCGACATTCATGCCCTGCATCAGGGAGAAGAGGTTCTCCAGGATGTCCCGCTGGTCCTGGACGGACTCGACCCCGTCCCGGCCCGCGAAGGCCGTCGCCACCACCTGGTACTTCTCGGGGTCCTTGAGCTTGACCCGGAAGGACTCCGGCAGCTGGTCCGGGGTGATCGAGCCGGCGATCGGGGAGTCGCCGTACTTCTCCTTGTAGTGCTTGTACGCCTCGTCGGCCGTCTCGTAATGGACCGTCTCGACGATGTCCATCTTCTTCAGATCGGTCTCGATCTGCTTCTTCTGCTCACCCGTGACCGCGCCCTTGACGCATTTGGGCTCGGTCGTCGCGTCGGACTTGTTGCAGAGGAAGATGGAGACATTGACCTTGTCGTACCAGTAGTCCTTCATCACGCTGACCTGGTCGCGCATGAGCAGCGCGCCGCCGAACAGGGCGAGCGAGAGGGCTACGGAGACGATGACGGCGAAGGTCATCGTGAGATTGCGACGGAGACCGACGCCGATCTCCGACAGGACGAACTGGGCGCGCATGGCGTCCTTTCAGCTTTTCGATTCAGCTTTCGGTGCTCAGTGCTGGTAGCCGTAGACGCCGCGCGCCTGGTCGCGCACCAGCCGGCCCTTTTCCAGCTCGATCACACGCTTGCGCATCTGGTCGACGATGTTCTGGTCGTGGGTCGCCATCACGACGGTGGTGCCTGTGCGGTTGATACGGTCCAGCAGCTTCATGATGCCGACGGAGGTCTGGGGGTCCAGGTTTCCGGTCGGCTCGTCCGCGATCAGCAGCAGCGGACGGTTGACGAAGGCCCGCGCGATCGCGACGCGCTGCTGCTCACCACCGGAGAGCTCGCCGGGCATCCGGTCCTCCTTGCCGCCGAGACCGACGAGGTCGAGGACCTGGGGGACGGACTTGCGGATCTCGCCGCGGGACTTGCCGATGACCTCCTGGGCGAAGGCCACGTTCTCGGCGACGGTCTTGTTCGGCAGCAGCCGGAAGTCCTGGAACACGGTGCCGAGCTGGCGGCGCATCTGCGGCACCTTCCAGTTGGACAGGCGCGCGAGGTCCTTGCCGAGGACATGCACCATGCCGTGGCTGGTGCGCTCCTCACGCAGGAGCAGTCTCAGGAAGGTCGACTTGCCGGAGCCGGACGAGCCGACCAGGAAGACGAACTCCCCCTTCTCGATTTCGAGGGAGACATCACGCAGGGCCGGACGGTTCTGCTTCGGATAGGTCTTGGAGACGTTGTCGAATCGGATCACGGGATGCACCACACACGGTCGGCCGGAAGATACGGGAGTACGGGAGTGGGTGAGGGAGAGGGTGGGGAGTGAGGCAGTAGGTGTGCGAGACCTTACGCGAAGCGGACAGGGCCGCGCAGTCCGCGTCCGGGGTTGGGACGGGACGGGCACCGGCGGTACGTCCGGTCTTGGGGCGCTTTATCACGGATGCGCGGTGACCGCCAGCGGTGATGGGCCCGCCGGTATGCCACCGGCCGCGCCGAAAGCGTCGGGAACTGGCACAGTGGGGTGGGGAACGATCGTGTTTCCCGGAGCGTTGAGCGGAGAGACACTGGCTGCGGCTCCGCCGCGCGGTGAGGAGGAATGCGCATGACCTACGACCGATTGGTGTGCGCCAACTGCGCGGGACCCGTCAGCGAGGGCAGGTGCCGCGTCTGCCGTGCCAACAGGGAGCGACTTCAGCAGCAGGGCCCCCTGGGCGGCCTGAGCCCGGTGGCCCTGCTGACGCTGCTCGTCCTGCTGGTGGCGGCGGTGGCGCTGGTCGCCACGCACCAGCCCGCCTGAACCGCACCCTTCAGGGACGGGACGTACGGACGTACCGACCCCCGGGGCGGCACGCGGCACAGAGGCCCGTCTCAGGGCCACAGGCACACAGAGGGGCCCGGACGCCTTGACCGGCGTC